>CALZGI010000191.1 GCA_945786855.1 Thermodesulfovibrionia bacterium | reverse complement strand
TAAGACATCAAATCATTTCTTTCATGCTGGAGTCAATGATTTATCACTCCCCTCGAATTTCTCTCTTTCAGAAATAAGTCAAGCCCTTTTTGACGTAATGTCACTTGATGCTTTAAGCGAATTGTTGAGTGTGGATGACAACGGAAGGATGCGAACATTTCAATCGTTTATTAATAAATGACTGAAGATTTAAACCTGTTATTCGCAGATTTTTCTCTGGTCAAAATTGCGAACTTTGTCTAATTGTTAATAATCCTGTGAGATTCTCAACCTGAGGATAATTGATACTTATCAGAAAAGCTGCGAGTTTTGACTGAAGTCTTCTCCTGCATATCGAAGCCATTAAGTGAAATAAAAAAATAACATATGATTATCGTGTTTCCCACTATTCATGGCATTACTATGGGGTCTACAAAGTCCACAGATTTTGCGAAGAGTTTAGACCTGTCAATGTTCACTAAGTCACTCATCGCGTTCAGGGATTGTCATGAATGATTGCTGATGAAAGTTATCAGAATCCTATTGCTGGAAAACGGTTACTCAGGAATGCAATAGAATCAATTTGTATTAAGGCAGTTCAGATACAGCAGCCTTTCAAAACATCCTCAATGACAGATATTTCAGCATCCACTTTCAATGGCTGCTTTGAGAGCTGTATTGCGTTATCAGGATCTTTGAGCCCGTGTCCCGTAAGAGTGCATACAATAGTGTCCCCGGAGGAGAAGAATCCCCGCTGTGATAATTTTATTACTCCTGCGAGAGAGGCTGCCGATGCCGGCTCGCAGAAAATCCCCTCTTTTGATGCAATGAATGCATAGGCATCCAGAATTTCCTTGTCTGTTACATCGGTTATTACGCCCCCCGACTCGTCCCTTGCTGCTTCCGCACCCTTCCAGCTTGCCGGATTTCCAATCCTTATGGCCGTTGCCACCGTACTGGGCTTTCCAACAGGGTGGCCTCTCACGATCGGTGCAGCCCCCGCGGCCTGAAAACCGAGCATTTTCGGCAATCCATCTATTCTGCCTGATGACTGATATTCCCCGTATCCCTTCCAGTAGGCGGTAATATTACCCGCATTTCCCACAGGGAGGGCATGATACTTCGGGGCTGAGCCCAATTGATCACACACTTCAAAGGCTGCCGTTTTCTGTCCTTCGATCCGGAACGGATTCAACGAATTGACAAGTGCGAAATTCTGCCGGGCAACAAGCTCCTTGACAATCTTCAATGCATCATCAAAATTTCCCTCGATCTGAATGACCATGGACCCGTGTATCATTGCCTGGGCAAGCTTGCCCATGGCTATTTTCCCCTCCGGGATGATGACGATTGCCCCAAGGCCGGCCCTCGCAGAGTATGCGGCCGCCGACGCCGAAGTATTTCCCGTTGATGCGCATATAACGGCCTTCGCACCTTCTTCAACGGCTTTTGAAATCGCCATGGTCATTCCTCGGTCTTTGAATGACCCGCTCGGGTTCGCTCCCTCACATTTAAAGTACAGATCGATTTCTCCCTGGACAACTTCATGTATATGGGATGCCTTTATTAAAGGGGTGTTCCCTTCGTTCAGGGTTATGACGGGAGTTTTTTCTGATACAGGAAGGAAATCTCTGTATTGCTCAATAAGGCCATGCCAGGGTTGGATCATTATTCGAGTATGTCACCTTCAACGAGCTCCACATCGAGACCAAGCTGTTTCAGAGATTCAATTCCGCTTTTCACGTTTTCATCTTCCCCTTCAAGTTCAAGAATCATCTCCCCTACCGTCTCTGTAACACGGGCCCTCCTGATGTTCGGTATTACATCGTATTTTTTTGCCATCGTAAAAATAATGGGTTCCTTGATGAGATTCTGCGGAAAGGTTAATTTCACTCTGGTTTTCATTTCCCCCCCTGATGTACTTCGAAAGACAAACAGGATTTATACATGGAATCCGCCTTCATTTGCAGAATAATTTCAAGAAGGCACCGCCTGCAATCGCAGGAACGATAGATACTTCGTCCCCGTCTTTGACTTCTGTGTCCTCATTTTTCATAAACCGCACATCTTCTTCATTCACATATATGTTGACAAACCTTCTCAACTTCCCGTCTTCAGATATCCTCTCCCCAAGTCCCGGATATTTCTGGTCCAGGCTGTTGATCAGGGAAATTATTGTTCCCGGGTCACCTTCAACTTCTTCTTTTCCCTGAGTCAGCCTCTGAAGAGGAACTGGTATCTTAACTGTTACTGCCATTTATATACCTCCTTTGAATTCAATAGTCTGTTATTACGAATTGATCTTTCCCAGTACTTCCTCAAAAGATTTCAGGTTCGGATTTATGTGATGGGGTTCACCTGTGTGACCCACTATAGCTTCTTTTGTCTTCAATCCGTTCCCCGTAATGCACAATACGGTAACATCATCTTTTTTAATGTGTCCGCTTTTTACAAGTTGAATGGCCGACGCCAGTGTTACTCCGCCCGCAGTCTCGGCAAAAATCCCCTCTGTCCCGGCAAGAAGCTTTATTGCATCAATTATTTCCGCGTCAGAAACATCGGCACCGTACCCGCCTGTTTCCCTTGTGACCTCTTTCGCATAAAAACCGTCTGCAGGATTCCCTATGGCAAGTGATTTGGCAATTGTATCAGGTTTCACCGGCTTGATCACGTCAACACCATCCTTAATGGCCTTCACAATAGGAGAGCAGCCCGTGGCCTGGGCGGAATACACCTTCGTGCCCAGATCATCAATGAGCCCGATGTCTTTCATTTCCTTAAAACTCTTCCATATTATGGTGAGAAGAGAACCGCTCGCGCAGGGGACAACGACCGCATCAGGGGCCTTCCAGCCAAGTTGCTCGATGATCTCATATCCCTGTGATTTGGATCCTTCAGCATAAAAAGGCCTGATGTTAATATTCACAAATGCCCAGTTGTATTTATTGGCAACCTCACTGCAAAGCCTGTTCACATCATCATAGTTGCCGTCTACAGCTATGAGGTTCGGTCCATATGCAAGGGACGCGATAATCTTGCTTTTTTCAAGAGACGACGGAATAAATATAAACCTCTTAAAGCCCGCTGCCGCTCCATGCGCCGAGACTGAATGCGCAAGATTTCCGGTAGAAGCACATGCAACGGTGTTAAATCCAAACTCCCGTGCTTTTGAAAGAGCAACCGCAACGACCCTGTCTTTGAAGGAGAGAGTGGGATGGGTAACGGTGTCATCCTTTATATACAGTTTCTTTATTCCGATCTGCTCAGCAAGCCTGGCTGCCCTGACAAGGGGAGTGAACCCGGAATCAAGACCGCATGTAGGCTCTCCGTCAAGGGGGAGAAGCTCTTTATACCTCCACAAATTCTGCGGTCTTGACAGTATTGCTTCACGGGTCAAGACGTCCTTTATTGCGTCATAGTCATACACGACTTCAAGAGGGCCGAAACAGAATTCACATACATAAATGGGGTCAATGCTGTACTCTCTCCCGCATTCCCTGCATTTAAGCCCTTTCACATAACCCATTAACGTGCCTCCATGAATATTAAAATCTGTTTTAATTCTTTCGCTGAAAGCTGACAGCTGATGGCTGAAAGCTCACTTATATCGAACAATACTCTTCCGGGAGATCGGTAAGGTCCGTGATTTGAGGATCTTTCCCGCATATCGGACAATCCTCGTTCTTGGGAATTTTTACCTTTCTGAAATTGACCCCGAGGGCGTCATATATTAACAGGTTTCCCTTGAGCGGTTTCCCTTTCCCTATTATCAGTTTGAGAACTTCTGTTGCCTGCAGACCACCGATAACACCGGGTAAGACCCCCAGAACCCCCGCTTCCTGACAGGAAGGCACCAGTCCGGCCGGAGGCGGTTCCTCAAAAAGACAGCGGTAACAGGGCCCGTCATGGGGCAGTATGGTCGTTACCTGTCCTTCAAACCTTAAAATGGCACCGCTCACAAGAGGTTTATCAAGCATGACGCATGCGTCATTTATCAGATATCTGGTCGGGAAGTTATCTGTCCCGTCAACGATAATGTCATACTCCTTAAACAGATCCAGAACATTTTTACTGTTTAACCTTTCCTTAATCGGTATCACATTCACATCGGGGTTGAGCGCCTCGAAGGTCTGCTTTGCCGAATCAGCTTTATACATATCCAGGGTCTTAACACTGTGTGCAATCTGGCGCTGAAGATTGCTGAGCTCTACTTTGTCATTGTCTACTATGGCAATGGTTCCTACGCCAGCTGCAGCAAGGTAGTAACCGACAGGACATCCAAGTCCTCCGGCACCGACCAGTAATACTTTCGCCTCAGAAATTTTTTTCTGTCCCTTCCCGCCTACTTCAGGCAGGATAATGTGCCTGCTGTATCGTTTCAGTTGTTCTTCTGTAAAATCCATTAGTCCTCAACCTCTTTTTTTATTTGAATAATCCACTCTTTGGGATTAATCTTTTCTTCTTTTATAACGGTATGTCCGTAATTCAGCATCGCCTTTGGTATGCTGTCAGCAGCCTCGGGATAATCGAGGAGTATCTCCATGATTTGCCCTACTTCTATACTCTCGATACCGAGCTTGGACTTTACCAGTGTATAGGGACAAACCTCACCCCGGATATCAAGTTTTTTGTCTATTTTTTCATCTGCCATTTTATCCCTCTTCTCCTTCTACTCTCAGGTACATGGTCTTTCCGGACACAACAGACATCCTGTCGATTTTCTTGAGTGCCCCGATCATATCCTTCTCCCGTGCTACATGGGTCATCATGACAAGAGGCACGGCTTTCTCTTTTTCCCTGCCTTTCTGAATCATTGACTTGATGCTTATGTTATGGCTGCCGAGTATTCCAGAGATTTTTGACAGGACACCTGGCTTGTCAAGGGCTGAAAATCTGAGATAGTAACCGGTCCGTATGTCTTCCATTTTTTTAATCTTCAACCCGGTATTATCAGTTATGCTCATTCTCTGAATGCTTTTTCCAGCACCACTCACAACATTCTTCGCTATATCAACGATATCACTGACAACTGCACTTCCCGTCGGCATTTCTCCGGCACCCCTGCCGTAATAAATCCCGTCACCGGCGGCATCTCCATGTACGAAGATTGCATTAAATACGCCACTCACACCTGAAATAAGATCATCTGCGGGCAGCATGGTTGGATGAACTCTCAACTCCACATCCATTCCGTCCTGTTTGGCTATGGCCAGCAGCTTTATTTTGTACCCGAATTCAGAAGCAAACTGTATGTCCAGCGGTGTTATCCTCGTTATCCCTTCAGTGTAAACCTTTTTAAAAGAAAATGGTATGCCAAAAGCAAGGGATGCCATTATCGTAAGCTTATGTGCGGAATCAACACCCTCAATGTCAAAGGTGGGATCCGCTTCGGCATAACCCAGCTCTTTGGCCTCCTTGAGAGCTGTCTCAAAATTCACGCCTGACTCAGTCATCTCAGTCAATATATAGTTTGCAGTACCGTTTATAATTCCGAAGATACTGCTGAGTCTGTTTCCAACAAGAGATTCCCTGATGACCTTTATGATAGGTATGCTTCCGGCAACTGATGCCTCAAACCCTACCTCTACTCTGTTTTTTGCCGCTTCCTTAAATATCTGCCGGCCTTCCTCTGCAAGAAGAGCCTTGTTTGCTGTGACAATATTCTTTCCCTTTTTCAGGGCGCTGAGCGTGATTTCCTTTGCCGGGTGAATTCCGCCTATAAGCTCAACAATAATATCAATCTCCGGATCATTTAATATGGATTGGGAATCCGACGTGAGCAGACCCTTCGGAATGTTAATGCCCCTGTCGCGTTTTATGTCAAGATCAGCAATCCTTTTCAAGACAATGGCGAAACCGCATTTCTCCTCAATCTCTCTGCGCCGTTTCAGGAGGATTCGGGCCGTTCCCGTCCCTACGGTACCAAAACCTATAATGCCTATGTTGACCGCTTTTTTCTTCATTTTACTCTCTGGTTCCAGGCATATCCTTATTATATTCAAATTTACCTGAACCGATATTATGCTCTAACTTATTCGATTTATTCAAGGGTTTGGTGACAACCATTTCCCCGTTGGAACAACTCAAATGATTGACTGGTCGGGACCACAAAATGTCTTTACTTGAGGACGGATTACGAATGACTTGAATTGTATTCAGACTTCATTACTGATTCAACGCCTTTTTTATTCCTCTCACAGCCTGACGTATCCTGTGTTCGTTTTCGACGAGGGCAAAGCGTACAAATCCCTCCCCCGCAGGCCCAAACCCTATTCCCGGTGAAACGGCCACACCAGCACTCTTTAACAGAAATTTCGTAAATTCCAGAGAACCCATCTTTTTAAAGGGTTCGGGGATTTCTGCCCAGACAAACATGGTCGCCTTCGGCGGCTCTATCTGCCACCCCGCATTATTCAGCCCCTGAATCAGGACATTTCTCCTGTCTTGATAGGTCTTTACTATTTCTCCAACACAATCCTGCGGTCCCCTTAATGCAATGATACTCGCAATCTGGATCGGCTGAAACATCCCGTAGTCGAGGTAACTCTTAATCGTAGTCAGGGCCCCCACAAGTTCCCTGTTCCCGCAGCAGAAACCAACCCTCCAACCTGCCATGGAATAACTTTTCGTCAGCGAAAAAAATTCCACCCCCACGTCCTTTGCGCCAGAGGCCTGCAGAAAGCTCGGCGGCTTGTACCCGTCAAAGGTAAGGTCTGCATAGGCAAAATCATGGAGCACAATAACATTATTGTCCTTTGCGAAATCAACGACCTTCTGAAAAAACTCCAGGTCGGTGCATGTCGTTGTGGGGTTGTGAGGAAAATTGATGAGCAGAATTTTCGGCCTCGGCCATGCAGAGCTGAATGCATTCTCCATACTCTCGAAAAAGTCGGCACCTCTCTGGACGGGAATGCTCCTCACATCGCCTCCCGCAAGAATAAAACTGTAAGGATGGATCGGATAAGCAGGGGCGGGCGTTAATACAAGGTCTCCCGGTTCTATCATTGCATAAGCGAGATGGGACAGCCCCTCCTTCGACCCTATGGTTGCCACTGCCTCAGTCTCGGGATCAAGGTCAACATCAAAACGTCTTTTGTACCACTCACATATAGCAAGCCGTAACTGGGTTATCCCTTTTGAAGCGGAATACCTGTGGTTCTTAGGATTTTGAGCTGCTTCGGTGAGCTTATCTATAATGTGTTTCGGTGTAGGCAGGTCAGGATTGCCCATTCCAAGATCTATAATGTCTTCCCCCTGCCTCCTGGCCTCCATCTTCAATTTGTTGACAATTGCAAAGACATAGGGCGGTAATCGTTTTATTCTCTTAAATTCGTACATTCAATCTCCTCTTAAAAACTATGAAAACCTGACTGAATTCTTATTCATTTATAACAATTAATGATACATATATGCCCCGTAAATTCCAAGTGAAATGAGAAATCAGTATTCATACCCTTGGACCCCCGGCCCTTTTTGTGTTCTGATCACCCCCTATTTTCATCAAATATCTTTTCAGCATTCATGGAACTGCGGGTCAGGGGTGATGATGCAACAGCCCTGAAACCCAGTCCGAGGGCTGCCGCCCTGTATTTTTCAAATACCGCGGGGGTGATATATTCTACAACAGGTATGTTTCGTCTTCCGGGCCGGAGATACTGTCCGACGGTCAGGATATCACACTCAGCATCTCTCAAATCCTTCATGACCTGAAGTACCTCACCTTCATCCTCCCCCAGACCGACCATGATGCCTGATTTTGATGTCGCCTCAGGATAAAGTTTCTTTGCATTTTTCAGAATATCCAGAGAAGTCCCGTAATCTGCCATGGGTCTGACTGCCCCGTACAACCTGGGAACTGTCTCAATATTGTGATTAAACACGTCGGGCATTGCTCCGAGCACTGCATTTAAAGCTTCAGTACTACCTTTAAAGTCAGGCGTCAACACCTCAATTTTAATGCTTTTACCCATCTGCCTGACTGCCCGTATCGTTTTTGCAAACTGATCTGCCCCCCCGTCAGAAAGATCGTCTCTTGTCACGGACGTGATGACCACAAATTTCAGTCCCAGCTCAACCGCTGCCTCAGCTACTCTTTGCGGTTCATCGGGATCGGGCGGCAGGGGAAGAGAAGACTCAACTGCACAGAACGCACAGTTTCGCGTACACCGGTCTCCCAGTATCATAAATGTAGCCGTGCTCTCTGAAAAGCATTTTCCCCGGTTCGGGCACCTGGCCTCCTCACAAACCGTCGAAACTCCATGATGGCGAAGGACTTTTTTTGTGTCATGCATGCCGGCTAAACTTACTTTAATCCACTCTGGATGACGCATCTTCCCATTCCTTATTTGAAAATTTAAGAATAACATTTTTTGCACAGCTTTATATTCCCTGCCTCAACGGGCACTATTGCGCATTGAAATCAGTTTTCCCGGAGAAGCAGGGAATTAAATGGTAAAGATTTCCGAAAATATTTCGATACTATATACATACTGGACCACCAGCTGAAGGAGAAATAAAAGATGATAGAAAGTATTCCATTCAATACTGATATGTGGACGATATCCGATAAAGTCTCTGCGACCCTTGTTCTGGCATCGCTTGCGATTACTGTGGCAGTGATGATCAGGACTCTTAAAATCAAGAAACATGCGTCAAATAATGGGCCCACGAAAGGGCTGTTCAGCATATCTGTCGTCGCCTTATTAAGTTATGCAGCCGTAGTCTATGCCCTCCTGAAGGAAAACGGTCTCCCTCCCGGCCTGGTTACAGGCTGCATGATATTTCTCGGAGCATGCTGGTATCACATTATAGTAAGAATCTTATTCACATTCATAAAAACGCTCTCTCATGAAATTGCAAAACGGAAAAGCCTCGAAAGCAGGGCAAATAAACTTTCACTTATCGATGAACTCACGGGCCTCTATAACTACCGGGGATTTCTCAATCTGATTGAACACCACCTGAGGCTTGCCAAGCGGGACAAGAACGGCATCATGGTGTTTTATGCTGATATACATAATTTAGAAATGATAAAGGAGAAACTGGGTCACGAAGAAGCGAAACTGATGGTACTCGAGACCTCTAAATTACTGAAATATTCTTTTCGGACTTCAGACATTATTGCCCGTGTCAACGAGAGCGAGTTCATGGTTTTTCTCATTGGGACTACAAAAGAGAATGCTGATGCTGTTACCGCTAATTTTGAGGATAATCTTTCGGTGTATAACGCAAAAAGAAATAAAAAATATCATCTGCCGATACACTATTGTTCGGCACCGTACAATCCTGTGTTCAATCAGATATTTGACAATATTCATGCCCAGGCAAATGACTTTTTGAGTGAAATTCAAAGAGCTAAAAAAGAGGCTTATATATCAAACAACTCCCCGGTAGAGCCAGAATCAGCAATATAATTACTTATATCAGCAGCAGCAATTTCCATGATCACAGCAGATAATTTTCCAAAGCTATGAGTGTCCTTCTTTGATGAAAAGGGAATTGTGCCGAATACCGGTACTCCTCCAAGTTTTTTTATTACATCGGGATTTGATTTTTGGGACATGTCTTTTTTCGTTCCCGACGGGTCATTCAATATTACTCCGAGAACAATAATCCCGGCATTCTGTGCCGCACTAATTGTGAGAAGCGTGTGGTTGATTGTTCCGAGGCCCGGCCTTGACACAATGAGTACGGGGAGATTCATGTCACTGATGAGATCAAGGAAAAGATACTTTTTATGGACAGGCACCATAATCCCCCCTGCCCCTTCGACGACGGTCATTTCATATTTGTGAGATATTCTCCTGTAGGCAGATAATATCTTCTCCCGTCTTATTCTTATTCCTTCGCTTTCTGCCGCAACCGCCGGCGCCAGAGGCTGTTTCATCCTGTAGGGATTAATCAGGTTCAGCGGTTCATGAATGCCCGCTGACCTGATAAGCCTGTTTGCATCTGCAGGGACCAGTTCTCCTTTTCTCACCCGGCATCCTGTCTCGACCGGCTTCATAGGACATACTTGAATACCCGATTCCTTCATGGCCCGAATGAGGCCCGCTGCGACATATGTTTTTCCTACACCAGTGTCGGTTCCTGTTATGAAGATACCTTTACCCATAGTAAAAAAACTTTCAGCAACCAGTTGTCAGCCTTTCGCTCTGAATTAACTTATACAATTCTGGAATCCAGGTTAAAGACCTGTCCTGTAATCTCCTTCATCTCTGTTAAATTAAAAATAAACTCCGCAACAAGCTCAGGGCTTGAAAATTCTTTTATCAGACTGTTTTCAAGAGCAGCCTCCCGTGCCTTGCCGCTCGAAGCTGCACCCATATCAGTGAGCATGTAGCCCGGAAGGACAGCATTCACGGACACGTTGAACGGTGCCATTTCCCTTGATGCTGTTTTTGTTAATCCTATGAGGCCGGCCTTTGATGCTGAATAGGACGCAAGACCCTCTTTGCCTTTTACCCCTGCATAGGATGATATATTTATTATGCTTCCGCTCTTCTGCTTCATCATGTGACGACCCACTATGCGGATAAAATTAAAGGGGCCTTTGAGATTTACATTCACTACTTCATCAAAATCCTGCTCAGAAGTTTTGATGAGCAATGATTCTTTTGTAATTCCGGCATTATTGACAAGCACATCAATTCTGCCATATCTATTGACTACTTCATTTACCAGAGGCTTTACCTCATGAATGTTTTTCACATCCGCTTCGACGACCATCGATTCCTTCATTTTCGATGCAACATCTTCTGCATCACTTTTATTCTTCTTACAATGAATAACAACCCTGTGCCCCCTGCTGCCAAATGCAATCGCAACGGCTTTTCCAAGACCTCTCGATGAACCGGTTATCAGGCATACCATAATGACAAACTCACCTCAGCAGTTTTTCCCCTCTCCCCCTATGGAGAAGTAGAACATCAGCGTTCACCTTACTCTCTTTAAGACTTCGAGAACCCTGTCAATGTCCTCATCTCTGTGTCCGGCCGTCACTGAAAACCTTATCCGGCACTTCCCCTCAGGCACGGTGGGGGGGCGGATAGCCGGTGCATATATTTTGTGTTTATACAGGTGTCCGGCAAGTTTCAGCGCTTTCTTTCTATCTCCTGCCATAATGGGAATTATGGGAGTTTCTGAATTGAGGGTATCAAATCCGAGATTGACAATGCCTTCATAGAGACGCTTTCTGTTTTTCCACAGTTTCTTTCTCAACCTGGCTGACCTCGACTCAATGATACCTATTGCTTTTACTCCTGCCGCGCATACGGCAGGGGGTAGTGATGTTGAGTATATAAAACTGCGCGCCCTGTTTATGAGCAGATCGATAACGTCTTTTTCAGCTGCAATAAAAGCTCCGTAACAACCGGCGGCTTTGCTCAACGTTCCCATCTGAATAATGGGGCCCCCATTCATTCCGAAATGCTCATGCCCTCCCCTTCCGGTCTTTCCGAGGACTCCTGTCCCGTGGGCATCATCAACCATGAACATGGCACCATACCTGTTGCACAATCCTGCAATATCATTGAGGGGCGCTATATCACCGTCCATACTGAAAACCGTGTCGGTCACTACGATCCTCTTTCCCGCTCTGCTCCCCCGACTTTCTTTAAGGAGAGTTTCAAGATGACTGACATCTCTGTGCCTGTAAACTTTCACATCTGCTTTCGACAGTCGCGTCCCATCAACGATACTCGCATGGTTCAGCTCATCACTATAAATAATATCCCCTGTTCCCGCTAAAGCCGGAATGACCCCCGTGTTGGCAGCATACCCCGTGTTAAAGACTAGTGCAGCCTCTGTCCCTTTAAATTGTGCTATTTTCTTTTCGAGCTCTTCGTGTGGTCTGCAGGTCCCGCTCAGGAGCCGTGATGCACCGGATCCAAATCCATATTTATTTAAAGCCGTAACAGCAGTCTTCACTATGTCCGGATGGGATGACAGATTAAGATAATCGTTTGAAGACAAATTAACGTAGCTTTCTCCAGCAATAACAACATGTGTATTGCGGGATGGCTGGACACAGACAGTCGTGCGCAAGAGTCCGCCTTTTCGAAGTTCCTGCAATTCTTTTTTAAGGTTTTTTTCGAAAGGCTGAGTGCTGAGTGCTGATCGCTGAGAGCTTTTCTCCCTAAACTCCTTCACGTTCGTCAGGAGCCCAGATGTATTTATGAATTTGCAACTGCACTCTCACTTGAAGATTATCCTGCAATACCCAGGTGACCAGTGATTTAGGGGAAAGTTCTCCGTAGGCAGGAGACATAAGAATATTGTCAAATTTTTCGATCAGGTTATTGTTTTTGATTACATCTTTGGCCCATATGTAATCCGATTCATCCATGAGGACAAATTTTATCTGGTCCGCAGGTTTCAGGAACTCGAAGTTCTTCGGCCGCATTCTTTCACTCATACCGCTTTTGGGAGTCTTGTAATCCATGATCAGGTTCAGCCTTTTATCAAGGCAGCCGATGCAGATCGAACCGTTCGTTTCGACGAGCACGTTGTATCCTTTATCCAGAAGCGTTTTTAAAAGCTTGGGGGTTTCCTCCTGCAGCAGCGGCTCCCCTCCGGTAAACTCCACACACTGTACACCGTACTCTTCAATTTTTTTCACTATATCATCATCGGAAAGTTCCTTTCCGTCATAGTAGGCATAGTTCGTATCACAGTAGGTGCACCTGAGGTTGCAGCCGGCAAGTCTTACAAAGGTGCAGGGAAGACCTGCGTAGGTTGATTCGCCCTGAATGCTTTTGAAGATCTCGTTAATTTTCAGCATATAAAATAATTGCTTACCTTAATACATTTAAGTCAGCAAATGGTATTCATATGATAATGAAATGTCTTGACAATTGCAAGGCTGCTCCAGTTATAATTCCACAGTGATGAAGAAAACTTTCCTCCTTATTTCAGCGTTCCTTTTCTCGCTTTTTCTTATCGGGCTTTCTGAGGCGGATGTCACAGTAATAACTGTTGAAGGCATCGTAAATCCCGTTATGTCTGAATTCATATCCAAAAGCATTGACAGCGCTGAAAAAGAAAAAGCCGATGCACTCGTTATAGAACTGGACACACCGGGCGGGCTCGATACATCTATGAGATCGATCGTCAAGAAAATTATTTCCAGTGAAGTACCTGTTGTAGTATATGTCTCTCCGAGCGGAGCACGGGCCGCTTCAGCAGGTGTTTTCATCACCATTGCAGCGCACGTTGCCGCAATGGCCCCCGGCACGAATATAGGCGCTGCTCATCCCGTCGGCGTGGGCGGCAAAATGGACAAGACCATGGCGGACAAGGCTGTCAATGATGCTGCCGCATATATTAAATCCCTCGCGGAAAAGAGGCAGCGAAATGCCGAATGGGCCGAACAGGCTGTACGGGAAAGTGTATCCATAACCGAACAGGAGGCATTGAAACTGAATGTCATAGACATAGTTTCTCCGGATATTGTCTCCCTTATGGAAACATTAGATGGGAGAGAAGTTGATACATCGCTCGGGAAACAGACAATGAATACGAAAGGCGTCTCCCTTGTCCGCAGGGAAACAGATTTCAGACATGAGATACTTGACCTCATCAGCAATCCGAATGTTGCTTACCTGCTTATGTTGCTGGGCTTTTACGGGATATTCTTTGAACTGACAAATCCCGGAGCCATATTCCCGGGCGTCCTTGGAACCCTCTCATTAATACTGGCACTCTATTCATTCCAGACGCTTCCCGTAAACTACGCGGGCCTTCTGCTGATTGTGCTTGCTATAGTTCTCTTCATTCTCGAGATCAAAGTTACATCCTTCGGGATGCTGACAATCGGCGGCCTGTTTTCTATGACCATAGGCTCAATTATGCTCTTTGATTCTCCTCTGCCTTTTTTCCGGCTGTCATTAAAGGTAATACTTCCTGCGGTGGGGCTGACAACGTTGTTTTTCAGCCTGACAGTCTTTCTCGTCGTAAAAGCGTTCAGACGAAAACCGGTGACAGGCACAGAAGGACTCGTTGGACTCAAAGGCAAAGCAAAAACCGACATCCATGAGGAGGGACAGGTATTTGTCCATGGAGAAATTTGGCAGGCATGGAGTGATGAGCCGCTGAAGGCAGGTGAGAAAGTCACCGTCGAGAAGGTTGAAAACCTGAAACTAAAAGTGCACCGCTGACGCGGGCTTTTACCGCAGGCAATACCGATACATGACCATCTGATATAATGAATTCATTAATCATCTTTAGATAAGGAGGAACAATATGCCCCAGGTAGGCTTTTCAGGATTAATATTTGCGGTTCTTCTGGTTTTTTATTTCATTACGAGCGCTATCAAAATTCTTCGTGAATACGAAAGAGGAGTGGTGTTCAGACTGGGACGGCTGATCCCGATCAAGGGACCTGGACTGATAATCATCTGGCCGATTATCGATAAACTGGTAAAGGTTGACCTGAGAACAGTGACCTTTGATGTGCCCGCCCAGGACATTATTACACAGGACAACATATCCGTAAAAGTAAATGCCGTTGTTTATTTCAGGGTAATTGATCCCACAAAGGCAATTACGGCGGTGGAAGACTTCCATTACGCAACATCACAGATCTCGCAAACGACGCTGAGGAGTGTACTTGGACAGAGTTCCCTTGATGAACTCCTTGCCAAGAGAGACGAATTGAATGCAGAACTTCAGAAGATCATCGATGAGCAGACTGAGCCATGGGGGATTAAAGTGAGTACGGTGGAAGTTAAAAATGTTGACCTTCCGCAAGAGATGCTGAGAGCTATTGCAAAACAGGCGGAGGCGGAACGTGAACGGAGGGCAAAGGTCATTCATGCTGAGGGTGAATTTCAGGCCGCCCAGAAACTTGCAGATGCAGCAGAAATAATCGCCAAAGAACCAACAGCGCTTCAGTTGAGATACCTCCAGACCCTGACCGAGGTTGCTACAGAAAAGAACTCGACAACAATATTCCCTATTCCTATAGACATTCTTGCTCCCTTTATAAAAAAGCTGAATAATGAGTCGTCTTAACAGTTACATGATAGATTAAACTCATAACAAAAGTTCCCCTCCCCCCTTACCTCTTATTAATATAAATGTAACGGGGGGTGAATTTTGCATTGCCTGAATGAAAGATATTAAAAGAAGAAGCCCCCTGATCAAAACAGTTGATCAGGCAAAACGACTGATCAAAATTGTGGTCGGATTCACTATCTTATTGCTCGGTTGTATCATGCTGATAACACCCGGACCGGGCATCGCCACTATGATCGGCGGACTTGCTATCCTCGCAACTGAATTTGTGTGGGCAAGAAAGTTGATGAAGCGGTTTAAAGAAGAAGCGGTGAACGCAAAGAATTCCATTCTGAATAACTACATTCATAAAAACAATAACACTGAGAACAAGTCTTAGTATTGTAATTTATACGAGGTTGGCGTTTTCCCTGTGTATTTTTTAAAATGCTTATTAAAATTACTCAGATCATTAAATCCCGATTCCCAGGCAGCTTCAGAGATATTCATATCAGAGTACATTAACAGGAGTTCCGCCCGCTTAATCCGTTTCAGAACCACGTACTTGAGAGGACTCATCCCTATGTATTTTTTAAAGGTCTTACAGAAATGATACTTGCTCGAGTTAGCAATCTCCGCAAGATCATCGAGTGTCATCTGACAGGTCAGGTTTGCTTCAATGTGCTGAATGACAATGAAGATATTCGGGGGCAGTGATTCTTTCAGGGTATGGCCCATGTCCATCTCATTGTAATAAATATTCATCAGACATGACCGCCTTTGTTCCCGCGGTCTTTTCTTGATACGCACAATACATTCCATACTTTTCAGCAGCTCTGTTATGTTGACAGGTTTTTTCAGATAATCCCGGGCACCGCATCGAAATGCCTCTACGGCTATGTTGTCAGAGGTTACTTCAGTGATAAATATAACAGGGATATGAGGATAGAAGATTTTTATATCTCTTAAGACACTGAGGCCGTCTATCACTTCATGCCCGCAATCAAGAAGCACCAGATCTGGCGCATATCCATTGCTGAAATCGACGGCAGCTGATGTAGGGTATACTTCAACCTGTGAGTTCTTCAGTCTGATTGAGTCATAATAGCTTTGATCAGTCTGGGAACTTAATATGGCAATTGAGCTTTCAGGCATGATAATTCATTTTCTCTTCGTCACTACTCATAAAAATCATGTATTATCCTGCAAAAACAATACCAGAAAACTCATACAATATCGTATAAGATCATAGGGGACGGTAATTCAACGATGTAACCTAAAGCAAGTACTTGATAATTTTGATTTTCTCCTACCCATGACTATAGTATCATATCCAAGCACAAACATTAAAAAGACTATAGAAACTGTGCCATTTTGGCACAAAAATCGTGCTCTATCGTGTTGCTACTGAATTAATGCACTTTTTTAGATACACAGCTGTCAAATTATCAGGATTCCTGTGATGAAAACCACACACCTATTGAGAGTTTATACGCATTATATTAATGAGTAACACACGTAAGATCATAAACAGACATATTCCCACAAAATGAATTATATAATTACTATGTCTGCGGTTGAAACAAGCTCTGCTCCAGAAGGAAAACTCTATTTTTTATGGTGTTAAGATTCAGTGATCATATTAACTGCTTCCAATCTTCCCTAATATGTACCTACCAGTAATTGGAACACCCTGCATGGCCTCATAATAATGCTTATATGTAAACAATAATAACATTTTCTTGGTTATTTATAAATAAATTTTATTTGACAGGCATGACATTTTGACCTAAATTTTCCTATAGTCTCTTAATTGGAGGAGGCGCTTCCCTTTTATCCCGGATTTTGTAAGGAACCTGTGCAATTAATAATCAGTTAAAGCTCTCAAGTAACTTCTAAAAGAGAAGGTTATAAGCACATGAAATAAATCACAATACTTATATTTATCTTTACTCAAACCTTTATCATAACGGGCTCAGGATGGGTGAATGCCGTAAAAAAGAAAGACCGATGACTTTTCGCTCCAAGTCCCTGCAGGCTCTTTTTCGTCAATAAATGCAC
>CALZGI010000190.1 GCA_945786855.1 Thermodesulfovibrionia bacterium | reverse complement strand
CAGTTCCCCGGAGGGACCTGCTCGACAGAAGCATTTATACTTCCTTCAACTCCCTTCAGGCAACCCGGGGGTGCCCCTATAACTGCGAATATTGCGCGGTAACCGCATTTTTCGGGAACAAGTTCAGGGTCAGGCCCGTGGCAGACACCATCAGTGAGATAGAAAGCTTTGACACAAGAGAGTTCTTTTTCCTTGATGACAACATCATCGGACTGCCGAGGCATGCAAAGGAACTTTTCAAAGCATTGATCCCCTTAAACAGGATCTGGGGCGGACAGGCGTCCATTAATATCGCACGGGATGAAGAACTCCTCTCCCTCTACTCAAAAAGCGGCGGCAAATATGCATATATCGGTTTCGAAACCCTTTCGGAAGAGAACATGAAAGAGATGAGCAAATCCTGGACCTCACCGAATGCCTATAAAGAGGCTATTGCAAAAATCCATAAAGCGGGGATTAACATAGTGGGCAGTTTTATCTTCGGCCTTGATGAGGATGACACCTCTGTATTCAGGCGGACGGTGGACTTCATTAATGAAAACAATATCGATGCGGCGCAGTTTCACATACTGACTCCTTTTCCCGGCACGAACCTCTACGACCAGATGGAAAAAGACGGAAGGATAACCGACAGGGACTGGTCAAAATACCACACCAGTGAAGTCATATTCAAACCCAAAAACATGACCGCCGAAGAACTCCAAAGGGGCTACTGGTGGGCATACCATCAGACCTATTCACTAACAAGCATGCTGAAGAGGGGACTGAGGAGTCCGAGAAATCTCGTCGCACGTGTAGGACTGAATCTCAGCTACTTCAATAAGGCCAAGAAAATGCCTGATGTTGTATTGGGGTCTTAAAAAAAGCTCTCAGCTCTCAGCTTCCTTTTCTTTCCCTTCATCCAGTTTCTGCTTCATCTTAAAAAGCGTGTTCAGGGCCTCAATGGGGGTCATACTGAGGATGTCAAGTCCGAGGAGTTCCTTGAGAACGGGATCTGCCTGAGTGGTAAATAGGTCAAGCTGGCCCGGCCTCGGGGTTTGTGAGTTTACATCAGCCGGTGCATAGGCCAGTTTCGGCGCGCCCAGCTCATTCAGCTCCGACTTCTCAAGATTGGAGAGGATCTCTTTTGCCCTGCCGATTGTTTCATCAGGAAGACCGGCCAGTCGCGCAACCTGGATCCCGTAGCTCTTGTCTGCCCCACCCTCTTCTATCCTCCTCAGAAAAATAATCTCGTCTCCCCATTCCTTCACAGCTACATTTAAGTTTTTTATTCCGTCAAGAATAATAGACAGCTCTGTGAGTTCATGATAATGAGTGGCGAAAAGAGTCCGTGCTCCCAGTTCTTTTGCAATGTACTCTACAACTGCCCACGCAATACTTATTCCGTCAAATGTACTGGTTCCCCTCCCGACCTCATCAAGCAATATAAGGCTTTTATCCGTTGCATTATTAAGTATATTGGCTGTTTCAACCATTTCAACCATAAATGTGCTCTGTCCTTTTGTAATCACGTCTGAAGCACCAATCCTTGTGAATATCCGATCCACAACTCCGATCCGGGCCTCTCTGGCAGGCACAAAGCTGCCAACCTGTGCCATGAGAACAATGAGCGCAGTCTGCCTCATATAGGTTGATTTACCGGCCATGTTCGGGCCCGTTATGATAAGAATTTTGTTTGCACCTGAATCTATTAAACAGTCATTGGCTATAAATTTTTCAGACCCTGATAATCCTTCAATCACAGGGTGCCTGCCCTCTTGAATCTGTATTACGTCCCCGTCGGTCACTTCAGGACGCTCGTAATTATATTTTTTCGCTATAGAGGCATAACTGTACAGTGCGTCCAGCTCTGCAATGGCCGCTGATGTCTGCTGGAGCTTTTCAGTTTCATCGGCAATAGTACTTCTTATCTTGATAAAGACCTCATACTCCAGGTTCTTGAGCCTTTCCTCAGCGCCCAGGACTTTTGATTCGTACTCTTTCAGCTCCGGTGTAATGAACCGCTCGGCATTCACCAGAGTCTGCTTTCTGATATACTCCTCGGGTACATTCGAAATATTGGATTTCGTCACCTCAATGTAGTACCCGAACACCTTGTTGAAGCCTACCTTGAGCGTAGAAATACCCGTTCTTTCCCTTTCTCTCGCCTGGAGAGAAGCAATAAAGTCCTTTCCGCTGCTGCTTATCTCCCTGAGTTCATCTATTTCCGAATTGAATCCTGTTTTTATTAATCCGCCATCCTTGATGGTCAACGGGGCGTCGCCTGCGATAGAGTCTTCAATAGTGGATTGAACTTCCGGGAGATCATCAATGCGGTCAGACAGTCCCTTAATTGTCTTATCATCATAGTCCCCGAGAAGGTCCCTGAGCGCCGGCAGTATCTCCAGAGAATTTTTGAGAGCCCAAAGGTCCCTCGCATTGGCAGTTCCGCTGCCTATGCGCGACGCAAGGCGCTCAATGTCATAGATACCCTTTAAACTGTCCTGTATCTTTGACAACTCTCCGGAGTCATTCAGCAGGGACGCAACAGCATCCTGCCGATGTCGAATCTCTCCTGCGTCAAGGAGGGGATTGATGAGCCAGTTTCTTATCAGCCGGCCTCCCATGGGTGTGAGCGTTTCATCCATCACCGAAAGCAGCGTGCCTTCGAGCTCTCCACTCCGCATATTCCTGACAATTTCGAGGTTCCTCAGAGTGATGGCATCAAGCAGCATTTTTGATTCCCGTCTCAACACGCTTATTTTCTTGAATGTGAGTGCATCTTTCTGCGTTTCTTCAAGATAGTTAAGCAGTGCCCCGGCAGAAGAAATCGCGACAATCATGCCTTCACATCCATACCCGTCGAGGGAAGCCACTTTGAAATGTTTAATCAGTTTCCGGTAGGCCTCTATGTAATCAAAGTACCAGTCATCATAGCTGGTAAGATAGAAATCGCTCAGCTCTTCAATGATCGACAGGTTTTCCTTAAAACTGGCAGGGTACAGGACCTCCTTCGGCTGAAACCTGTTTATCTCATCAACAATTCCGGAATGAGTTTCGTAAATCAGAAATTCTCCTGTCGTAATGTCTGCTACAGCAATGCCGTATATATTCTCCTTCCGGAAAAAACCGAGAATAAAATTGTTTTCCTTCGGATTGTCGGGAAGAAAGGTCCCCGGAGTTACTACTTTCACGACTTCTCTTTTCACGATTCCCTTTGTCTCTTTCGGGTCTTCAACCTGTTCGCACATAGCAACCTTGTGCCCGGCCCTGACGAGTTTGGAGACATAGTTTTCCGATGTGAAATGGGGAATTCCGCACATGGGCAATGGATCAGACTTCCCCTTGTCTCTGGAAGTGAGCGTTATCTGGAGTATCTTTGAGGCAGTTACCGCGTCCTGCCCGAACATCTCATAGAAGTCTCCGAGACGAAAAAAAAGGATAGCATCAGGATGCTTACTCTTGATATCCTGATACTGTTTCATTAAAGGAGTCAGTTCGGGCATATGCGAAAATCAAAAAAAGATATTTCTGGTTGATTAATAAAAATTCAGTTTTCAGCGGTCAGCACTCAGCTATCAGCTAAAAATACAGAGAACGCTCAAAGGATTTTTCAAAAAGTACGCTCCCTGATTAAAAGAAAATGGTATGTGCATCTCCTGACAGCTGATCACGGTCAGCCGGCTGCTTAAGGAACGTAAAACTATAACATAATAAGAATTACATAGAAAAGATATTTCCCCCATTCTCTGGATTCAGCCCCTCCCGCCCCTAAAGCAAAACAAATTATATACATTTAATTGACAATACTTAAGAACTTTAACTTAACATTAAGCTTTAAGTTAAATTTCCTTATTCGTGCTGATCACAGGAAGATTGAAGAGAGAAGAAAATGACGACTGAGACTATTCCATTCTCTTGCCGGGAGGGTTTTAGTGGTGAGATTTACATCGACTGACAAACTTGATGTATTGCTGAGGGGTCTCAAGAAGTTCGACCCCGATACCACTTTGTACCCCAGGATTGAGGTTATTTGTTTCTTTAACCGCTCTTTTGATTTTAATTGGTATTTTTACTGCGTGATCATTCAATAAAACAACCATCATGATCTCTGCGCTTACCGGGAAATGAACATTCGTTCGTACAAACATGCCATTCTTCGACAGGTTAGTCACTGTGCCTGAGTAAATCATGTTGCCAAAAAATATTCTTGTCGCCAATTGAGAGGGAAATCGTGCAGAGGCCCTTTTTTCCATAAGCGAACCCCCTGTTCCTGAAGAATCCTTCCCATTCGCTGATATACTCGTTGCTGTTCTCTTCAATTGCATAACCGGCTATTCTCTCCTTAGGGTTTATATCGAATAATTATCTGAAAACTTTAGGCCCGATGAACGGAGATCCATGAAGTCTCCGGTAAACAGCAAATTTCATATGAATTTTATCAAGCAACCAGATTGTAGAAATTGTTGGAAGGCTTCGCGGATCAGTGAAGCTCCCCGCCTGCAAGGCGGGACATCAAAATAACTTTTTATTAATGATAATTCAATTTGTATACCCCTCTTTGGTAAAGTCGGAGCGATTCTCAGCGTAGACTCGCATCGAGAGGGGTTTGGGGAGATTTTTCAGAGAAATTATTCGTACAATCCCCCTTCATCCGCTCGGAATCGAGTCGCATCGACCCTTGCCAAAGGGGAAGTCTTGAATGGAGAACTTTTCATAAAATATACGGGATAGACAAAATCAGGGGATTATTGAGATGACCCCGCTTCGGTGAGAAAATCTATGTACTCCCTGGGTGGATTCAGAAGCCGCACTCCCATACCTATATCTTCAAGGCATACAGGATGACTGCCGGGTCGTGTAATTCTCCTGATCGTTATGGGAAGCTGATAAGTAGAATCTCCAGCCTTAAGGGCCGTTATAAGGCGGGCATCAACGGGGAACTGCATCTTTGTGCACATAAACATGCCATTTTCTGAAATATTGGTGACAAGGCCGGTATACACCATGTTTCCATAAAACAGCCGTGCCTGCAACTTTACAGGAACTCTTTTGAAAGCCCTTTTTTCCATGTGTCCCGAAAGGATTGTTGATTCCGTTCTAAATCAAAATATTAACTTTACGTTTTTTATCACATTGTCCGCAAAAAGTCAATTTCAGAGAAACAGAGACGAATGCCGGAAAGATTTGTATTTTCAGCAGGTTATGGGGGTTCCCCTGATGCGGGGAGGATCCCGTAAACGTTATAAAGATGAACATCGAACTTCCAACATTCAACGTCCAATGTAGAATGAAATACAAAGGTCATAAATCTGTTCCTTCATCTTTCCCATTCAGAATTCGATGTTGAATGTTGAATGTTCGATGTTCAGTTCTTCAGTAAGCCTCAGACCCCCGGCGGAATAATAACTTACCCTTATGGGAGGGCACCTGATTAAGGTCCGGCTGATTGCAGATTCCTTTGCTCAACGGGCATGTCAACTGACAAGCGAACAACATGAAGGGATAGTACTAAATGTTAGTCAGCCAGGATTTATACGCCTTTGTCTGCCCCTTAACAATCTTGAAAAAAAGGCCTTGAAGCTTTTTCGTAACAGGACCGGGCCTGCCATTTCCTATGGCCCTGCCATCCACTTCACGTATGGGGGTCACTTCTGCGGCTGTTCCGGTAAAAAAGGCTTCATCGGCGATGTAGACTTCATCTCTCGTGAAATTTCTTTCGTGAATACTGATCTTTTCCTTCCGGGCCATTTCAATAATGCTTCTCCGGGTAATTCCCTCAAGGATTGACGGGAGCGGCGGTGTAATCAGTTCACCGTCTCTCACAATGAAAACATTCTGCCCCGTCCCCTCAGACACAAATCCTGCCGTATCGAGTATCAGGGCTTCATCGTAACCGCATGCAACGGCTTCGCTCTTTGCCAGCGTCGAATTCACATAGTCTCCGCAGGTCTTGCTTTTTGTCATTGTTACATTTACATGAAGCCGGGTGAAAGAAGAAACCTTGACCCTGATTCCATTTCTGATGCCCTCTTCTCCGAGGTAGGCACCCCAGGGCCAGACTGCGACGGCAACTCTGATAGGGTTGCCCTTGTGATACAGACCCATGGCCCCGTCTCCGATAAACACAAGGGGACGGATATAACACTCCTTCAGCCTGTTCGCCTTAATCGTGTCAACAATGGCCCTGCTCACCTGTTTCGGTGTAAAGGGAGGTTGAATATTCAGGATATGGCAGGAATCGAACAGTCTGTCCATATGCTCCTGTAGTCTGAAAATTGCCGAACCATCTTTTGTTTTATAACATCTGATGCCTTCAAAAGCACCGGTGCCGTAGTGCAGCGTATGGGTCAGAATATGTACATTCGCATCTGCCCAGTCAACCAGCCTGCCGTCCATCCATATCTTTTTTGTTTCATTCACCATTATGCCTCCCGAAAGTGTAAAAGAAAT
>CALZGI010000189.1 GCA_945786855.1 Thermodesulfovibrionia bacterium | reverse complement strand
CCCCGCATTGCATTGAAAATATGGGTAATGCCGCGGGCTCCCGCATGAAAGCCGTTCTCAGCCTCGGCATAGGTTGCATCAGAATGGCCCATACTTGCAATGATTCCCATATCCGAGATGAGTCGTATAAGTGAGGTCGCCCTTTGAAGTTCAGGGGCAATAGTAATGATCTTTACTTCTTTTTCGAAACCTTCAATAAGCTCTTTAAAAGTCTTTTCGTCCGCTTCAAGGAATGACCCGGCATCAAGTGCGCCGCATTGAACAGGATTGAGAAACGGACCTTCAAGGTGCATGCCGATTATTTTTGCCGCTGATGTGCTGCTTTTCATCTCAGCGTCCTGGCTCCTACTCCCTGAGCGCTGGATATCCATAGCCTTTTGTATTGCCTGCATTTGCTTTCGCATTGCAGCAAGGGAGGACGGATACACGGCGGGGATAATTTCTGATACTCCGGCCTGTCCCTGCAATTCAGCAATCGTAAGGATCTGATGTTCAGATGCTTCAGCAGTATCAACTCCGCTGATGCCGTGCGTGTGGATGTCAATGAGTTTCATGGCCCTATCTTAACATAGAAATTCAGTACCTTTGCATTGGAACGGAACTGGAATTGCACGGTGAGTATTGTGCAGATTCACATGAGAGAGCACGTCACGATTATCGTCACCATAAACATAGATCTTAAGGTGATGGGGGGTAGAGGGAGGGGAAAGATGTTTTTATCTTCCCTCCCTCTACGGGAGGTCGGGATCGTTCGATCCCGATTTCTGTTCATCACTAAACTGAGAGAGTCTGTTGAATGTGGCTCTCAACTGATTTCTGCTGCGACAGTTTTTTATATACAGCCATGCGGCCTGGGTAATCCCGCAACTTTGTATGCTCCCTTTACAAGCCCGCACGGGAACAGAGTGCATAGATCATCCATAGAAATATCGCAGTGCTTTGCGACCTTTACTGCTTCAGGGCCTCTGCCATTTTCCTGAAAATACCCTCGTACAAAATTGATTACCTGCCAGTGCGCCCCGGTGAGTCCTTCTGACATTTCACTGTTCTTTGCAAGCTTTTCAGCGACATCTGCTGACCAGAAGGCACCGTCACTCAAAAACTGGTCACAGTCCAGTTTATCAACAGAACTGTTTGCTGCCTGGTTATTTGTATTTGTATCCATAGCGTCCCTCGTTTATGGTTATAGGTTTGTATGGGAAGAGATTGTTCCCGCCGAAGCGGGAGGATGATCTCTTCAATTCATTATCTATTACTGTGTTGCCTCGACACCTGCCTCTGCTTCTGCTGATACATATTTTTTCCTGTTTTCTTCAACCTTGTCATCTATGACAAGTGCGTTTGCAACGAGGTTGACAAGCTGCTCTACCTTCATTCCAAGCTTGTAGTGTCCGATCAGGTCCGTAAGTCCGTCCACGCAGTTATGGCAGGAAGTAACAACTGTTGTTGTGCCTGTTGCCGTGAGCTGATCAGCCTTGACCTTTGCAGACTTCAGGCGGGACGGCCTGTATTCAGCCATTGACATGGCGCCGCCGCCTCCGGTGCAGCAGAAGTTTTCAGCTCTGTTCGGATACATTTCCCTGAAATCTTCAACGACAAGACTCAGTAGTTCACGGGGCTCTTCAGTCAATCCGCAGCTTCTGGCATTGTTGCAGGAATCGTGGAAGGTAAAGCTTCCGGGATTTTTTGTTTTGTCAACTTTGATCTTGCCTTCCTTTATATATTTCAGCATGGTAATGACTGAACTTTCTGCCTCAAAATTGATGTCTTTCTTTGCCCAGTTCGGTCCTTCGCAGCGTGTAGAACGGTAGCCGTGACCGCACTCGGATATAACGAGTTTTTTCCCGTGGAGTTCTTCAACCTTGTCGTAAACCCTGCCGGCAACAGCGCCGCCCAGTTCATCATCACCATTGAAGAGTCCGAAGTTCGTCATGTCCCATCCTTCACTGGGCATGGTATAGTCAGCGCCGGCCATGTAGAAGATCTTTGCGGCATCAAGAATTGACCTCGGGTCATGTTTAATTTCACGGGGATTGATAACATAGACGATGTCTGAATCAACCTTGTCAATCGGTATCCGTGCAGTCGGGTCTTCCATCTCCTCCTGGAGTTCCTCCTCCTGCCACTCGACGGTCTCGATGTAATCTTCCTTCAGAACTCCCATCTGGTTCCCGATTTCCCACTGCTCTTTCGCCACATACTCAACTCCCTCAGGCATAATGCCGACATGGCAGAGGAGGCCGCGGGCCATACGGTTAATAGTGGCAAGATCGACGCCCATCGGGCAGTTGATGGTGCATCTTCTGCAGTTGGTGCATTTACCGAACACAATATCTTTCAGTTCTTCGAGGTCTTCATCGGTCTGGACTGTGCCCGCGTTCACCCATTTGGGGAATACTTTCCCTGTCCAGTCGTAGTGTTTTTTGAAAAGCTTCCGTATTCTGTCAGCCTTATAGGCCGGTGCAAACGTGGGGTCTCCCGGGTTCGCCAGAACATAGTGGCAGGAGTCGGTGCACTGACCGCAATGTACGCATGCTGCGAGGGATCCGACCATCTGCCTGGTCAGCTTTTGACCCATCCTGTCTATAACTTTCTGTGCTTTATATGATCTTCCGTTATTGCTCATTTAAATCTCCTTTTTTTTAAGCTATCACCATTCAGCTTTGTTTATTGTGTCTGATGGCTTAAGGTCAAACTCATATTATTTACTGACCTCATAAGCCGGTTTTCTTCTGATGGGGTATACCCCCCTGCGCCCTAAATGTCTGCCGAGGTATGTCCGTGTAAACGGATAGTAGAGGTAATGTGAAATCTTGCTGAACGGGACATACATAAGGAAGAACGCTGTCAGGAGGAAATAGGTGAGCATAATGCCTTCTCCACCTGAAATGTTGTTGGGTGCTGCCATGAATGCAAAAGCGAACCACACGGTCAGGAGGACGAGAGAAAAGTGATCATCAGGAGAGCTTATTGCACGAATGTACTGGTTTGAAACCCTGCGGATGATCCTCATCACTCCGATGATACAGGCTGCTCCAACAAGGAATTGAATGATTTTAACCACTGCTGCTGACTTTAAAAGTCCCGGTCCGTAAGGGATTATAAAAGACAGGCCAATTGCGGCAACAACACCCAGATGAAATAAAACAAACTGAATGTACATACCGGGCTTGGAACGGGAGCTTTCCATCTCCCAGGGAGAAATAACATTCTTGAGGGAATACTTTTCTCCCATTTTTGGGTTTGTATCACCAAGGCCTGTAGCCGGCTGACGCTCCTTTGCCAGGGGCCACTTTAAAAACCATCTGATTCTCAGGAAGTAAACTGTTGCCATAATCACAAGGGCTATTTCCTGAAGTGTATGTTCTGAAAAATGTAATAAGGTGCTCATCGTATCTCCTTTCTTATTTGCTTAGTGCCAGAGGATCAAAGGTTAAAGAACATGGTTTAAATGATTCTGCAACTTTGTGCCTCTGTGCCCAAGTAGTTCAAGCTGCTTTTTTGATCATTTCCTGAATTATAGGTGCAAGGGCGTTGTACTCTCTGGTGTCGTTACCACAGACAACAACGTCTTTAATCTCCGATCCCTTGTTCAGGTATTCAGCTATTGTTTCGATTGTGATTTTTGCGCTCTTATCAATGGGAACTCCATAAAAACCTGATCCCATGGGAGGGAATGCAATGCTTTCGATCCCGTTTGACTCTGCGGCCTTTAACACATTAATAATCGTAGTCTTCAGTTTCTGGTCAATGTTCTCTTCCTGAAACTTGGGTCCGCATGCATGAATGATATGATTGGCTTTCATATTTCCTGCTGTTGTTACGACAACGTCAGTGACCTTCAGAGGACCAAGGTTTTCCAGTTCCTTCCTGATCGACGGTCCGCCCCTCAGTGCGATTGCATTTCCGAAACCTGAACCGAGTTTCAGATCATTGCGTGCGTAAAAAACAAAGGCATCAATTTCTGTGGCTGTGACATCTGCCTTTATCACACTCAATGTACTGTTTTTGATTTTCTTTTTCTCTGTCATGAAACATCCTCCCTTCGATTTTTATTTACATCAATACATTTGCTGTCAGTGAATAGCGTTCAGCTTTCAGATCCCGGCATTGCCATGGATTTTGCCGCGAGTTGATTGCTGTGTTCAATTGCCTGCTCTTGCTGCTTTATTTATAGAGATTCAGAGAATTGTTTGAGGATAATGCAAGGGTCATGCCAATCCCCGTTGTTTTTAAGATATTCTTTAAAATCAAACGATTAGAACGATCCATTCAAGAGCGCCTGGTCTGTATTGCACGCAATGATTCTTTACAGGGATCTGAAGAAAATGGCTAACAGTTTGTAAATAAACAATTAAATAAATGCAATTATTATTGCTTTTGCAAGAATACTTGCAGGGTTCCGGCAAACTTCTCTAATATAGAGGAATCATGGCCAGCAAAAGTGCCGGAGAGTGGACAGGAAAATTACAATAAATTCCTGTATAGTATTCAGATATAAGCGGAAATGTGAGAAAAAACTTAATTACTCCGGAGAAGAACGATGACTGACGCAATAAATGACGAAATTCTTGATATCCTTGCAAAACACGCGGAAATGGAACGGGAAAAAGTCACACTCTCTACTTCACTGGACATGATCGGTGTTGATTCTTTGAAGCTTGTAGAAATCATATTCGATCTTGAGGAGCGCTTTGACATAAGCATCCCTGACCCTGATAATGTCGGTCAGCAGGACAAGCAGTTTCAGAACGCAGGCGACGTTGTGCGCATAGTGAAGGAACTGATTGAAGAACAAAAGCCCTCATGAAGAGAGTTGTCGTAACAGGGATGGGCTGCATTTCTGCGCTGGGGCATAACGTCACGGACTTTAGCCGAAAACTGATGATGGGTGAAAGCGGAATTGCCCCGATCACGCTCTTTGATACCGATGGTTTTCAGGTCAGGGTGGCGGCTGAAGTCAGGGACTATGAAGAAACGGACCTGTTCACTGAGAAACAGCTTAACAAACTTGACCGCTTTGCCCAGTTTGCCCTGCTTGCTTCCCGGGAAGCTGCTGCACATGCCGGTCTTGAATTCACAGGCCCCACCGCTGAACGTACTGCTGTAGTGCATGGCACTGGCGTCGGAGGTCAGACCACCCAGGAAACAGGGTACCACCGTCTCTATGACATGAAGGTCAAGCGGCTGCATCCCTTTACAGTACCAAAACTCATTCCAAGCGCCAGTGCCAGCTGGATAAGCATGGACCTTGGTATAACCGGTCCTGCCTTTGTTACATCCTCGGCATGCTCCTCTGCAGGACATGCCATTGGTATGGCATTGATGATGATACGCTCCGGGATTTCCGATATTGCTGTCACAGGTGGTTCTGAAGCCTGCATTACCTTCGGTACTATCAAGGCCTGGGAAAGTCTGCGGGTCATGGCCAAAGATACCTGCCGTCCCTTTTCCCTGAACAGGAGCGGTCTGGTGATTGGTGAGGGTGCCGGCACATTAATCCTTGAGACCCTTGATCATGCGCAATCGAGGGGGGCCCACATATTTGCTGAAGTAATTGGTTTCGGAATGAGTTCCGATGCCTACGACATGTTACAGCCATCGGCAGACGGTGCGGCGCGTGCCATGCAGGCGGCCCTTGATGATGCAGGACTTGCTCCGGATTCGGTAGACTACATCAATGCTCACGGGACCGGTACTCCTCAAAATGATCCCACAGAAACAAAAGCAATCCGGACAGTCTATGGTCAGCATGCCGACCGGCTTGCTGTGTCTTCTACCAAATCAATGCACGGTCACCCCCTGGGTGCTTCTGCGGCCCTTGAAGCGATAGCCGTTATCACGGCCCTCCGAGAACAGACTGCTCCTCCCACTGCAAACTTCCTGGATCCGGATCCTCAGTGCGATCTCGATTACGTGCCCAATAAAGCACGTCCCATGCCCATGACAGTGGCCATGAGCAATTCCTTTGCTTTCGGCGGGCTGAATACGGTACTTTTATTCCGGCGTTTCGGTGGCGCCTGAGGTCTCCGCTGGAGTGCACTATAAAGCAAGGCTCCTCACTTCCTTCGGGACGGAAATGAACTCTTCTTATGTGGCCTCTTTATCTTAATTCTCTCTGTACTATTGCTGCCAGGATCGTATCCATAGGACATGTGTGCAATATTCTTGATGGTGAATTTCACATTCTTGTATTTTAACTTAATATTTCTTTTGGTAACGCTGCACTGGCCGTTGGCTTTAGTCACACAGGATTTATTCCCTTTAACACCACCGCCCCACTTCCCGCTGACCTTTGCCCCGGAAACCGGCTCACCGTAGGAGTTTCGCACAGTGATAGTTACTGTGGCCTTCCATTTACTTTTTTTATGGTTACGTTTTTTCTTTTCATACACTGATACCCCGTCCATATCACTAATGTATATGGTCGCGGCGGGATCTGTTTGGGCACGGGCAATGTTGGAGGGGACTGAAGTGCCTGCAGCGTTGTAGGTCAGAACCCGGTAATAATATTTCGTGCCCGGGCGCAGTCCCTTGCTGCTGATAGTTTCTGAATTTTTCTTAATTGAAGCGATCTGCTTCCAGCGAATTCCATTGCGCGATTTCTCGATAGTGAAACCTTTCTCATTGTCAGCGTTGTCTGTCCAGAACAGGTCAATCCGGCTGCTCGATGATGCAGTTGCTTTCAATCCAGAGGGTGCCCGGGGAGGCACGGATACGGTCACACGCCGACTGGCTGTGCTGAAGGCACCATCATTGTCTGTGACTGTCAGGCGCACCAGGTAGGTGCCGTCTTCTGCATAGGTATGTATTGGATTCTGTGTTGAAGATACTGTTCCGTCTCCGAAACTCCACGACCATTTTACAATAGTTCCGTCCTTGTCCAGAGATCTGTCTTTGAACTTTGCTGTCAGTTCCGAAGTCCTGACTTTGAAACTTGCTGCAGGCGGAATATTGGTCGGTATTGAATCGGCCACAGTCACACGCCGGGTTGCTGTGTCGAAGGCACCATCATTGTCAGTGGCTGTCAGGCTTACCATGTAGGTCCCGTCTGCTGCATAGGTATGTACTGGATTCTGCATTGAAGACGCGGTTCCGTCTCCGAAGCTCCACGACCATTTTACAATAGTTCCGTCCTTGTCCACCGACGTGTCTCTGAAGGAAGCCGTCAGGTTCGACGTGCTGACCATGAAACTTGCTGCCGGCGGAATATTGGTCGGGATTGAATCGACCACCGTCACAAGCTGTCTGGCTGTGCTGGAGCCACCATCATTGTCTGTGACTGTCAGGCGCACCAGGTAGGTGCCGTCTTCTGCATAGGTATGTATTGGGTTCTGAGTTGAAGATACTGTTCTGTCTCCGAAACTCCACGACCATTTTACAATAGTTCCGTCCTTGTCCACCGACGTGTCTTTGAAGGAAGCCGTCAGGTTCGACGTGCTGACCACAAAGCTCGCTGAAGGGGGAACATTAGGGGGCTCCGAAGTAGAAAATTCTATATGCAAACGGGCTGCTGAGGCTGTTTCGCCGTCCCATGACTCCGCTGTGCGTGTGCCTTCTCCGGTGATGATGAATGCCATGCTGTTATTCGATCTCCAGTCGGTCCGGCCTGTTACTTCCTGTACAATACTTGAAAGGTCAGGCGACTGATGAATATCATCGACAGCTTCCCATGCCGGAATATCCCACACAGCTGAGGCCGCCGTCAACTCTCGATCGGTAACATCGAAGATTTCAGTGCTGAAGGCCGGTGCGTCGTTGATATCCTGCGCCCGGATTTCTACTTTTGCAGGGCCGCTGCTGATTTCGTCAACAACAAATTCCATATATGCCTGTGTAATACGTGCTCCTTGAGGGACGAGAACGTTTTGGAACCGCAGTCCTTCCGCCTGGTCTCCTAATGTTCCTGGATCATTCCCTAATTCAATGTCGGTGCTATTCATATACATTGTTCCGTCAGTCAAACTCTGCTCCACATCATCGAAGGAACTCTCAACCCATACATCGAGAATGCCCGGAAGAGATGGCTCATATATTGTATGTGTGTCGATGACCTCCCCTGCTGTGTTGATAAATTGGAAGATCATGCCATCATTGTCGGCATCAACGATCATTGCACCATATTCATCACTGTAATGGACCTGGCTGCCGCCGATCGGCGATTCAACACTATAGGCACTTGCACCACCAAGACCATTCACAAAATAGACGATCCCGTTCGCATCTATTCTTTCATAGATATGGTCATGACCTGAAATTACCGCTTCAGCTCCCCAGGCGGCAAAGGGCCATCGCATCAATGTGTTCGAGCCATGTGGCCCTGAAGAATAAGGGGAATGGTGGAAATACACTACTTGCCATGGAGCAGTCGAACCTGCAAGCCCACTCTCTAGCCAGCTCATCTGTTTGCTTTCTTCAAGAGCACTCTCCAAGGATGCCTGACTGTCAAGTACAAAGAAATGAACGGGCCCGCGGATGAAATCATAATATCGCTCATTTCCGGGCAGGGTAAAGTAACTCAGGTATTCGTTCAGGCCTCCGAAGTCCGAATAATCATGGTTCCCGAGGGACGGATAAAAATCATTTGTTCTGCTCGAACCTCCCTGGCAGTATGCTCCGCTTCCCGCATTTCTTAAGTAGGAGCAGTAGAACTGTCCCACTGTCTGGTCGTAATTTCTCGCCCCGTAGCGGTTATCTCCAGCGGTGATGATAAAATCAGTATTCCAGCTGTCCACTAAATCGGCTACATCAGCTACCCCGGGTTCTTCATTCCCGAAGTCCCCTATTACTGCAAATCTTATGTCAGAGGGAATCGCGAAATTTGTCGTAAGAGAATAATTATGAACATTGGCATGAGCGCCGTTCACATGCAGCACACAAATAAGGATTAACAAGAGACTGCAGTACAGCAGAGTTTTTGCTCCATTTTTCATAATTCACCCCTTATGAAGTATGTATAATGTTAATTTTCCGTGGCTCGATTAGCTGCCGAAAAATATATGGATATGAAGTTGATTACAAAATAAGAACAATAAGTACATCGCAAAAAACAGACCAGGTTATAACTCATTGGATATAATCAATTCTCAAAGAATTAAAATTTACATGCCTGTAAATATTTTTAACGGAAATAAGAGTTCCCGACACATTCAATTGAATCTATTTTATCGAATATGAATTTTCGCATGAAGGTCACATTGTATGAGAATTACTCATGAGTAATCTCCTTTCGCATATATCAACTTTTGCAGGAATTCATAATATTGCATGATAATTCCTCATCTTCGGTAACCTGAATATTCCTAACGAGAAGCCTTAGCGCTCGTACGAGTCAGATCCGACAATTATCGGCAGCAAATCCAGCAAATCTTAAGAATACACGGGAAAAGTACGATGAGAACCATGGAAAGAGCATTCGGAATAAATAAAGAGAACAAGGAGTGAAAACCATGATCAAGCTGGTAAAGAGATATGCTCTCGTCGGACTTCTTTGTTATTGCCTGGTGGTGTTGACAAGTTGCAATACTCTCCATGGAATTGGTAAGGACATCGAACAACTTGGTTCTGCACTGCAAAAAGCCTCTGACAGAAAGTGAGTCTGTCTGCCTAGGAAGACAGATTCTTCTTTTTTAATCGCTGATTGAGTGCCTGGCGGGTTATACCTAATAGAGTCGCTGCATTCCCCTGATTATCACCTGCTGATTTCATGGCCTCTGATATAAGATAGTCTTCCATTTCTTTCAATGTAGGGAAATGCCCGAATAAATCTCTCGGGGAGGATGGATCTTCACCTGAAACGGTAAGAGCGGTTTCCGGAACTGATCGCCTTTGCGTTATAAACCCCTTGAAACTGTCGAGGGAGAGCCTCCCTGATTTGTGCTGCGCCACGGCATCATGCACCATTGCCTGCAGCTCGCGGACATTGCCGGGGAAGTGATAATTAGAGAGGAGCGTCACCAGTTCCGGCGAGATCGCAGGCTTCCTCTTGTTCATCGCTCCCGATGCATCTTCAACGAAGTGGTCCAGCAGCAGGGGGATATCCTGCAGTCGATCGCGGAGAGGAGGAAGATGAATGTGGTGTGCACAGAGCCGGTAGTATAAATCTCTGCGGAACTGACCTCCTTCAATCTGTTTTTGAATGTCCTGGTTCGAACAGCCGATAATCCGCGCGTTACTTTTTTCGGGTACGTCAGATCCGAGTGGATAGTAAATTCTCTCTTCCAGCAGTCGAAGAAGCTTGACCTGTGAAGACATATTGAGGTCGCCGATTTCGTCCAGCATCAGCGTGCCTCCTGACGCGCGGACAATCAATCCTTCCCTGTCTTTGTCTGCGCCGGTAAAGGCCCCCTTTTTGTGACCGAACAGGGTATCGGAAAACATGGTATCGTCGAGACCGGCAACGTTTACTGCCAGGTGTTCGCCCTTTAACCCGCTGGAAAAGTGGACTGACCGGGCTATCAGCTCCTTGCCCACGCCGGTCTCTCCTGTTACGAAAACAGGTTTCTGTGATGCTG
>CALZGI010000188.1 GCA_945786855.1 Thermodesulfovibrionia bacterium | reverse complement strand
GATGAATTCAGCGGACCTGCAATCCAGCCGGTCATCAATGAGGTGGATAGAATTAATAAGGCAGCGAGAGACGGTTCCCGTCGTGTCCGGATCCATGCCGTTGGTTTTCCCGTCGTCATGGAACAGACCAGCAAGAGCGGCAACACAGGCGAACGCTTTGCCACCCTCATGCGCTCATTATGTCAGAGAAACGGCGGGACCTTTGTCGGATTGAATACAACAAGACCTTGAAACGCACCGCACGAGTCTAGCTTAAATTACGATAGAGTACAACGATATATTTAAGCTTCTCCAAATGAAAAGCCAGAATCAGTTCGCATTCGGATAAAATAACCGGTTCCCCTTATCATCTTTAAAAGAAGCAATCGCTTTTTGTCCTTGACCAGAGGTAAGCCAGGCGATGAATTCCAGTACTTCTTTATACTTTACATGGGAATGCTTTGCGGGATGAACGGCCATTACACCGTACTGATTAATAAGTTCAGGGTCTCCCTCAACAAGGGTGTCAAGTTCAAGTTCCTCCCTGTCCCTTAATGAAAGATAGGTCCCCCTGTCAGTCAGAGTGTATGCCTGTTTTTGACCTGCTATTCTCAGGGTCTTTGCCATTCCCTGCCCTGCCTCAAGGTACCAGCCATTCTTTTTCGGATTGAGGCCTGCGGCTTTCCAGAGCTTGATCTCTTTTTTGTTTGTTCCCGAGTTGTCCCCTCTCGAGACAAACACCGCTTTTGCAGCAGCGATTGTGCCCATTGCCTTCGGCGCTTCCTTCATGCCCTGAATCCCGGCGGGGTCCGCAGGCGGCCCGACAATGATGAAATCATTATACATAAGGTCATGACGGTTCACGAACCATTCTTCCTGCACCATTTTAAGTTCATCATCCTTCGCATGCACAAGCACCGCATCGGCATCACCCCGTTTGCCTATCTCGAGGGCAGCCCCTGTTCCAACAGCAATGACCTTCACATGAATCCCCGTTTCTTTTTCAAAAATGGGAAGTATATTTTCGAAAAGACCTGAATTCTGGGTACTTGTGGTCGAGGCACAGAGGATAGAGCTGCCGGCATTGGATGAAGAAACACAGAACAAAAACAGGACAGACAGGGCCAGATAAACGTTAAAGACTCGTTTCATGGACTTCCTCACATTAATTGACGATTATTCAATACAAGGAGACTGAGGACATGATCACACCCACTCAGCCCCCATACTCCCTGGAAATCTTTTTACTCAGGAAACGCTACTTCTTTCCGACTACATCATCGGCCCAGCTCATTGCCGCAGACACGGCGGGAAATCCAATGGTGCTGGTGAGAAGAATCAGCGTATGATACACCTCATCGGTACTCGCCCCTGCTTCAATCGCCCTTCGCACATGACTGTGCACAGATCCCTCTGAACGAATGGCAGCGGCGGCGGCAAGCTGGATAAGATGAGAGGTCTTTGTGTCTACGGGACCTGATGATCTGGCTGCCTTCCCCAGATTTTCAACGGCGTCTGCAAGTTCTTCATACCTTTCCCTGATACTGGTATACATCTTTGGAAGTCTTTTCTCTGACATTTCTTTCCCCTTTCCTTGATTTAACCCATCAACTGTATTTAAATAATGCAGGCGTTGGAAAATTATTTAGTTTTCGACCTGCCTGCCGGTAGGCAGGTACCTTAAACGCAATATCCACTCGCCTGCTCGTATAGCTCTGTTCACAGACTGATGCATAATTTAATAGTAAACTCATCGAGTTAACTAAATTATTTTTCAATGTCTGTATTATTTGGGGTAACAAATTGTGCCCAAGTACATAGTACAGGAAAAAAAGACCGATATCAATAAAAAACCGGAGCACATAACAAAAGGCGCCGCTCTTGCACTCGGGAACTCCCGGGCTTTATAATGAATGCGTCGCTGTACAATCCATATATTGTACATCTCAGATTAAGGAATTTCGGAAAGCCATGATCAGCTCAATTAAAAAATTTTTTGAAAAACACGTTCGCACCGAATCAGACGCTCCGGGTACCGTCTCGGAACATGCCCTCCAGATTGCTACGGCAGCTCTCCTTATCGAGATGATGCGTGCCGATGCAAACATTAGCGAGGGTGAAAAGAAGACCATAACAAATACAATTCAAACGAAATTCAGCATGACAGACGAGGAAACGGGGGAACTGTTGCAGCTTGCCGATCAGGAAATCTGGGAATCGACAGGTTATTTTGAATTTACCTCTCTCCTGAATAAAGGTCTTACCTATGATCAAAAGTTAAAGGTCATAGAGCATCTGTGGGATGTTGCATTTGCAGATTCAATACTGGACAAACACGAGGAATACATGGTCCGAAAAATAGCCCACCTGGTCCATGTCTCACATAAAGATTTTATAGATACAAAACTCAGGGTGAGGAAGAAACAAGTGCAAAAGTCCAAAAGTGCAGAAGTGCACAAGGACAAAGATTGACTTGATCAATAGTACACTTTTGCTCTTCTGCACTCATTTCGTTCATTATTTTATTTAATGCGTTCATAAACAGCTATAATTGAATCGTGCCATTTTAACAAAAGTCATATGATTTTGAGTCCGGCATGTCAATAGAATAGTTTAACTGCAACACCACATGGACCGTTATGGTCAGCTTCTGAACTATGACACTTCTGCACGTGTAACCTATTGAACTCCTGTCTTTTCAGACTTTTGTATTTTCCCGTGTATTTTTTTTCATGAAGTGTTAATATCAATAGGAGAACAAATAACAATCCCCTGAATGTGCCATTTTGACAAAGCACGTGTCATTTTGACTCGTTTAAAGTAACAGGGAACTATAACCGATTGATTAATTGATATAATATTCTGGCAAGACATTTGCTACTATATTTAGTATCCCACAACGTACTATCTATTTTTTTATAGTTCCTCCATGAGAGGGAAAAGAGAAGGGGGTATTAACAATGAAAAAGTCATACCTATCGATGCTCATTCTTTTTATTGCCTCGTTCACTCTGCTGGGCATTACAGTCCCGGCTTCAGCAGACAGCGGGACGGATCTGAGATCTGCCGCCTTTGAAGGCCTTACCAGGCAGGCAAAAACATTACTTGCCGAAAAAGTTGATGTCAATGCACGCAGCGCCGACGGTGAGACAGCGCTTATGATTGCATCACTTATGGGTCATACGAAAGTAGTTAATATTCTTCTTGCCAATGGCGCTGATGTGAACATAAAAAATTCAAAAGGAGGAACTGCTTTAATGGCTGCTTCCTTTGCGGGTCAGGCTGACATTGTCGACCTCCTGATTGATCATGGCGCTGATGTGAACGCGATTAACTATAAAAAAGAATCTGCTCTGATGGAAGCTTCTTTTGCGGGACATGCCGACATTGTGAAATCATTGATCAAGAGCGGTGCCAATGTAAACAGCTCAGATGTTAAAAAAGAAACGGCCCTCATCTATGCTGCAAAATCCTGTCATAGTGATATCGTCCAGACATTAATTAAGAACGGTGCTGATGTTGATACAAAAAATTGTCTTGGCGTTACGGCCCTTATTTATGCATCGCTGAAGGGCTATACAGACACGGTCAATGTACTGCTTGCACAGGGTGCTGATATTTCGGTAAAGGATTTTCATGGAAGAAATGCAGTTATGCTGGCTTCTGCGAGGGGAAATGACGATACCGTCGACATGCTTCTTGCAAATGGAGCAGATTTTTCTGTAGAAAAAACGTCTGCTAAGACAACAGATCCAATGGTCGCATCCCTTGTCTGCGACGGGCATTAAAAGAGATCGCAGATACACGCTATTTAGCTATCATGTCAGGGCAGTCTCTCAGGCTGCCCTTATTTTATCTTTTTTTTTATTCAAGGGCGCGGCTACAGGACAACAACAGTGAAAGGCCAAATAATTAATTTAATTTTCGGCAGTTACAAACTGTTATTCAGGCATCTCCCGTTGCTTCTTATGACATCGCTATACCAGAAAGCAGAATCCTTCAGAGTGCGCTTCCCTGTGTCGAAATCGACATAAATGATCCCAAACTTCTGTTTATAGCCCTGTGCCCACTCAAAATTATCCATAACAGACCAGAGAAAATATCCATTACACGGCACACCTTCATCGATCAATCGACTGCATTCGCACAAGTACCGGGTATGAAAATCAATTCTTTGGGGATCATGGACTTTTCCATCTGAATGAATCCAGTCACAATTCGCCATTCCGTTCTCGGTCACAACAACAGGCAGACCGTACCGCTCGTAAAGAAACCGACCCCCCCAGTAAAGCGCCTCCGGTTTTACCTCCCACTCCATGGCAGTAAGCGGAGGGCTTTCAGAATGGGGAGCAGGGGCACAAGAACCATTTTCAGCAGCAAGGACAGTCTGTCCTGTGTATATATTTACTCCATAAAAATCGAGGGGTTGGCAGATTGTTTCCATGTCCCCATTTTTAATCTCAGGGATAAATTCCTCAAAGAGCTTGAGCCCATCTGCCGGATAGCGGCCAAGGACAATGGGATCAGCAAACCAGGTATTATTCCAGCAATCCCTCATTGTAATGGCAAACATGCATTGCCTGGCAGCTTCAATTTCCGCATAACTATTCTTAAAAGGGGTTTTCACGACTCCTGCAAGAGCAGTTCCAATAAGGGGCTTGGTCCTTGCATAGGTCCTGATTCCCTGCACAGCTTTGCCATGCGCAAGAAGCGAGTGGTGTGCAGCCAGCAGGACATCCGCAAAACCGAGTTTCAGTCCCGGGGCATGCTCTCCTGTCTGGTGACCGAGACCAATAAAACATTGCGGTTCATTCTGAGTTATCCAGTGGGATACCCGGTCGGAAAGCTTATCGACGACGACTTTCGTATAGTTGGCAAACCATTCAGAACTGTCACGGTTGAGCCAGCCGCCCCGGCAGTAAAGGGTATACGGGAAATCCCAGTGGAACAGAGTTATCCAGGGCTCAATATTATTTTTCAGGAGAGAATCGACAAGCCTGTCATAGAAGTCCAGTCCCTTTTCATTTATCTCCCCCCTCCCTCCGGGCATTACCCGAGGCCAGGAAATGGACAGCCGATAGGCCTTAAGGCCTATCTGGGCCATCAACTGTACATCGTCGTCATATTTATGATAGTGATCGCATGCAATGTCGCCTGTATTATCAGACCATATTTTCCCGGGTTGGCGGCACAGCATGTCCCAAATCGAAAGCCCCTTGCCATCATCACAGGCTCCCCCCTCAATCTGGTAGCTTGATGCGGCGGCACCCCACACAAAATTCTCTGGAAAGCTCATAAGTCGTCCGATGTCTTAAAGACTCGAGTACCTGCAAAGCCTTTAAATTTATTAAAGGCTGAAATTATGCAAATAATCCACACCTGTCACATAACTTTATCAGAGGATACCATATGTAGTTTCATCACGCAAGAAATGTATGTGACGTGTAAAAAATCTTTCATGCGTGTAGTTCGAATGTGCTCAATACTGAAGGAAACCATGATCTGGAAGTAATCAAACCTTGACAGAATGCCTTATTTATGAGATAAAAGTAAGAAGCTGGTCGTAATTCCATTCTTTACCGAGACTCGCTCCTTCATGTAACTGAAATGGCGGAGCATTGTCCTAAAACGGGGATTTCGCAGCTGTTCATAATCTCAATGTGAATATTTTATTTACACTTCAAAACTATCAATTATGAGCCAGGGAGGCAAAATGGATACAAATGGTCGTATCAGAATTAACATGCCCAAAGTAGTGCATGAAACTATTGATGGGGAAACAGTTATCCTTAACCTGGATAATGGTAATTATTACAGCCTGGTTGGGACTGGAGCCCATATATGGGATTATATTGACAAGGGGGCTCCTGTCGAAAGCATTGTAGAAATGCTGCATTCTGGTTATGAAGGGAGCAGGGAAGATATAGAAATGGAAGTCACTCAATTCCTGACGGAACTGATGGAGGAAGACCTCACAGCATCCGGTGAAGCTGGTCCAGCCGATGTCATCATAGCATCTGATGACAGGGGCAATACTGATGAGAAGGGACAAAAAAACTCTTTTACCCCTCCGGTACTAAATAAATACACTGATATGCAGGACCTGCTCCTGCTGGATCCCATCCACGATGTGGATGACAAATCTGGCTGGCCAAATGCCGGTGATAAAAAAGACTGGCCAACGCGGAACCCGGATTCTCCCTTTGAACATAAATAAGCATGAGTTGTGCTCCGCAGGGAAAAAAAGAGCCCTCAAAACAAATAAGTTTCCCTCAAACATCAATAATTATTTTCTTCAGTGCACAACATCATCCCTCTGCTTAATCGCTGCATCAAGATCGATACATGAACCTGGATAACAAGACACCCTTTGCAACAAGAGAACAGGAATTGCTTTTGCGGGCCGCCCTTCTTGATGGGGAACATGCTGTGACGGCATGGGAAGAGTGGAAAAATGCAGTCGATCTGGAAGGTCATCCAGACAACGGCACCTACCGCCTCTTTCCCCTTTTATACAGGAATCTGGAAAAGAACGGCGTCACCCATCCCTTTATGAACAGACTCCGGGGAATCTACCGCCAGGCCTGGTATAAAAATCAGAGGTTATTTTACGACATGAGCAGGGTTCTGCAATTACTTCATGCTGCAGGGATCCGCACCATGGTACTGAAGGGCGCTGCCCTAACCGTCCTTACCTATAAAAACTATGCAGTTCGCCCTATGGCAGATGTGGATGTACTGGTCCATCCGTCTCAGGCAATGCAAACGGTGGACATTCTTGCCGCAGCAGGCTGGAGTCCCATATCGGAATTGACTGAATATGATTTAAACTACAGACATTCTAAGCAGTTGAATGATTCTTCCGGTAAGGAGTTTGATCTACACTGGCACCTTTTATATGAATCCTGTTGGGAGGGTGCTGATGATGATTTCTGGGATGGGGCAGTACCGCTGACACTGGGGGGTGTTCCTGCTCTTGCCCCTAATCCGGCTGACATGCTTATGCATATAATTGTGCATGGAATCAAATGGAACCCGGAACCCCCCATCCGGTGGATTGCCGATGCGGTGTCTCTCATCAACGCATCGGTTTCGCAAATTGACTGGGAAAGGCTTGTTCTTCAGACCAGGAAGCATCGCGTTGTATTACACATAAAAAAAGCACTGAATTATTTAGGGGACACCTATGGGGCCCCCATTCCACCTGCGACCCTGGATGCTGTAAACAGTATCCCCATATCTTTCATAGATATATTAGAACATAGATACATCACGAAAAATATTGAAATCAATTCTCGATCATTTCTGGATTCATACATCGGAGATTTTCCGGTTTATCTTATGGAATACCGCCGCAGACATCAGGCTGCAGGGTATTTCTCATGGATAAAGGGGCTTATACAATATCTTCTGTACAGAATGCATAAAAAAAATACCTTTGAACTGATCAACTATCTGTTTTTAAGAGGCCTGCGGATTACGAAGAAAAAACTTTTGTCGGGACTGAAAACTATGAATGCCGGCTGAATGAATGGAATCTCCACTTGAAAGAACAAGTCGCGAAATCAGAGAGTTATTGAATCTTATTATCCGCTCAATCACTGCGTTTCAGAGGTGCATTGGCTTTCACCTAGAATAAATATAATGAATAGTCAAAACTCATCTGCATCTTTTTTTGACAAGGCGGCATGGCGCTATTTTGCCGGTTTTTACCGTGGACACTATAAGCGCCTTGCCTTTTCTTCAGTGATTTCATCTCTCCAGTCACTGATAATTATTCCCAGCCTTCTTCTTGTGCGCTTTGTCTTTGATGACGCAATTCCCCAGAAAAATATTGATCTCCTGGTATTGAGCGGAGTCGGGATTTTTATATTCCGGCTTGTGAATTCCGGGATATCACTGTGGATACGTTCAATCAATATTAATATTATCCGAAACGTTATATTCAGACTGAGGGAGGACATTCTGAACACAATATACGGATTTTCACGAACTACCTATACATCATTTGACCAGAAAACCATCCATGCAAGAATTGTTCAGGATACAGAAAGATTGAGCACCATGAGCGACTCCTGCGTTTCCAACCTCCTTCCATCCCTCTTTGGTAGTTTGGTTCTTTGTGTAATTCTTGTATTTTTCAACTGGTTCCTCTTTCTACTCGTGAGTTTGATATTTCCTGTTCTGTTTCTGGCGAACCGCTACACGGGAAAGCTGGTTAAGGAGAGAGTCTATGTGTTTCAGCGGGCCTTTGAGAAATTCAGCAAAGGAGTCCTCTTTGTTCTGCGATACATGGATCTGTCAAAGATTCAGACTGCAGAAGAGGGAGAAATAAAGCGTCAGACACAAATCCTTGAGAAATTAAGCGCGAGGACCGGAACAATGGCTTTCATATATGCTGTGCACGGGGCAGTGCAATCAAACCTGACAGGTTTGTCAGGAGTCATTATTTTGGTGCTGGGCGGTTATTCAGTCGCAAATGAATCAATATCCCTCGGTGAATTCATATCTTTTTACGTTGCCATGGGTTATCTGAACAGCCGGGTGAACACAATAACCACGTCGATTGCAAACATCATCGCCGGCAATGAGTCAATGGTTACACTGCATGACATGGTCAGGACAGAAGATGTCCAGCCCTATCACGGGAAGAAACAGATACACTTCAAAGGCGCTGTTACCCTGGACTCTGTCTCCTTCCGGTACGGTGAGGAATCTGTCCTCAAGGACGTAAATCTTAACCTCCATCCAAAGGCGAAGATGGCAATTATCGGAGCGAATGGCTCAGGGAAGAGTACGATTACCCAGTTAATCCTGGGATTTTATCGCCCCGAGGAGGGTGCTCTCTATGCTGACAATAAACACTATGATGAGCTCGATATTGTTCACTTGCGGAGACATATGGGTGTTGTCATGCAGGCTCCCACCCTGTTTTCCGGAACCATACTTGAAAATATAAGCTACGGTGCAGGTGACGTAGATAGAAACAAAATAATTCATGCAGCACGGCTTGCCATGGCAGATGAGTTTGTTTCTAACCTTCCCCAGGGATATGACACTGAAATTGGGGAGGATGGAATTCGTCTGTCCGGTGGCGAACGCCAGCGTCTGTCAATTGCCCGTGCTCTGCTCCGCCGTCCGAAACTGCTGATCCTGGATGAACCGACCAATCATCTTGACAGGGCCGTAGTAGGAGAGTTAATGGACAGTCTTGATAACCTCGAAGACCGTCCTGCCATATTAATGATCAGCCATGATGTGAGTGTCGTTCGCCATGCTGATGAAGTGTATCAACTTGAGAAAGGGATATTGATCCCCTATGATGTTGCTCATGCTGCTGCTCCGCAGCCCCGTTCATGATGAGTTGCAGAACACTAATATGAAAATGCAATTGTACTTATATTTCATTGACTCAGGAGAATGCCTGAATAATGGCTAAACCCGTAAAAACTGAAGCTGAACAGCGGGCCTTTTTTGAAAGCAGTTATGAAAGGTTTCAGCTGGCCAGAAAATCTGCCGGAGAAGTAAACTGTTTCTACCGGGTCGGCGGCACAACGGTATGCCTATCATTTGCGGGGAGAAATCTGGTCCCTCATCTTACTCCGGCACTTGAGCATCTCAGGATAGAGAAATGCGACTCACCGGATGTTACATTCTGTATCTGGGACAGTGAGTCCACTGGAACGGAAATGCTTCCTCCTCCCTGCGGGTGGGATTGTTTTACCGACAGAGGTGACATCTGGGGGTTTAACAGCAGGCGTATCAAGACGGCATTTCACTGGATCGAGTGTTCAGTCAATCTAATGGATCTTGAACAGAACACAGCTATTTACTGGGTGCAGACTGCCGGGACACTGCCCTACTGGGTGCATGCCTCTCCTCTTCGCACTCTCTTCCACTGGTGGATGGAGAAGAACGGGTGTCAGCTTCTCCACGCGGCCGCAGTGGGCACGGAGGAAGGGGCTGTACTGATAACGGGCAAGGGAGGGGTTGGTAAGTCTACAACAGCTCTGTCATGCCTGAATGAAGGACTTTATTACATGGCTGATGATTATGTGATTGCCAGCGTGGAACCCCATCCGCTTGTTTACAGTCTTTACAGCACTGCCAAACTGAATGCTGACCACGTGCATAATTTCCCTGATTTCACAAGATTTGTAAAAAACCCTGAAAAGCTGGATCAGGAAAAGGCCGTCATGTTCCTCGTCCCAGAGATGAAAGAGCAGATTCTTCCATCAATGCCCCTGAAGGCGATTCTCACCCCCCAGGTGATGAATCAGGGAGAGACGTCCTTCAGTCCTGTTCAGCACTGGACAATTCATCGGGCCATGTCATTTACAACAATGTCGCAATTGCCCTATGTTGGCCGACATACCCATGAGTTTGTCGGTACATTATCTTCTCTCTTACCCGCGTACACTCTAGAACTGGGAAGGGACTTGCAGAGGATTCCTGCAGCAGTATCAAAATTCATTCATGTCACACCCCGATATCAGCCGGTCCATAGCCTCCAGCCTGACAGCGCTGAAAACCCGGAATCAAAACCATTAGTGAGCGTCATTATTCCCGTTTATAATGGCGAGAATTTTATCATGGATGCAATTGAACATGTAATGTCCCAGAACTATCCGGCACTGGAAATCATTATTGTCGATGACGGGTCCACAGACAGGACCGCGGAAATCATCAATGAACTCCCTGTCGACATTCGCTATTTCAGGCAGCCCAATTCAGGCCCTGCGTCTGCCCGGAACCGTGGAATCAGAGATGCCTCAGCAGATTTGCTGGTATTCCTCGATGTTGATGATTTGTGGCCCGAAAATAATTTACGGTTACTGGAGAATGAAATGCAGAATGAGCCTGATGCAGACGTCATTCGCGGATACGCCCAGATTATGGAATACAGCGAAGAGACCGGCGAATATGACTTTGTGGGGAACCCGGTGGAGGCCTTCCCGGATTATATCGGAGCGGCAATATATCGAAGTTCTGCCTTCGAAAAAGTGGGATTATTTGATACGACGCTCAAATTTGGTGAGGATACGGACTGGTTTAACCGGGCAGGTGAATTACATCTGAACGTAAAACGGCTTGAAGATATGACACTCCTGGTCCGGAGACACGGGAAAAACATGACCCACGGCAAGGACATGATCGAGTTGGGAGCACTAAGGGTCTTCAAGAAATCCATGGACCGCGAGCGTGCGCGAAAACAGAACGCAATTAATAATAATGAATAATTGCTTCCAGCTGGATAGATGGAATTGTTTCACGAAACACCTTGAAATCCTGTCTACATTTTTACAAAGGATGAGAATTATTTAATGAAGAACGAAGAGACACTCACAACAAGAAAAAAAGTTGTTTTAATCGGCGGCCTGGGGACTATTGGAAGAATTCTTCAAGAGGGACTCGGGAATACCTATCAACTGTACGTCCTGGATATCCGTGAACCGTCTGAATCGAATACAACTAATTATGTAAAAGCCGATGTGGGCGAAATAGAACAATTAATGACTGCTATACCTGATGACACATATGCGTTAGTTAATCTTTCTGGGCTTTCTTTAGAGCATCCCATTCCTGATGCTGCGGGCATTCTTCTCGCAAACAATGTCCACATTGTCGGCTCATACAATGTTCTCCTGGCAGCAGAAGCGAAATGCATAGGAAAAGTTGTATTTGCCAGCACAAATCATGTTACAGGCGCCTATGAGACCCAGGGGGAATCTTCACTTGGCCGTGAGATCAGGACTGACGACTATCCTGCACCTGACAGTGCCTATGGAGCTATGAAATTATGTGCAGAGCTGTTTGGATATCTCTTTTCCAGGAGAAATAATATTTCAGTCATCTCTTTGAGGCTTGGAAGTGTGGAGGAAGATGAGATATCTCTTGTGCAATCCGCTGAAAGGGCGAAGAAGACGCTTTTGAGCAGAGAAGACACTATAGAAATATTTAGAAGAGCAATCGAAACAAAAATATCACATGGAGTTTATTACGGAGTTTCCGACAACCCGGGGAAACCGTGGGACCTTTCAACAACTGTACGTGAGTTGGGGTTTCATCCTCAGGTAAATTCCCTGCAACTCCTTAAAAAGAATGAGTAACCTGGCTAAGGGCCTTAATCTCAATTGAGAAAACATAAATGATGGAGAATTCTGCTGTTGAGATCAGTGTAATTATTCCGGTGTTTAACGGAGATAGATTTTTACCTGCAGCTATGGAAAGCGTACTGGGACAAGGGATTTCTTTACTTGAAATAATCCTTGTTGACGATGGATCGACAGATAACACCTCGCGAATTGCCTCCGAATACGCAAAGCATATACGTTATTTCTACCAGGACAACCAGGGACCTTCGGCAGCTCGCAATAAAGGTTTGTTGCATGCAAAAGGAAATTTTATTGCCTTCCTGGACTACGATGATTGCTGGACTGAGAATAATCTTAAAATATTGTATCAAGCTCATTTGGATTTTCCGGAGGCCGATATTGTCATGGGGAAAATTCAGGAAGAAATATTCGATAGAAAATCAAACTCTTTTAATAAAAGGGGGGTCCCCGCATTTTCCCTTTCGTTGGTTACCATATTGGCTAAAATATCGGCAATTAATAAAATTGGATTATTCAATGAATCCATGAGAATCGGCGAAGACAAAGATTGGTTTTATCGGGCCAGGGAGCAGGGGATCACCCTGAAATTATTAGAAAATCACGTTGCGTTACATCATAGAAGACATGATGCTAACACAACAAATACTATGGCGACCCCCGAGTCTTATCTATTAAAATTACTGCGGATGTCCATAGAGAGAAAAAGGACGGATAAAACATAAAACAGGCAATTTTATAATGCTGTTGTTTAGTCTTCATTAATACAAATTACAATGAACAACCTGAAAATATTCCGCAAGGTTATTATCCATGGGATGCAGCTATGACCAATCAATATTCTATTTCAGCACTTATTGCCGTTTATAATACTGAGCGCTTTATAGCTGAAGCTATTGAAAGTGTCCTTCATCAAACCTGTCCGCCAATGGAAATTGTAATCTTCAATGATGGCTCTACAGACAATACAGGGGCTATCATAAAATCTTTCAGGGATCGAGTGAAATACATTGAAGGAGACAAGGTTGGAGTTACTGCTGCCAGAAATTATTTACTAACACAGGCAAAGGGAGATTGGATTGCCTTCCATGATGCAGATGATATCTGGATGCCGCAAAAACTGGAAAAACAAATAGCTTTCATGGAAGAAAATCCCGGCATGGATGGCTGTCTGGGTTTAGCTGAGCAGTTCCTGGAAAAGGGGGATGTTATACCGTCAAATCTTAAGAAATCCATTCTGGAGGAGCCCTCTGCTCAATTCTATCTTCCCAATCTTCTTATCAAAAAAAAGGGCTTTCGTGTAGTCGGTAATTTCATTTGTTACGGTAAACCAACAGGGGTAGATTCAGAGTGGTTCGCACGGGCAAAAGATGCAAATATAAAAATAGGTATAGTCAATGAAGTGCTCTATAAAAGAAGATGGCACGATAAAAACCTGAGTCACACATTTGATTTTGATAAAACCATGCTGAATATATTACGGCGTTCCATTCACCGTAAAAAAATGACCTGATGATAAATAATCCTTCTGTAAGCGTAATTATTCCTGTCTATAACTGCAGGGACTACCTGGCTGAAGCCATAGAAAGCGTACTGGCCCAAACTCTCAAACCAGCTGAGATAATAGTTGTTGATGACGGTTCAAGCGATGGAAGTGCTGACGTGGCAAAGCAGTTTTTACCGGATATACAGTATTATTTTCAGTCCAATGCCGGAACCGGTGCGGCACGGAATAAAGGCATTAAGATGGCACGGGGAGATTGCTTTTCTTTTCTTGACGCTGACGACTATTGGCTGGCGGGTAAACTGTCTGCCCAGTCAGCAGTCCTCAGAGACAATCCCTCCATTGATGCCGTATTTGGTCATGTTCAGCAGTTTCAAAGCCCTGAATTAGATACTTCTGAAAAAAAAATACAATGCCCGGACACATCAATGCCCGGATATTTACCCTCTGCTATGATGATTAAAAAAGAGGCTTTTTTTCGCGTTGGCCTGTTCGAAACAAACTGGAAAGTAGGACAGGATGTAAGCTGGATTTTGCGCGCTAAAGAAGAGGGCCTGCACATGGCAATGCTCCCTGATCTTTTATATATGCGGCGGCTTCATAAAAGCAATAAAGGGATTACTCACCGAAAATATATGATAGACCGGGTCAGGATACTTAAGGCGTCTCTTGATCGCAGACGGAAGATACCGCTTCAAGATAAAAACAACGCTGACGAAAATAATGAGCATTATAAATAATAATTACTTACTCAACCAGAATGGAATGCATGGGTATCAATAAAACTTCATTAAATAATGAAACCGATTCCTCTTTTTGAACGTATACAAATCGAGTCACAGTCACAGTGCAACCGTTCCTGCTGGTTCTGCCCGCGCACCTATGACCGAAGTGGAAGATACCTGAGCGAAAGAGGAGCGCCCTCTACCTCAACGATGCCGACAGAGAAGATCCTTGACATTCTGGATCAGGCTGAGGCCCTGGGGTTTCGCGGGGGAGTAACATTCAACTGTTATTCCGAGCCCCTCCTTGATGATCGTAACATCATGCTTGCCTGTGAGGCCAGGAAAAGGCTCATGAAACCCTATATACACACCAATGGGGATGTTTTGAAGAAAGATAAATCGCTGTGCCGTAAGATTTCAGCACTTTATGAATACATTGTCATCGGATTGTATGATTACAAAACAAATGAGGAGCTGGAATTGACCATGGAGTATTGGCGAAACAGGCTTCCTGATTCCAATCTCCGGTTCAGCACTATCGGATTGCCAGGAGAGGGGCCGGTACGGAGTATGGCAATCCCCAGAGCTCTCGTACCTGCAGGAAGACCCATGGCTGTCCCGGACCTGACGTTTATGAACGGGCCCTGCCGTCGCCCCCTCGTCCGCATGATTATTCGATACGACGGTGAAATGTGTAATTGCTGCGAGGACATTCACGGTGCTTTCAATCTGGGCAATGTATACCGGAACTCACTGGAAGAGCTTTGGTTCTCTGATAAGCATGTGAAAATCGTCAATAATCTTCTTGAGGGTCAGCGGGGACACTATGAGTTGTGCTCAAACTGCCCCCAGTCTCCCACAGGACCTGCGATGGGAGAAAGAAAGATCAAGATCAGGCCGAGGCGTTCTCACATCTCAGGCATGTCCAGTTAATATTTTACTAATGCCGATTAATTTTCATACTATCCTTCAATGCCCGGTACAATTATGAACAACTATTTTGTCAGCGTTATCATCCCGGTTTACAATGGAGAAACCTATATAGCTGAAGCCCTTGAGAGTATTAATCAACAAAATTATGACCCTCTTGAAATCATCATCATTGATGATGGCTCAACAGACGGAACGGCCGGAATTGTCAAGGGTATGGATGGGAATATACGCTACGCACGACAAGCCAACAGCGGACCGGCCGCTGCCCGGAACAGAGGGCTGAAAATGGCCGGTGGCGATCTGATAGGCTTTCTGGACGCTGATGATCTGTGGAGCGGGAATAAACTGGAAATTCAGCTCGGACATCTTAAGAAGCACCCTGAAAAGGAGATCGTTCTCGGTTTCCTGCAGAGGATGCAGTTGACCCGCAATCACGAGAGCACTCACCTTTTCAAAGAATGGGATCAACCGGTCATGAACATGCATTTGGGAAGCGCCCTCTTCAGAAGGCAGGTTTTTGACAAGGTCGGGTACCTTGACGAGTCCCTGGATTATTGTGAGGATTGGGACTGGTTTATGAGAGCAAAAGAAAAGAGCATTCCCATAATGGTTCATCAGGACGTTATATATTACTATCGGCGGCATGATCAAAACATTACAAATGACAGCGAAACAAATTTTAACTTTGCCTTAAAGATGCTCAGGCAGTCACTGACCCGCCGCAGGCAGCAGGGTAGTGGCACCGCCTCAAAACTGCCAAGGATGTCGGACCTTGTTTCAGATCCGGAACATATCGGTGATGGACAGTCCGGACCGAAGAATAAAGGCGGATCACATGACTAAACCTATGGTTAGTGCAATTATCCCTGTTTACAATGGTGAGAGATATCTCGCTGAAGCCATTGAAAGTATCCTGGCCCAGACGTACCGTCCGATCGAAATAATCGTCGTTGACGACGGGTCAACTGATGGAAGCGCATCTATCGCAAAAGGTTTTTCTGATCATGTACAGTATTTTTATCAATCCAATGGCGGGTGCCCTGCTGCACGAAATACCGGGATTAAAAATGCCAGAGGAAGTTTTTTTGCCTTTCTCGATGCCGATGATCTGTGGACAGAAGACAAATCAGCCCGGCAGATTGCTGTCATGGAAGCTGATCCCGGCCTGCAGATTGTATTCGGGCACGTGAGCCATTTTTACAGCCCTGATATCGATGAGATCACAAAACAAAAGACACAGTGCCCAACAGAAAAAATGCCCGGCTATCACCACGGGACTGTCCTTGTCACCCGTACTGCCTTTCACGACATAGGGTTATTTAGCGAGAAATGGGAATGCGGAGAATTTCTTGACTGGAGTTTCAGGGCACAGGAAAAAGGATACGGGAGCGTATTGATCCCTGAAGTTGTAATGAAAAGACGTATTCACTCAGCTAACAGGGGAATACTCGTGCGTGAAATCCGGTCGGACTATGTCCATGTTTTAAAAGCAGCCCTCGACCGGAGGCGGCAGAAAGATGAATAGTCCCGGATACCGGAAGAACAGCCCTCTGAAGCTGATGTGACAGTGAGATGAACAGGTCGAACCTTCGTCAACAGGCATTTGAACGCCATCCCGGCGGGATTGCCGTGGAGCTTTCAACTCACTGCAATCTTACCTGCAAAATGTGCAGTGAGTGGAAAGGCCGTGAGCATGAGATCTCATATGACAAAGTCCTTTCCCTTCTGGATGAAGCACGTGCTCTCGGTGCTGAGAGTTTCAATTCCTGCGGGACCGAACCTTTCATGCGTGAAGACACTCCCGACATCCTGACCTATGCCGAACGCGTTGGATTTAAGGAGATTTGTGTTGTTTCCAATGGCATCCTGCTGAATGAGGGGCAGAGACTTGAGAAATTGGAAAAGCTCATGAATTTAAATATCGTTATTTCCCTGGACGGGCCGCAGGATGTGCATGATGAACTTCGCGGCAGGGGGGTCTATAAAAAAGCCGTTGAAGCCCTTCAGGAACTGGGAAAAAGAGGAATAACGTGCAGCATATCATCGGTGATCATGCGGCAGACCCTTGACCGCCTGAAAGAGATTGTGGACCTGGCCGTTACCCTTGGTATTCCGGTAATCTCAATGCAGCCATACCAAAGGGAAACTGCCGGTCTGGAGAGCGACCATAGCCAGTTTGAATTCCGACCCGGGGAAGAAGTGATGATGAATACAAAATTGAGACAGATTATGGTATATGCTGAGCAGCAAAAAGTTATCGTTTATACTGCCGCTATGATGAAGCACGTGCCTTCCTTTCTCGCCCTTGGGATCGTACATGTCCCTCTCAGGGGTTGCTCCGTGCCGTCCAGACTGCTCATCGTAGACAGCTCCGGAGAGTGCTATCCATGTTTCCAGATCAGAAACAGAATGAAACATAAAAGCATGGGTAACGTTTTTGAGAAACCGCTCGATGAGATATGGCATAACCGTATTCATCGGGAACTGACCATTCTGGGGCTCAACAGAAAATGTCCGGGTTGTCTGGCAAGCTGCAGTGACGTGGAAAGTTACAACGTACTTGACCACGAGGGGCGGTTGTCCGGGGGATGAGACATGTTATAAGAAGGTCCGTCAGCAGGTT
>CALZGI010000187.1 GCA_945786855.1 Thermodesulfovibrionia bacterium | reverse complement strand
TATATCAGTGCAGTTGCTAAAGAAGGAAAATAATGAGAAGCGATGATTAGCATTCGAATTTAATAGTATGGAAATTGTTTAATTTTCTATCAAACATAAACAGTCAAAGTCAATAAGTTTCGGTCTTGACCATATCTGTGTATAAAAGCGAATAAGTGTGCGTCTGCAATTCTTTGACAAGGTGATGATATGAGAGGGTAATAGATAAATATCCTCTTATCTTCACAGAGACAGACGATACTTTCTATGAGTAAAAAGCTCTTCTGAAAGCTAACACGAAAGCGCAGACAATTGAAGCAGCCAGGATTATCTGTGCAATGGTTGAACTTGCTCCACTAAAGAGTCCGGTAAACATAAGGACCACGAAACTCACAACAACAGCAAGAATAGAACCTAATAAATCCAGTGCCAGATCATTTTTGCTTACCGCCCGCTGAGAACGTTCCACTCGTAGAGTTGCCTTTCTGCTTTTCGCCGATACTCTCCTCTCATGAATGAATCTGCGCTCCGCCAGCCTTCTTTCGCCATTAAATGTTACTGTGGTGCTCATAATTCCCCCTTCTGACGACGGGTTTGACTTTATCGGGACAAGTTATTCAGGTTTTGCAATCAGATGTGCGTTGGATTAAAATAAGCCCCCATCGTTTAACCATTATTAATATTCAAAAATATATTCATTTGATTTAAAAGTCCACTAAATAATATTTATAGGGGCTATAAATATTATTTATTCATAGAATGAGGGGGATAGTAAGATTGTTGACCTGCATTCGTAATGTTGCACTATTGCGGATACTCAACAATGCTACCGCCCTTCTTCATTCTCCCAGGTCTTTGCATATTTCAAAAAGGTATAAAAGCTATACAGGATGGCAAGCATCAGTCCCCGGATTCCGTCGATGAAGCCACGCCTCAACACATACATTTTAAGAAAAGTCGCAGCAGGTCTCACCGTGAGAGCAGTTAACCCGGCCCTCCCGCTCTTTTTTCTTATTTCCTTTGCAGCCAGCGTTGAGTAGCGTTCCATTCTCTCCACAAAATCAGATACGCTTCTATAGGTATAGTGTTTGAGGGGATTTTCAAGATACCCTGAGGTCCCCTCGATCACAACCTTTTCATGCACTTCACGGGGTTCCAGGTGCCCTTTGTCTTTTTTAAAAAGTCTCAGGGTATTGTCAGGCCACCATCCGCTGTGCTTTATCCACTTCCCGATAAAGTAATTTTCTCTCGGAACATAATAACCGTCATGCGAACTCTCTTCAATATTCTTAATAATTTCGGACTTCAATTCCGGAGTCACTCTTTCATCGGCGTCAAGGATAAAGACCCAGGGGCCCGCACTGTAATCAACAGCCGTCTGTTTCTGACGGGAAAATCCCTGCCATTCCTGCTGATAGACTTTTTCAGTATACTTTCTGCATATCTCAACTGTTTTATCGGTACTGAATGAATCAACAACAATAATTTCCTGAGCATCGGACACGCTCTTCAGAGCATCTTCGATGTTGATTTCTTCATTTTTCGTTACCATGACTACTGATACGGAAAACAATTCCCCTCCCTATATAAAAATCTCCCCTGACCCCCCTTTTCCAAAGGGGGATAAAGGGGATTTTTAATTTGTTGTTTCATTCATTAATTATACTCTCATAGAGCTTCTTAATTTTGCCAATATGCTTCTCGAAAGTAAATTCTTCAGCCAGACTCCTGGCATTCCTGCCCATGGCCTCTCTCGCTTCCCGGTCCTGCATCAGGGATTTTATTTTTCCGGCTATCGCTTCCACAGTCTCGGGCTTATTCACAACAAAACCATGTTCTCCGTCTTTTATTATTTCCGATGCGCCGCTGTTTTTCGTCGTTATCACCGGGAGACCGGAGGCCAGGGCTTCAAGATGAACATTGCCGAAGGGCTCATACATTGTCGGGAAAACAAATATATCCGCTGCAGCATAGTATTTTTGAATCTCCTTTTGGGGGCCGCAGAATAGTATATTCTGATTCCGACCAATAGACCCCCCTTTCGTTCCCCCCTTAGCAAGGGGGGACACAGGGGGGTGCTTCCCCTTCCCCACTATCAAGAGCGATACCTGTTCAGGGAGCGACTGAACTGCCTCTATCAGGTAGGGAACGCCCTTTCTTTCAAAGCCGGACCCGACAAAAAGAACAACAAAATCCTTATCACTCAACCGGTGTTTCTTCCGTATCTCACTCCGGTATACCTCTCTATTCTGAGGAGTATACTTATCCAGATCTACACCGTTGTATATTACGTCAATCTCAGAAGAAGGAATTCCATAGTTTTCCGCAATATTCTTTTTCACCATCTCCGATATGGCAATTATCTTTTTATACCTGTGCCCTCTGAATATTGCCCTTTCAAGAAGGAGGATCAGCCAGTGATAGGGATTCAGAATGATCGAAATTTTTCCTGCCGGGCCTGTTCTCTTCCACCTCTGACTGAGCCACTCAATGTGACACCCGTCTCCGGCACGGTAAATATCCTGATAAAGCGTCTTGTCATGGGTCTGAATTATGTCGAAGTTCTCCCTTTCTTTCCGGAGCATGAAATAAGAGGAAACCGCAAAGGTGAAGTCTCTTAAGAATGACAGAAACGTAAGGGCGGGAACTTTATGAAAGTGAATATTTTTATGGGCTGTCTCAGACTGCCACTTGATGGCAAATATATGAATCTCATGGCCATCATTGGCAAGGTTCTCGATAAAACTGCTCGAAAAACCTTCGGCCCCGCCGTGAAAGGTGTATTTTTTTCTGATGATGGCTATCTTCATTATTATCTTTTTCTCCCTTTCCTCATAAGAGGGGAAGGGAGAAATGTGTATGCCTGTGTGAGAACAATGCAGGTGTTGTGAAACAAGATAATTTTCGATACCATAGACGCAATATTAACCAATCTGAGAGAGTACGTTTTATTCAAAGCTTAATCCATATTATTAATTATTTATCGAGTTAATTATTTTGTTGAACAATATCTGCGTTGTTCGAACAGAACTAAATAAACTGATGTATCATCTCAACCATCTCCTTCATCCTGACCTCATAAGTGTGATCTTTCAGGACCCGTGCCCTCCCTGCCTCAGCGATCTGTTTTCTCACGTTTTCATGTTCGAGATAATATTTTATCAGGTTAATCATTTCCTGCTCATTATGGAAGGTTACAATTTCCTTCCCCGGTTCTAACATTTCTTCGATACCGTCTACATGCTGACACATGTAAAAGGCGCCGCAGCCGACTGCAGTATACATCCTAGCGCTCATCGATTTCCTGATGTGAGGCTGGGAATCAAAGGCAAGGAATATCTTTGAGAGCTGTGCCACTTTGACATACTCCTCTCCCCAGACAAATTTACCCCCGTATGCCTTCCCCAGTTTACCGAGGATTATGGGAAGAGTTGAAAACTTCCGTGGAAGCCGCGGTCCCCACCATTTAAATTGTACCCCTGCCTTGAGGACCTTTTCCAGCGCACCCCTTCTTCTCAGATACTGTTCTTTGGAACCAAGGTTCCCTACAAAAGTTACTTCTGCAGAAAAGGTCTTCCGGTCCTCTTCGCTCATTTCTTTTGTCCCGAAACAGGAAGGCTCAAATGCCTGGGAAAGCCAGAACACATTGGGGTTATACTTCTTAAATTCACCGATCAAACCCTCAGACATGGTCAAAAAAACATCGGACGCCCTCACATACGCGGACAGCCAGGGGGGAGTTACGGGATCGGGGTACCACATGATCACCCTTGTCTTCTTCTTCAACTTTTCAAAAGCTTCGGCGGGAAGTTCGTCTTTGGCGTGAAGAATGAAGTCGGGCCCATGCTCGTTGATCAGTTCATCAACTTTGCTCAGCGGGTTGGCAGCAGATTCGGGATCAAAGGGGATTACCCTGTGCCCGTTCTTCTCGAGTCCCGCTTTATAAAACCATCCGTTGTTGTATGGTTTCTGGAGTTCGCCAATGAGAAGAATCTTATGATGCATGAGATCTGATCTTCCTTTTCTCTATTTCAGCAAAAAGGTTTTCATATGCTTTCACCGTATTGTCAATTGAAAAGACAGCAGCCCTCTTTCGCGCCTTATCTCCGAGCAACTTCCTTTCAGCGGGATCATCAATTAATGATTTCAGTATATTTGCAAGCTCAACTGCACTATCTGAAGGAAAATACAAAGCTCCCTCTCCCGCCACTTCCCTGAGTGTGGGAATATCAGATGAAACTGGCGGCAGCCCCGCTGCCATTGCTTCAACAAGAGCCAGCCCGAACCCTTCCCATAATGAAGGAAAGCAGAAGATGTCCATAGCTTTTAACGCGTATGGAAGCAGAGCATGCTCCATTTTTGTCAGGAAGTAAATCCTTTTGCCTCCTGCTTCCCGTAAGGGACCTTCTAATTTTCCATCCCCCACGATTACTCCTTTCACTTTTTCCGGGAGCATGTTAACTGCCTCAATCATCACCTTATGATTTTTTTCCTCCGACAGCCTGCCCACTGCACCGATAAGTATTTCTTCTTCAGGCAGACCGAGTTTTTTCCTGCATTCCGCCTGCGTCTCATTAATGTCAAAAAAGGGAATATCAATCCCGTTGTGAATAATGCTCACTTTCCCCGGACTCACATGGTCAAAAGATTTCATATCCTCTGCCACCGCCCGGGAAACAGCAGCCAGGGCATCTGTCCGGTACGAAAGGAAATGATTAAAAATACTTCTGTGTTTTTTTGGTTTATCATACAATGCATGATATGTTGATGTAATGCCCTTTGTCCCGGACAGCAGGGCAGCTATCCTGCCGTACAGATTTGCAACATACTGGTGCGTCCAGAGAATATCTATTTTATTTTCCTTTAATACTCCCGAGATCCGAAGGGGGATAGAGAAACTGAACCTGCTGCTCTTCATTAATCCGAGGGAAATGACTTTTATTCCCTTGTCAGATGCTTTTTCTCCCAGCGTCCCCGGCTCTTTTATACAGCAGATTGTGACATGGTATTTTTCACGATTTAACCTCTGAACAACAGACAACACCTGGCTTTCAACACCACCCACAGGCATGCTCACAATGAGGACCATCAGGTTAATTTTACCATCCGTCATACCTTATATTTTCTCCTCCACAGTTCCAGCACCATCATGAGCCACAGCTGCTCCGACACATTGACCTCGGGTCTCTGGAATTTATCGATAACCTGATGTATCCGTTTCAGATCAAAGACATCCTGCGATACAAAACTGCTCCCGGAAAATATTTCATGCATGAGGGGAACATTCTCTCTGAACCAGTACTTGATGGGCGGACTGAAACCCATCTTTTTTCTGTAGATAAGGTCTTTGGGAAGGTAGTCCTCAAGAATTTTTTTCAGAATGTGCTTCCCGCCGTTTTTAAATTTATATTCAGGTTTGAGTGAGTTTGCCATCTCCACAAGCCTGTAATCAACCAGCGGATTCCTGCCTTCCACGGAGTGGGCCATGAGGGCCATATCGGTCTTCGTCAGAATGTAATCGGGCAGATAGGTGTGGAGGTCGATCCATACAAGCCTTTCAATAGTATTTTCGATCTTTTCCGATTCATCAAAATTATGAATCAGATCGCCTATTGAAAACCTGTTCAGCGAATTATACATATCCTGATTCATGACAAACCTCTTAAAACTCCCGCTCATACCATTAAACCTTAAAAGGTATGCTCCCCAGTATCCAAGGGACAGCGCTTCTGCAATCTTCTGGAACTTCCCGACAAAGCTTTTCTTGTTGATCTCGGGCGGCAGTTTATTCATAAAGCCCAGGTCCATCGGGGGCAGACAATCAAGGATTTTCGCCCGTGAATAGATATGGTACCGCTTGTATCCTCCAAGAATTTCATCGCCTCCGTCTCCGGAAAGAACCACCTTTACATGATCCGACGTCATTCGTGACAGAAAATAGGTGGGAATATAGGAGGGGTCGCCAAAGGGTTCATCAAGGGAATCGATAATATTCTGCAGTTCATCAAATGTCAGTTCAGGTATCCGGAACTCACGGTGACGTGTATTGAATCGGTTTGCCACAATCCGTGCATATTCAGACTCATCGTACCCGGGACGGTCAAATTTAATGGTAAAGGTATTAATATCATCGATCCCGTTGCTTTTCAGGTATGCAACGATGGCACTGGAATCCATCCCGCCGCTGAGATAAACACCAATGGGAACATCGGAAACGGTCCTCATGAAGACCGATTCCGACAGGAGCGCGTTGAAACGTTCTTTCGCTTCTGCAAAGGACAATTCGCTCTTGGGATAAAATTCCGGCTCCCAGTATCGCACCTTCTGCAGGCTCCCGCTCTTCATGTCCAGTTCCAGCAGCTCCGACGGGGAAAGTTTCCTGACCCCCTCAATAATCGTGTTCGGCGAAGGGATATATTTAAGGGTCAGAAACCTGTTCAGGGAATCGGTGTCCATCCTGCGGGGAATCAGGTGCATGAGTGCCTTGAGTTCCGACGCAAAGATAAAAGTCCGGCCGTCATAATAATATTTAAGAGGCTTTACTCCCAGCCGGTCCCTGACAAGAAGAATCTTATTCCTCTTCCTGTCAAAGAGACAAAAGGCAAACATGCCCCTCAGGTGATTGATCACATCACGCCCCCATTCTTCATAGCCGTGAATGATCACTTCCGAATCGGTCGCCGATTGGAAGGTATGCCCCCGCTGCAGTAAGTCTTTCCTGATGTCCCGGAAGTTGTAGATTTCCCCGTTATAGACGATCCAGACTGATCCGTCTTCACTGCTCATCGGCTGGTTTGCCGCATCAGAGAGGTCAATAATGCTTAAACGGGTATGTGCCAGAACAGAGTGCCATTCACCGTCAGGCATAGAAGCAGCAGGGGAATAACCATTTGAGGTCCCGTTGAAGAATGCTGCCCCGGCGTTATCAGGGCCTCTGTGTCTCTGGGCGTCAAGGGATAGCTGGAGTTCAGTCTTGGTGATTTTTCTTTCACTCGAAAAAAAACCGAAAATACCGCACATGGAAAGTTACGCTATCCCTTCTGTCCCAAAGTTGTGCACAGAAATCGGACAGAGAAAACAGGACAGCGGACATAATGAATTTTCAGGAAAGTCCGGAACTGTATCAGGCAGGGTGACCGCGTTTTCGAAATGCATAGGATATCCTCTTTTTCACCGATGCTGCATTGTAAGGCAATTTTTTATCCCACATCTTCACAAAGTGCTCCCGTGCCTTCTCCCTGATAGATTCATCATTATGAATCTGATCTCTCGACGTTCCGCAAAGGTGGTCAAAGGGGATGTTGAGTACGTAATTGTCAAATCCCTCTTCATTGGCCCGCATGGACAGATCCTTGTCATAGTAGTGCATTTTAAAGTCCTCGCCGAAACCGCCTATTTTATCAAACACGTGACGTTTCATGGTAAGAAGAAGACCGTCCACCACAGCAACCCTTTCGTAGGGCTTCTTTATCGTCGTACTTTCTCTTTTGGCATAAACAAGCGATTTCCCTCTGAAACTTCCATCCTCCCTGATTGTCTTTGCCCCGTAAAAGCCCACAATGCCGGCATTGGGGGCCCTTCCCATAAAGTCTCCGAGGTCTGCAATCCACTCTTTCTGATGCACATAGACATCGTTGTGCATAAAACACAATATGTTGAACTGAGCTTCGGCAGCACCGATGTTGCATGCTTTAGAAATGCCGAGATTGCTTTCCTGTCTGACATACCGGATGTGCTTATTATCAGTTAGAACCTGAGGGGTCTCGTCGGTAGAGCCGTTATCGACCACAATTATTTCATAAAGGCCCTCTTTGTTTAAATCTCTGATATGGTCAATGCATTTGACAGTACTGTCTACTTTATTCAGTACCGGGATGATAATGCTTATTCCTTCCATCTTCTCTCCGTATACTTGTTTACCATTTGCAGGAATCTGTTTCTATCGTTTATAGACATTGCATCAAAATAATAGTGAATCAGTGATTTTTTTTCAACTTTAGACAGCGGCAGCCCGGGATGATTCAGTCCGGCAATGTCTTTTGCAAAGTTCTTCTGCAAAGAGGGACAGTTTTTCCTGATGCCGTCCAGGTCTATAAAACCGGACACCTCTTCATTATATAAGAAAATATGAGAAAGATGGGCATCCCCGAACCAGTAACCAAGCCGGTGAAGCTTTGCCACCTCGTCCAGAACTTTCCGATATACTTCAAGGAGGCAGGTTTTCCCTCCCCTTATAATGAGGTCATAGATCGATTCCCCCCTGGCTTTTTCAATTACAAAAAAAGGTCTCTTGCCGTCTTTCAGGTATCCATAGGCCCTAACCCGCTGCACAAGGACTCCTGCCGATCTAAGCTGCTCCGAACGTTGATAAATAGTGGCGGCCCTATGGCTGCACAGAAAAATCATCCTGTTTTTGAAGTTCAAAGGGTGAATTACTTTAAAAAAAGAGTCCGTTGAAGGGTCAAAAAAAAGAGTTGTTTTTTCCACCGTAGGATAAAGGGAGAATCCCTCTGACGAGAAAATGCCTTTTATATCGTCATTAAGGCTTCTGACCGGTTCAAGAATGACGGGATTGTTCCGCACCAGTTCGGAAAATTTCTGAAGGGATTCATGCATTGCCTCACTGTAATCATACTGTATCGATAAGGCCTCATTGTCAAGGCGCTTCATATTCCGGTTCTTACACCCAGATAGAGTTTACTCAGAAAAGTCGATGAGTAAATGGGAAGCTTCCCGCAAAGCCATTTACCATTTTTACACTTCACCGGCAGCCGGTTAATCATATGCAGGTTCGCCGGTGTATTTGTCCCCCGATCCGTTGTATAAAGGGCACGGTAACCAAGGTCCCGGGCTATCTTTATGCCTTCCTGATCATAGTGGCCTCTGGGCCATGCAAAGTGGAGTATCTTCTTTGACAGCCTCTTTTCCAGAGTCTCCTTCCCGCCGGCAAGATCTTCTTTCAGCATGCCGTACTTCTTTTCGGTCATGTAATCCGGAGTATTGTGAGAAATTCCGTGGGACTGAATATCAATGACACCGCTCGCGTCCATTTCCTTCACCTCATTCCATGTGCAGAGCGCCTCGGCCCTTCTTTCCGAGTACGCAAGATCCCAGGCGTCATTGTGGGAGAGAGGAATGAATGAATCTCTTTTGATATCCCCATCCTCTATGAAGTCCGTTGCAATGAAGAGCATTGCCTTCATTCCGTGTTTTTTCAGGAGAGGATAGGCATAGACATAATTGTCTGCAAAACCATCGTCAAAGGTCAGCAATACACATTTCTTCGGCATCTCTTTCCCGTTGTCCATGTGATAGAGAAATTCCTCCCCCGAAAGGGTCTTCCACCCCCGGCCGGACAATGTTCTCAATTGATCTTCAAATATCTCGGGATAGACATTCAGTTCCCGGTCGGCAGGAGACACATGATGATACATGACAACAGGGATGGAATTATGCAGCATGAATGACCTCTTGATAAAGCGCTTCCGTAAGGTCCAGCATTCTCTGTATCGAAAAGCCTTTCTCTATGGTGACCCGTGCATTCTTCCCCAGCATTTTTCTATTTTCCCCGTCTTTCAGCAGGGCAATGACCTTTTCCGCGAGGTCTTCGGGATTTTTCACTTTAAAAAACACTCCGTTCTTTCCGTCTTCAATGTATTCACGGAACGTCGGGATGTCCGAGACAGCTACCGGTCTCTCCATAGCCAAAGATTCAAGAAGGGCCGTACCGAGACCTTCACAGTACGAGGGGAATACATACAGATCAATGGTTTTCAGTACATTCGGGATATCATCACGGTGCCCGAGAAATATGACCTTGTCCCGAAACTCCTCATTAACATGTGACAAGTGCTGGCTCCGGAAGGGTTCTTTCAGATCCCCGGCAAACATGAGAATACAGGGGAATTCTTTATTAATCCTGTTAAAAGCCTGGAGAAAATATATCTGCCCCTTTACCTCGGTAAAGGTCGATGTATTCCCTATGATCAAAACATCGTCGGGGATGTTAAGCTCTTCCCTTAAACCCCGGATTCCGGGCTCAAATCTATCCAGATCCACCGTCTCGGGTATTATGACCATCTTTTTTCTGTTTGCACCGCATTCGGTAAGCAGGTCCCTGATGGCGCCGCTGCTAACGATAATCCTGTCCGCCGCACCATAGATCAGCCTGGTAAGGGGATCCCTTCCGATGGCATAGAGATTCTGCCGAAACCGTATGAGTTTCCGCCCCGTGAACTTTGCCGCTAATCCGCCAGCCCAGCTGTCAACGGAGCTGTGGGTGGAGACCAGGTCCACCTTCTCATCCCTGATAATGCTGATCAGCTTCGGGATGTTCTGCAGGTGTGCCTTCTTTACCATATTCATTTCATATACTTTTATGCCTGACTGTTTCGCCTTCTCAGACAGGACGCTCCCGGGGCGGCATGCAATAAGGACTTTGTGCCCCCGTTCACTCAGGCCCACCGATTCCATCAACACCCTGTTCTGCTGTCCGCCCCATCCCCTGAGGGTCTCTGTCTGAAGAATCACCATGTCACAGACTCCTGTTCATTATTCACTTGGTTCTTTCGAACCTCAAACACTTTTATAGTAACTGATAACGTCATTGATTATGTCATCCAGGGAATGTTCAGGCTCATATCCTATAAGCCCTTTAATTCTGGACAGGTCGGGCACTCTTTTCTGCATGTCTTCAAAGCCTTCCTCATAGGCTTCATCATAGGATATGTACTTAATCTCCGAATCGCTTCCTGTCAGTTTTTTGATTTTATCAGCGAGGTTTTTGACTGATATTTCATCATCATTCCCAAGGTTGACAATCTGCCCCACGATCCTGTCATCAAGACTTAATTTAACAAGCGCATTGACTGCGTCCTGAACATGGGTAAAGCACCGTGACTGCGTGCCGTCCCCGAAAATTGTGATAGGCTTGTTCTGCAGTGACTGCTTCACAAATCTCGGGATCACCATGCCGTAGCGCCCTGTCTGCCTCGGGCCGACAATATTAAAAAACCTCACGATAATAACGGGAAGCCCCTTTTCCTTCCAGTATGCCAGACCAAGGAACTCATCAATGGCCTTTGAACATGCATAGCTCCACCGGCCTTTGGTCGTAGGCCCGAACACAAGGTCTCCGTCCTCGCTGAAAAACTTCTCGGCACTCTTGCCGTACACCTCCGAGGTTGATGCAATTACGACTTTTTTCTTCTTCTTGTTTGCATGTTTCAGGACCTCTTCCGTGCCCTTTACATTCGTCTCTATTGTCCTTACCGGGCTTTCTACAATGAGCATCACACCCACAGCGGCTGCCAGATGATATACCACATCGCACTTGTCGATAAGCTCTGCCAGCAGAGAGGAATTCATAATCGTGTCGATCACGTAGGAAAAGCCTTTCTGATCTTTCAAATGCTCTATATTTTCAATACTGCCGGTGGACAGGTCATCAATAACACAGACTTCATGCCCTTCTTCAAGAAGCCTCTCGGCAAGATGAGAACCTATAAACCCTGCTCCTCCGGTTATCAGGAATTTCATCTGTTCCTCCTTTCGCTTTTATAACCAGCTTAACCCGAAAAATGAATTTAAAATAATGCAGGTGTTGAAAAAAAATTTAATTTTCGACCTGCCTGCCGGCAGGCAGGTACCTTAGACGCAACATAAACCAATCTGAGCGTCCATGCATTTATCCATAGCTTTGTTGCACATTATATCAATAATTCATCGAGTTAATTATCTGGTTGAACAATAGCTGCATTTTTCACGTTTAAATATATAAAAAATTGAACTACTCAGTCTATCATTAAATCAACTTTTTTCTCTTCAATATAAAGAACCTGTGGTCACAGCTTATTTCATTCAGGTATTCTTTTTCAATATCAAATATCCTTCTCATCTGCCTGACCACTTCCTTATGCGAAACGCCTCTCCCGATCTCCCAGTAATGCTGTTTGCTGCTGCAGTTTCTCTTTGTGATGGGATTTTTGAGTATTAACTGTCTCTCTCCCAAAAGAGGTGCATCAATCACCATTCTTAAATGCTTTCTCCCATGGGGAAGCGACAACACAACACGCTTTCGGGCTACTCTCTGCATCTCACTCAGAGAGACTGTCAGTTTATCATAGGGAATGTGCTCCAGGACCTGGCAGCAAATTATTGCATCGAAAGAATCATTTCTGAAGGGCAAGCCTGCTACCTCTCCCACAACATCGGAGTTTACAGCATAATTTATATCAAGAGTGACAACATGGATATTATTATTCGACAGGGAGTGTATCGTCTTTTCGGTAACGCCGCTTCCCTTCCCGATCACAAGGACATTTTCAGGGGATACTTCGAGGGTCTCTGAAATCTGATACCAGTAACTGAGCCACCTCGCCTTCGAATTATACCCTAATGATAAATAGGTATTGTCCATGAGAATCTATCTCCTGCCCTTTCGGCTCAGGATCTCACTGTAAAGGTTTTCGGTTTGATCAATCATATGATCAATCGAGTGCTCTCCTTTCACTTTGTCCCGTGCTCTCCCTGCAACTTCCGCAGCAAAATCGTGATCTGAGAGCAATCGTATTATACCCTGAGCAAGGGCATCGTGGTCTCCCGGCTCAACAAGAAGCCCGGTCTTCTCATGTAGTGCAACCTCAGGCACCCCTCCCACCCGGGTAGCCACAGCCGGTACACCTGCTGCCATTGCCTGAAGCAGGCTCTGGGGAAGCCCCTCGGACCAGGAACTCAGTACCGCCACATCCGAAAATGAATATACTTCCGGGATGTCTTCAACAAACCCCGTAAAAATAACGTGCTCCGATATGCCCAGATCACCAGCTGCTTTTTCAAGGGCTTCTCTCCTCGGTCCGTCTCCCACGATGAGAAATTTCACACCGGGGACAGCATCAACGACTGCCTTTACCGCCCTGAATGTTACCTCATGGCCTTTCACGCTTCTCAGTATGCCCACATTTGTCACAACAGGAGTGTTCACATCAATACCGTACTTTGCCCGTCCTTCATTATTTTTTTTCACCTGAAAAAATGAGGAACCGACGCCCGTCGGTATACTGACTACCCCATTCTCAGGGAAACCGCAGTTCCTGACAAGATTGTTTTTCATATTCTCTCCGCAGGTTATGTAGATATCAGGCAGGTAGTGGATAAAATTCAGGGGACTTCTCTTTAATGGAATGTTCAAATGCCTTGTTCTCACAAGAACAGGGACCCCTGCCAGCCTTGCAGCAATGCCGCCAAGCCAGGCATCGACTCCGCTGTGAGTATTGACAATATCAGGTTTCATGTTCCTCATCAGGCCGGCCATGGAGATCATACTTCCTATGTCAAACGATTTCCTCATGGGAAAGACATGAACGCTAATTCCGATTTTGGATGCTTCATCTTTGATTCTGCAATGGTCCCTGCACGCAATGCGAACGGAATGACCGCGCTCAGCAAGGCCCCGGGCCTCAGCCAGCACCCTCTTCTCCTGACCGCCTAGTCCATCAGACCATTCTGTGTGGAGTATTCTCATTGTATAATTTTAGTAACTGACTGCTGAGAAATTCCAAAAAACAAGCACCAAATATCAAATAAGCTCCAATTTATAATGACCAAAACTCAAAAAAGCAGGAAAGCGAAGGTTTAAATATACCACAGTTTTTATGTTTGAATATTTGGCAATTGGAATTTATTTGTCATTTGGTGCCTGTTTTTTGTGATTTTAATAATACTGAATCAGTGCTTGTTTTTAAGAGGCAGTATATCGCCGCCTCAGAATGCCACGAATGAATGTTCTCAGGACAGCGCAAAAGCATTATAAAGCTGCATATAGGTGTCATTTCTCGAAATAAGCTCTTCATGGGTACCGCTGTCAACTATCTTCCCGCCATCAAGGATCATTATTCTGTCCGCTTTCTTGATTGTCGATAGCCTGTGGGCAATAACAATCGTTGTTCTTCCCCTCATTAACTTTTCAAGCGCTTTCTGCACGAGCGCTTCAGAAACAGAGTCAAGGGATGACGTCGCTTCATCAAGTATCAATATGGGAGGGTTTTTAATTATTGCCCGGGCGATAGCGATCCTCTGTCTCTGCCCCCCCGACAATGTGAGCCCCCTTTCACCAAGGACCGTATCATACTGATCGGGCAGTTCCCTTATGAACTCGTCTGCATAAGACAACTTCGCCGCCTGAATAACATCACTTTCCGTGGCATCTTCGTTCCCGAAAGCAATATTCTCCCGGACCATATCATTGAACAGCACAACGTCCTGACTGACCACTGCAATGAGTTTCCTAAGGGAGTGAAGTTCTGCTTCGTTTAAATCTATTTCATCAATTGTTATCGTACCGCTCGTAGGCCTGTGAAATCTCGGGATTAAATCCACCATAGTTGATTTGCCGGCTCCGCTTTTCCCGACAAGAGCGACGACTTCTCCATGATTTATCTCGAAACTGATATTATCCACCACAGGAGAACTTGTCCCCGGATAGGTAAAAGAAACATTCTTGAATTTCAGTGACTTGTTAAAGCCTTCCAGCCGCAGATTTCCCTTCTCCTCATGTCTCGCCTCAAGGAGTGTGTCTATTCTTTCCATCGAGGCCTTTGTTTCCTGAAGAGTTGTATAGGCCTCACCTATTTTTTTAATCGGTGAAAATACCATGTAAAGAGCTACCAGTATGGACGCGAGGTCTCCCGGCGATATAATTCCCTTGACGATCAGGTTGACACCGTACCAGAGGGCTACTGCCACACCAATCCCGTTTACCACATCAATAACCAGCTTGGTAAACTCTTTGAGCTTGATTACCCTCAGCATTTCCCGGTAATACCGCTGGTTATCCTTCTCGAATTTAGCAACCATGCTTTTTTCCCGGGTAAAGACCTTGATAATGCGCATTCCTGCAACAGCTTCGCCAATCCTGTGGGTCACCATCGAAATCTGTTTCTGGGCCTTCTTCCTTTTTTTCTTCACTCTCTTGCCAAACTTTTTTGTGCTGTACCCGATAAAGGGGACAAGGATCAGCGTCATTAAGGTCAAATCCCACCGCCGGTAAAAGGCAAGCCCCAGGAGAAATATTACTGTCGGCAATTCGGTAACAAAGGTTCGGATTACATGAGAGAGCAGTCCGTTCAG
>CALZGI010000186.1 GCA_945786855.1 Thermodesulfovibrionia bacterium | reverse complement strand
GTACCACGAACGGACCCCGTACCTGTCATGAAGATACCAATTCAGACAGCTTCCCCGAGAACGACCGCTGGAACAATGTATCGACCTGGGGCCAGCTTGGCAACCTCGGAGACGGTAACTGCAGCGCACGGGGAAGCGCATCGTCCTGCTTGAGCAGTCAATGGTGCACCTGGGATGATGAAAGAGGAGATTGTAACGATGTCACTGACCCCGGCAGCCAACCGGCGGGATGTCCTGATTATAATGACAAGGACACCTGTGAACATGCTCCCCAGGACTGCGAATGGAAAGATGGAAGGTGCAGATATAAATAACTTTTGAATGGCAGATAACAGGACTAAACAATAAGAAACAGGAAGGAGGTGTACCGATGAAAAAACTTACATATGTAAAACCGAAGGTAGTTGGCACAACAAATGTACATCCTTGCTGATATGATCACTGATGAGGTGAGGCCATAAGGAAAGGGTCTCACCTCATTCACTTCTGAAGATTATGCTCATTGCAGAGCTACATCAATAGAGCACTATGAAAAGCCCTGGAAATTTCCATGGCTTTTTTTTTGATTCGCATCTGTTATCATGAGAGAGCTTTTGAATGAAGATGCTGGAGAATGTGTTCTCAGGTTAATAAATACCTCAATTTGGGAATGAACAGAGGTTCGTCTGAGATGAAACGGGAAAAAGGAGTTTACTACTTATGAATAGATGGATATGTCTGATTAGTTTCATTGTAAGCCAGCTTTTTCTGGCAAGCGTCACTATTGCCCAGGAGACGGGGCATGGCTATTTGAAAGGAACAATTATGACAAGTAGCGAAGAAGCACTGTCAGATGGAAGAGTTCTGTTTTTTGATGTTAACTCCGGACCTTCTCCCTATGAGTCCGAGTACTGGAGAAATCATGATTATGCCGTGTGGACGAAAAGCGACGGGAGCTTTTCCGTAGAGCTTCCACAGGGAACATATTACCTGATTGTAATTAAGAAGACTGCCGGTGAAAAGTCCGCCTATCCCCGGGAGGGAGATTTGATCTATCCGCCGAAGGACGGCAGAGACCTTAAGCCTCATGTCGTGAAAGCAGGAGATACTAAAGATATGGGACCGATCATCGGAGCAGTACCTTTTAAAAAGGAGTGGACGGCAGAGGCTAAGACAGGAATCCAGGGTACTGTTTTTGATAAGAACGGTCAACCCGTTGAGGGGAAGCTGGTAATTGCCTCGCTAAATCCTGAAGTCAAACGGCCTTATTTTATTTCAGACAGCAGGACAGGGAATGTCGGAAAATATATTATCAGAGTCCCTGAGGGCGGAGATTATTACCTGCGGGTGAAGGGCTTCAGCCAGCCTATAGTTGCTGTCGCTGTTGCAGCAGGCGAAATTACAGGAGGCATTGATATACACCTATCAGAATAGCCCCTTCTTGTGAAGGAGAATGCATTGGAAAATTTGGAAGGCCGGATATGATCCGGTCTTTTTTTTATGATAAATGATCATCAGTAATCCTTTTGCATACATGGGCAAAGTTATCTTTTTCATGTTTCCCCCTTTGGAAAAGGGGTGCCAAGGGGGATTTAGGAAGATAATCATCAAAAAATCTCCCCTGTCCCCTCTCGATGCGAGTCTACGCTGAGAGTCGCTCCGACTTTGCCAAAGAGGGGTATTAATGATATGCACGATGTGTTTATTTGTCGTATCAAGGAATAGAAATTCTTAAAAAGTTCGGGTACTCAATAGACTTGAAATCTTAAATTGTATTATTATAATCTTCTCATTCACAAGAAACGATCTGTATGAAACAGCCCAATAACCCATTCTTCATATTCCTCCTCCTGCTCTCCGGTTTTGCCGGAATCTCCTACGAGATTCTTTACGGGAGAATCCTCGGCAACTTAATTGGGGACCAGTGGGCGATCAGTGCGTCCATCCTCCTTACCTTTCTGCTCGGCATCGGTATCGGGACTCTTTTTGCGCATCGATTCTGGCGCTTTCTCTGGCTCATTGAAGGGGGGATAAGTCTCTATGCGATAGCCTTTGCCCTGGGGACAGAGTTTATTGAAAGCTGGATGTATTCCGGTATGGAGATATTCGGCAGGGGACTTACGGGAAATATCATACAGTGTATCCTGCTGTTAAGTGTCCCCTCTTTTCTGGTCGGGTGCAGCCTTCCTCTCTTTGCCGGTTATCTGAGCAGATTGAGTCCGAACCGGTCTTTTGCAAGGGCCTATGCGATTCATACCTTTGGAGCTGTCTTGACTATACTTTTCGTTGAGTTCATGCTGCTCAGACTAATTGGAATCCGGAAAACCGTACTCACGGTTGCCTCGGTAAATGCCTTTGTGTCTGTCGCGCTTTTTATGTCCTTTAAAGAGCTGTGGAAAGGTATTCCGAAAAGAGCACAGTATGTGCATTTTCCTGTAAACCATGTCATTGCTCTTGCATGTGCAAGTGTCGCGTCTGCTGTCTTTCAATTGTGGATGGTGAGAATAGCAGACCTGATCATCGGTCCCTATCGTGAAACATTTGCCCTTGTACTTGGAATTGTCCTGTCCGGTATCGCAATCGGTTCTGCACTGGTGAATAGATTCAGATTATCCTTCAGCCACCTGCTTATTGCAAACATGATTGGCCTGGTGTGGCTTACCGGCGGTTTTCAGATGGTGGCTGAATTCTATGCATCTCTCTATCAGGCGGCGGGGCAAAGTTACTATCTGTCAATTCTTCTCAAGATGGCAATACTTTCCCTGTTCATGGGGGTCCCTGCCATTACATTTGGCGGGACGGTTCCTGCGCTTATGACCACAGAGGAAAATGTGGCACGGGAATCAGGGCAGCTGCTCTTTGTATCATCCATGGCGAATGGGGCGGGCTACCTGTTGATGGTGTTTGTTCTCCACCAATCATTCAGCTACGGAGTTATTCTTCTGGTCATTGCCGCGTTGTCCAGATGTTCCCTATTTGTTTATTCAACGAAGGACAGGAAAGCCCTTGCAGGCGGGATACTGCTAGCAGCTGGAATATTTTCTGTCTGGAACATTACCTGGGATGAAAATATTTTGTATGTGGGACATGCATCATTCAGTTCACCCGGGGAGTTACAGGAAAACCGGGACATACTCAAATTTCCCGAGGTCTTCAAGGGCAGGCATGATGTTTTTGCACTGAATGAAATGAAAAACGGGGACCTGTTCTTTTTTATCAACGGATACAGAAGCATGAATCTCCGTGCTCCTTCTGAAAAGGTCGTGGGAGCTTTTTCAGCTTTGCTGGCTCCCCGTACTGACCGTGCCCTCATCCTCGGAGCCGGCAGCGGCGTTACCGCCGGCACGGTAGGTCTCTTATTTGATCACACTGATGCGGTAGAGATAAACCCTGTTGTCCTGCAAAATCTTTACCGCATGTCTGAATTTAACTTTGACATTGAAACCATGCCCGGTGTATCCATAATCCACGATGATGCAATTCATTACACGAAAACAAATGACCAACAGTATTCACTGATCATTAATACCGTAACGACCCCCCTCTATTTCAGTTCATCGAAACTGTACACCCTTGATTTTCTGGCAGCAGTAAAACAGAGACTCTCTCCTGATGGAGTGTATGTGACATGGATCGATGCGCGGGCTGGAGACAGGGGAGTTGATATAATGCTCAAGACCCTCTCCCGGTCATTCAATAAATGCTGGCTTGGTTATATCAAGCATAAATATTTTCTGCTCGCATGCTCGCGGGAAGACATTGCGATGCACCATCCTGATGTCCTGCAGAATGAGAAGCTGGCAGGTGATCTCCTTCTAAAGCACGGGGTCAGGACAGAGTGGCTGCCCTATCAGCTGCTCAATACAAATGTACTTTCTCTTATCAGCGATAATGAGGTGCCTTTGAATACCCTTGACTATCCTGCTCTTGAATTTGAGATAGCACGTCTGCGGCAGAGAGGTATTGAAAAGTTTATCAATCGATTGCAGAAAGAAATGAATGTCCGTCATCTCAGGGAAGCCATCGAGCCTGCAGGGGGCTGGAATCCCGTCCTCCCCGAATTACATGCATCTGCAGTTATGGGAGATACATGGATCAGCAGACAGTGGCATTCAATTATGGCTCAAGAGATTCCTGATTACAAAAAGATGCTTATTGATGAGCAGATACAATACTCTGCCAGTATTGCTAAAGAACAAAAGAATGCGCAGAGTTACCGCGACCTCGGGTTCGAATTACTGACCATGGGCCGTTTGACCGAAGCTGTTGATCAATTTAAAAAGTCACTTGCCATCGATCCTTCAGTTGACAACACTAATTTATATCTGGCAGACACCTACGAGGGAATGGGCCTCCTTGATGAAGCCCTGAAGTATTATGAGAAGGAGATGGCCCTTGATCCTGACGACAGCTTTGTTTATCTTGGCAAGGGCAGGATTTATATGAAGACCAGTCGATTTGAAGAAGCATTGGCACAATTTGATAAATTGGTAGAACTGAGCGGATCGGGCAAGGCATATTTCTACCGCGGGCTGGCATTTGAGTCTTTGGGTGACCGCGCGTCTGCGCGGGCATCATTTGAAAAGGCATTGTCCATCAATCCGCAGGACGGGAATGTACAGGCAGCACTATCAAGGCTGGATTGAGGAGAGGACTCAAGGTGAATCCAGCATACCCGGGGCAATTTTTGTTTGCGGTCCCAGCTCTTCCCATGAAGGAATGTCCGCAACTACCTGTAATTATTAAGAAATTAATCTCAATCTTCAAGATAAGGTGACAGGTTGAGGAAAAGCACTATATCAGTTTGCCGCACCAAAGCAACATTACCACAAAGAATAGCAATATAATCCATGAATGTGTCTTGGTAATCAGATATCATTAACGGATATTCTTGTGAACCAATGATGTGTTTATTTGTGAAGTGTATCTTTAAAAAAAAGTTAATCTGACCTGAGAAAATATTAGTTGTCTGATTTAAAATTCAATTACGGGCTGCCAAAACAAATAAATATTTTCCTGGATTTATCGGCTGTTCCCGCACTCCGTATCATTGAACTCATAGAACGACTGACTATTTTTGAATGTAAATTTATTTAGCGGGGGTATTAAAATGAAAAAACATCTGAGTATATTCATTGTCTTGTTCCTTCCCTTGATAGCACTGCAGGCATATGCCCAGGACTGGCCTCATAACGAGGGGAACGGAGTCGGGTGCGATTCATGCCATTTTATTTACGGGACAGAGCCTTCTCTGCTGCCTCCCTGGACGGCCCACGATCCGCAGGACATTGATGATACCCAGTTTAATACTCTCTGCTGGAGTTGCCATAATGATATCGAAGCACCTTTCGTAAACACCCACTCTAGCCTTCAGATTGACAACGGGTACGGTGACTGGTCGATTGAGTGCCGCGTCTGTCATAACCAGCACGGCCATGAACAGATCAGGAGCTATGGAAGCGAGAGTTATGTACATGAGGGCGTATCAACAAATTTAACAGCAACGACTATTATGCAGGCAGGTGCAGGATGGGCAATTGACCAATGGAAGGGATTAGTTGTCTTTCCGAATGTACTGGATTTGAGCATTAATTATAAAATACTGAGCAACACATCAGATACCCTGACGGTGCAGGGCCCTGTGAATATGGGTGCAGCATCAGCAGGAGACACTTTTGTGATTGTATACAGTAAATTAATCAGGAGCACGATAGCGTCGCCGAACAGTGGGACTAAAATAGTTAAGTTCTTCGACTTTGCAGGCCCCAACTCCTACGCAGACGGTAATACGACGTATGACGGTATCTGTGAAGTATGTCATACCATGACAAACCATCACAGGAATGACGGGACTGCCCCGCTGCAGTCTCATAATGACGGTGTGGACTGCATAAGCTGTCATGCTCATATGGATGGTTTCGCACCGTCAGGGGGATCACCGGCAGCACCTCATGATGCTCCTGTATTCATTGCCAACTGTGATTACTGCCATGTAACGGCAACTGATTTTTCATCACCCATACCTGATACCAAATGTGAACAGTGCCATACAGCAACAGGGTCATTGAGCGCGAGTTTTCCGACAGCTCCGAATGTGTTAACCCATCAGGGCACAACCTGCGTGGGATGTCATGAACCGATGTTCGGGACGGTAAACCAGAAACTGGTAAGATCAAACCTGACAGCAGTGGGCGGCGGAGCAGATGCAGTATTTCCTCCTTATATCACGGGCGGACCGGGATATAATGGAGTTTGCGAGACCTGTCACACGGCGACGAATCATCACCGGAACGACGGTACAGCCCCGTTCCAGAGCCACAACGACACTTCAACCTGTACTGTTTGTCATCCCCATGCCAACGCATTTTTACCGGACGTAGCGCCGGCACCAGCGCCTCATGACGTGTTTGACTGTGCGGTATGTCACGTAACCGCTGACACCTATGTACCGAACGCGGTGATACCAAACAGCGCGTGTCTGGCCTGTCATGACGGATCACAGGCAATACCGGTAGCATCGCATTTTACGGGGCAGCTCTGTGTAGAGTGTCACAACCCGATGAGCATACAGACAAACTTCCGTGGCAACACGAACCTTTCATTTGTGAGAACCATGGTGCGAGGCAACAATATCGCCTTTGAAGCAAAGACCGGCCAATACAGTTTTGCAAATGATGCAAACATACCGGCAGACATGAATACTGAAAACTACATCTGTAATACCTGCCACGTGGCGACAAACCACCATCAGGCTGACGGGGTTGCACCGGGCGGCCAGATCCACTTTGACGGACAGGACTGTACGGTCTGTCACACCCATCTTGGGTCATTCAGGGACCAGCTTGAGAATGTAAATGTACCGGCACCCCACAATACATTTGCCTGTGAAGTTTGTCACGTAACACCTGACACCTATGTAGCGAACGCGGCGATACCGAATACGGCCTGTCTGGCCTGTCATGACGGAAGTCAGGCTACACCGGTGGCATCGCACTTTACAGGCATGGCCTGTGTGGAGTGCCACAACCCGATGAGCGTACAGACGAACTTCCGGGGCAATACGAACCTTTCATTTGTAAGAAGCATGGTGCGGGGAACGAACATAGCCTTTGAGGCAAAGACCGGCCAGTACAGTTTTGCAAATGACGCAAACATCCCGGCGGACATGCTGACAGAAAACTACATCTGTAACACCTGCCATGTGGCGACGAACCATCATCAGCGGGGCGGAACCGCGCCGGGCGGGCAGATCCACTTTGACGGCCAGGACTGTACGGTCTGTCATACCCATCTGGGTGCATTCAGGGACCAGCTGGAGAACGCAAATGTACCCCCGCCTCATGACGTATTTGACTGCATAGTCTGTCATGTGACGGATGATACCTATATACCGAATGCGGCGATCCCGAACAGCGCCTGTCTGGGCTGCCATGACCCTGCAGCACCGGGTACAGGGGCCGGCGGCTCTGATACGAAGGTGGACACCCATTACAGTGACAATTACATCGACCCGGAAACGAACCAGCTTATGAATCTTGACTGTGTGGAATGTCACAACCCGATGAGCGTACAGACGAACATAAGAGGGAATGATAACCTTGCATTCGTCCGGACAATTATCCGTGGTAGTGACATAGTCTTTGAAGCAAAGACAGGACCCTACAGCTTTGCTGACGACGCTGCCGGTGTGCCTGATATGAATGTAGACAACTACGTATGTAACACCTGTCATACACAGACAAACCACCACCAGAACGACGGATCAGCGCCCGGCGGACAGTCGCACCAGGACGGACTGGATTGCACACAGTGCCATAACCATGAAGGTGGATTCCAGCCTTCCGGCGGATGTACGATCTGCCACTCATTGGAACAGGGCAACAGGGTTGCCGTAGTGAATCAGTTCGGCGAAGATTCCCATCATATTCAGGGAGTAGAGCTTACTGACGAGCATTGCTACCAGTGTCACTGGGAAGCAAACAGCGACGGCAGCATTAATGACATGTACCACGGCGGTCCATCTGCGCCGGGATCAGAGATCAATCTGGTTGTATACGGAAACGGTTCAAGGCCAACCTCATACTCCGCAGGGAACACTGCCATGGAGTACATGGCCAATGGATCCAGGACTGAGATGCAGAAGATAAACACGGTGTGCCTTGGCTGCCATAGCGCACAGAACAATACCACCATGCCTTTTGGAGACGGAAATACACCAAATGAGTATGCCTGGGACGGCAGGAGTGTAGACGAAAGGTATTCTCAGACAGGTACAACTCCATGGGGTAAATACACTGATACAAGCAGTACCGACATTACACCGAAGAACACCCAGACCAAGGCATACTCAGCTCACGGAAATGCCGCCAATAATGAGCGCGGATGGAACCTGAATGAGACGTGGCCGAACACTAGTGGTTCAATAAAAGTCTTATGTTTCGACTGCCACAACTCACACGGTTCAACGGTCAGCGGCACAACGACCAGTTACTCAAGTGCGACGACGAACGGAGCAATACTGAAGGACACCATAGCAGGCAAGGGCGGATACTCAATGACCTACCAGCCAATGGCAGACGGGTCAGCAACTGAGAATAATGCTCACAACGCCGGAGCGGATTTATGTTTTGACTGTCATGTGACCCAGAACGCAGGCACGACACCGTGGGGTTACCAGGGTACCTTTAACTCCTCGCAGCCCATTCTGGGATATTATGATACCATGCGTTTCGGCCCCGGCTTTGCAGGTGCCCAGCAGAGATTTACGTTCAGACAGGCATTGATGCAGCAGGGAGGCCATCTCGGTGCCTCATCATCGTTGAACACTCCTGTTATGGGAACCATAGGCGGTTTGTGCACGCCATGCCATGATCCTCATGGAGTGAGCCCAACAGTGAACCAGCAGTATTCAGTACCTCTTCTGAAAGGCACATGGATGACATCACCTTATAAAGAGGATGTTGCGCCGGGCAGCACGAACGAGTGCAGAGGTGTTAAAGGTGAGTCAGCGGATCAACCTGCTTTTTGCGGTGCCAGCACACCTGGATATCATATAGACCAGAACACCTTTACAAACTGGAACTATACTTCAACAGCATCGGTGAGCCAGTCTGTGAGTGAGTTTGGAGGACTGTGCGTTACCTGTCACCCCAAGTCGAGCCTGAGTCCTGATACGACCAGTCAGTGGAAGTCCGTTGACAGGATTCACAACTCCGTCAAGGGCTGGGACAATGACGGCAGCACCATGCACAGATACACCTGCTCGAAATGCCATACTCCACATAATGCCGCTCTCGGACGTCTGCTGATCACCGATTGTCTCGATTCTGCCCACAGAGGAAGGGTGGCAACAGGAGGCCGGGGAGTTCAAGGATCCTACCAGGAAGGAAGTCCTGATAGCAGTGAAAGTGGAATGGGTTCGGGAGGATTCCCTGCAGGCGGCGGCGGAATAGGTGAAGATGGATCGAGGACATTTTCCTATTTCTTCGGCACTACCTCAGGCGGACGCGCATGCCATGATAACGAGAATGCAGACAGCTTTCCTGAGAATCAGTTGTGGAATAATGTATCACCCTGGGGACAGCTCGGTAATTAAGGCGGCAGCGGAGGCGGCGGCGACTGGGAGCCCTGGACGCGTAAGCATCAGTAATTAAATGAGAAGCCTATAATGGACAAACAGAGAAGTGGATGTAATAGGAAAAATTCAGAATAACGTGGAAGGAGGTGTAAGGATGAAAAAAATCACTTACGTAAAGCCGAAAGTTGTTGGCAAGGCAAACGTGCATCCTTGCTAAACCAATCGAGGAAGGCGAGGTGAGGCCAGATTCCGATGGTCTCACCTCACTGCCATTTCTCAGGGAGCAGCCAATGCTCCAGTTGCGCGCGAACATGTCGTATCAGATAATGCCGGAGAATTGCCTCTGGCTTTTTTTTGATTCATACTTGGCCATTGTGAGGTTCTTTCCGCAGTTTCCCCCGAAGTATATCATGGTTCAGATTAACAAATACCTGGTTTCTCAAATTGTGGCACCGCTTCGATACGCGCCGGGGACCAGCGGTTTGATGCATTGATAGAACCGGGAGGCTTGGCCAAGGCTTGTTTTAATCGCGGGTGGTCCCTTGAGTCTTTGGGTGACCGTGCGTCGGCACGGACATCATTTGAAGATGCTCTGCGTATTAATTCTCAGGATGTTGTTGTTCAGGAGGCATTGTCACGGGTGAACACAGCGGAAGGACTGCAATGAAGACCTCTTCCATTCAGGAATAGTTCCTGGCTGGTTGACATCACAGCGATATGTGAGAAAATATAATCACTGAGTAACATCAGTTGCTGCCAGGTCAGATGAGGGCAAATTTGATATTTCACAATTCGAGCGGGCAGTGCCAGTTAGCCGGTCGAGGCTGCCTGTTAAATGGAATATTTATAAAGTGAGTAACCCAAAAGGAGGAGAATGACTATGAAAAAGAGCTGGATACTATTAATCGCCCTCGCAATCGCCTTATCATTTATGCTAAATGGTAAGAATGCTGATGCCTGGAGGGATAAGGGAATGAAAGCTGAGGCCACGATAGGCGGCTGCTCTGATTCCGCTCTATCTGGAATGGCAGTATTAAAGGAGAGAAAGTCAGAGGAGGGCGTCAAACTGGTCGACATACATCTCAAGGTCAAGGGGCTGTCCGATGGAAAGCACGCCGTTCATATCCATGAAACTGCGCAGTGTGAACCCTGCGGCGATGCAAAGGGTCACTTTGATCCCGGCCCCCATGGTTTTACAAACCCTGACGGCAACCATCCCTTTCATTCAGGAGACCTTATAAACATTGAGTCGAAAAACGGCACAGGGACCATGGAGACGACTACGAGCCGGATTACTCTTTCCCCGGGGCCGCTCAGTATTTTTGACGAAGACGGCAGCGCCTTCATCATTCACACGAATATGGACACCTACTGTCCTGAAGGTATTGAAAAAGGGTGTGCCGGCGGAGCCCGGGATGCCTGCGGTATTATTGAAATGGTTAAAGACAAAGGGTATGGCAATAAAAAAGGCTATCAGTAATTGTCGGTGGGCGTTTCACGTCCCCGCCTTTTTCATTATTCGTCATCGGGAAACAGGTGTACCGGTAATTTGAAGTACACAACTTCAGATGGTGCATAACTGGCATACAACACCAGAGGAAAACTATTTATTTTCCACCTTACAATCTTTACAGGTGCTTATCCCGAGCACCTTCCAGAGCGGTCAAAAGCCAGCAAAAGCCGTACCGAGAGCTATCGCAGCAATGAGGAATGAAACAATTTTCAGACCTGTTCCCATCTGTACAAAAATGCCTGCGATGAGAAGTACAATGCCGACAATGATTCGTATTACCTTGTCCAACCTGCCTACATTCTTTTCCACTGCATACCTCCTTTTCTGGATTGTTCCTGAGAAAATGAATGCTCAGCACTCCTACAGACAGTTTATCAAATCTACAGAGAATTGCAATTAAATTCAGGTTCTGACAGGAGCATCTGTAGTATGAGAAAAAGGAATATACTATCGACGGTATTGTAAGTTTTAATAACTGTTTAACGGTTGTTGACTTGATAACATATGAGTGATATATAAAAAGCTAAAGAGAGGCTTTAATAAATTTAAAAGAGGAAATGTTTACAGTATTACAAAACGGGAAGGCGAAAGAGACTGAATGAAATTTGTATGATAGCTATGGAAGAACACAATCCTGGAGAGGAGGCCATATCATGATTGAAAAGAATATACGTAACCATATCTTTATGTCGGTAATAGCCATACTATTCATCTTTTCTCCGATGGTTGATGCCGTTCATGAGCTAACACCGACTGAACAGCTGGGGAAGTCCATATTTTTTGACAGAAACCTGTCCATAAACAGGAACCAGTCCTGTGCTACCTGTCATGACCTTGCAGCAGGCTGGACCGGTCCTGACAGTGTAATCAATGCAGAAGGAGCGGTCTACAAGGGATCAATTCCAGAGCGCTTTGGAGAGCGGAAGCCTCCCAGCGCTGCATATGCCGCTCAAAGCCCGATATTTCACTATGACAGGAGAGTTGAACTGTTTATAGGCGGCAACTTCTGGGACGGACGCGCCACCGGGGAAAAACTGGGCAACCCTTCCGCAGACCAGGCTCAGGGACCATTCCTCAACCCCGTTGAGCATGGGCTACATGATCCAGCCTGTGTGGTGTACCGCGTATGCAATGGAGACTATCCATATTCCTTGGATCAAGTGTACCCGGGCGAATGTAACATTGAGTGGCCTGTGGACTTTGATATTGACAAGGCATGCAGCGAGGGGAGCACTATTGTCCTTTCTGACATTCAGAAAGAAAAGATCAATAGGGCCTTTAATTCAATTGCCCTGGCAGTCTCTGCATATGAGGCATCACCGGAGGTTAATCCCTATACATCCCGGTACGATTATTTTCTAATAGGGCAGGCTGAAATGAACCTGGAGGAACGGACAGGATTTCTCCTGTTCACGGGAAAGGGAAAGTGTTCTCTCTGTCATATCTCGGACGGGAGAAAGCCGCTCTTTACTGATTTTACTTTTGACAACCTGGGTGTGCCGAAAAACCCCGAAAGTCCTGTGTATCAGGCAAAGCCCGACTACATTGACAAAGGGCTGGGAGGTTTTCTGGAACACACTGATACTCCGAAGGAATGGCAGGTGCTGGCCCCTGATAACGAGGGCAAGCATAAAGTCCCTACATTGAGAAATGTGGACAAGCGTCCGAACATGGACTTCATAAAGTCATACATGCATAACGGCTATTTTAAAACACTGAAAGGAGTCGTCCACTTTTACAATACTAGGGACATAAAGCCGGCCTGTCCGGAAGCCTATACAGAGTCGCAGGCCATGGCTGCTGGCTGCTGGCCGGACCCTGAAGTGAAGGAACATGTCAACACAGAAGAATTAGGCGACCTTAAGCTGAGTGATGAGGAAGAGGACGCAATAGTATCGTATATGAAAACACTCTCTGACGGTTTTGTTCCTGATAAGACGAGATAAGGGAACGATTTTTTTCTCGGGCGGACAGTAAAAAGAAGCTTACCGACCTGAACCAGTAAATTCCATTACCTGCCACTGGAAGTTTGCAGAAGCAGCAGTATTATTAGCTCTCCAGTTTGTCATCTTAATAGTCGAGGGGCTGCTGAGTGTCTCGGTCCATCTGTTTCGGGGGAAGGCAGTCCCCGTTCCACTTGTTGTGTTTGTGACATATGTCCAGGTTTTATTGACCTCACTCACAGGACTGACCGCTATGCTATGGGACTGTGTAGCTGCACCTCTACCTGTAAAGCTTGAAGAGCCTCTCTGGACTGTTACATCTCCGGGAGGAAACTCGACTACAAAATAACGGATGCGGTTTTTATATGAAGCGCTGCTGTGTCTTTCGAATGTTACCTGATTTGCGGAAGTCAGCTGGCCTGAGATGGCTGTCTGATTCAGTCCATTGTTGCCGGCATCATAGGAGTAATAGAGCCAGGAGCTGTCCAGGTCAACAGCCGATGATAGATTGTCAGTCGTCGCCTGCCCTCCATTGAATACTACTTCCCCGGTTTGAACCTTTACACCGGAAGCGGCTGAAAACTCCACCACCTGGTAGATGATCGAAGTATCAGCACCTGTTGCTTCCGATGCGCGTCTTATCTGTACGGTTGCGGAGTCAAGGAGTTCACCTGTAACGTGGGCCTGATACTGGGCATTCGCTGTGATGTTCGAACGAGCATTCACTAAAACAATTGCATTGTTCATATTCACTGATGATATGGCAGCCGTCCCGCTTGTCGCACCTGAAGGTAATACCAGTTCTCCCCTCTGGACGATGAACTCGTTGTTAAAACACTCTACGAGTGCGTATGATATCTCTGCCTGGCCTGTACTGCCTGCCCTCCTGAATGTTGCGCTTCCCGTATCAGTTATATCAGCTGATACCATATGATGCCGCCCCTGCCTCACCTGGGAGTTGCCTGATGAGTCAACAAGAATAAATGCCTTGGCAGTGTTTGCGAGCGGAGTAGTTAATGATAGGTTTCTTACAACACTGCCTGCAGCAAGGGTGGTTCTTCCTCCCTCGGTCCGGCAGGAACTCCAGTCGACAGGGGCTGTTCTGTTTACAAGTACAGTATTTCCCGGAGCAGGGGTTTCAATATTTCCTGCACTATCCGTTGCCCGGCTCTGTATAGTGTAATTTCCGTCAGAGGGAAGCTGCCAGTTGTATGTCCAGGCAACATCTGTCCCGGGGCAACCCGTACAGGTTGCAGGTTGCCATGGCCCACCGTTCACAGAAATCTGGAGCTGTGACACAGATATATTATCCGTAGCTGAACCGCTTACTGTGAAGGGGTCCGGTGAAGAACTGTTTAATGCTGTTCCGGTTGCCGGAGCTGTTATGATTGATATTGGAGGCTGAACATCGCCCTGTGGACTGCCAAAAGTAAATGTCCCGTCAACAGGTGAAAGCGGTGTGAGGCATGTTGTATCGTCACCTCTTATAACAAGTCCTTTTTCGCCCTCACTCCATCCTGAAGTATTGACAGACTGTGCCTGCAGATTGTCACCGGTAAACAATATCCCGGATGTTTCATTATGATTAATAGTGAGCTCACTATCCCAGACAATGTCAGAACTTGACGGGAGGTTATTGTAAATGCCGATAGCAATCATGTTACTGCCAGGTACAAGCAGATTCCTCAGCGCAGTGAGGCCAATGACACTCGACAGATCTTTGGACTCGTACCCTCTTGCTTCGTGCTGTGCACTTACTCCGCCGTTATATGCAGGAGGATTACCGGAAACATTCTCGCTGAATACCTGGATACCGTTTATATAGACTGCTACCCCGTCGTCAAAGAGTGAATTGAGCGTAAGAGAGGTTATCTCTGAAGGATCACAGACGTTGAAGGTCTTTCTGAAAAACATGGATGCGTTTGTGCTGGAAATAGGTGTCGTGATCGAATAACCATACTCGGCTGCGCTTGTTTCCGTACCGAATACACCGCTGCCTGTGGACCAGCCTGAATCATTATAACCCTTATTCATCCAGCTTGTACCGGAATTCTCGATATCGTATTTCCATATGTCATTCCTGGTTATTATTAAGGAATTGTCCTGTGCGGGACAACTGACTCCTTCTGATACGGTATATGTGACGTTTGCCGCATTGTTTTCTGTGACAATAGACGTAAGATCAACAGGATTTCCATTAAGCGTCTGCCCTTGCATGATGAAAAGAGAACCTGTTTGCGTACACTGCGAGTTACTATCATAGGTGAATGTATCATTCGCAGGGGGCAGGGGAGTGAGGCACAGAGCGTCGTCACCAGTCACATTCAGGGTCTTTACGCTGTCACTCCATCCTGAAGTATTGATAGACTGAGCCTGCATATTGTTACCGGTAAACAATATTCCGGAAGTTTGATTATGATTAATAGTGAGTTCACCGTCCCAGACAATATCTGAACTGGTGGGCAGAGCATTGTAAATGCCAATAGCGATGACATTATTGCTGCCCGGAACAAGCAGGTCTCTTAGAGAACTGAGACCAATCACACTGGAAAGATCTATGGCTTGATAGTTAGTCGCTTCATCCCAGCTATCAACTCCTCCATCGAATGGGGGCGGGTCTCCTGTTACATTTTCGATGTATACCTGTATTCCGTTAATATAGACTGCAAGTGCATCATCAAACAGAGCATTGAGCGTTAATTCTGTTATAGCTGAAGGATTGCAGACGCCAAAGGTCTTTCTGAAAAACATGGATGTGTTCGTGCTGGGAACAGGTGTCATTATCGAATATCCATGCTCGGAGGCGCTGGATTCTGTGCCAAAAACCCCGTTGCCTGTGGACCAGCTGGAATCGTTATATCCTGTATTCATCCATGTAATCTCTGAATTTTCAGTATCGTATTTCCACGTGTCCTGCCTGGTAATAACGGGATCATTGTTTTGTGCGGGACAACTGATCCCTTCCGATACGGTATATGTAACGTTCGCCGCATTGCTTTCTGTGACAATCGATGTGAGATTGATTGGATTGCCGCTAAGTGTCTGATCAGGAGAGATAGAAAGGGTTCCTGTTTCAGTACAGGATGCCATGGCAGTGTACATAACGTTAAATACATCTGAGTTATTTATATAATCGCCCTCAAAAAGTAAATCGTACCCGGCGATGTAGCCCGCAAATAATTCAGAACCGAAACCTCTGGCATAGAGCGGGATCACGCTGTTTGTATGGTTCCCGGAATTCCATGCCCAATAAACAGTTTCGCCGGAATTAATGCGGCCGTTGCCATTGTTATCATCCCAGCTTGCACGGCGTCCGCCGGTATTATCGACGATTTTTTCTTTTGCCAGAGTTGCCGGGCTTACCTGACCGAGAGGTATATCGGGCAAGATACCAAAATTCCTTGTGAGATAGCCGCACTCATGATCACCGGTCACAATCAGGAGCGTGTTCCCCCAGCCGCTGTCATTGCCCGTATCATCCACCCAGTCGATAACTGCCTGAACGGCGTCATCAAAGTCCTTCATTTCTCCGATCATCTGGTCCAGATTATTTGCATGTGAGGCCCAGTCAACTGCGCCGCCTTCGACCATGAGCACAAAACCGTTGGGATCTTTGTCAAGGACTGTTAGTGCTGAGGTAGTGCTTTCTGCCAGTGTTGGATTTTCAAGCCGTTCGGCCGAAGTACCTCCCAGTCCATCGGCATTTCGGTAGATAAGATCGAACAGACCGGCCAGCTTCGTTACTCCGGGAGTCTGCGCCGCTGCTAATAGTGCATTTCCACCGTCTATTCCGTTTTCTCTCTCAACCAGGTAGTGCTTTCCGGGAATTCCACTTTCAGCTGAAAGCTTGTTTCTGATCTGACTGTTTACATAGCTGCTGCGTCCGTCCCCGATAATTACATCGGCCGGCGGATCCGTTGAGCCATGACCACCGGCATACCCTGTACCTGAAGGTGGTCCAGTTGTGTTTGGATCTCCAAAAAAACCTTCATCAGCAAGAGCAAAGAAGTTTCCGCGGTCATCATTATGGGCAAACCATGCACCGGGTGTCGCATGAGACACAGGGACAGAGCTTACGGCGCCCACTGTCTTTCCGAATGCACGTGCTTCCTCTACAATTGCAAACAGACGATAGGCGCCATCATGAGACACGGTGATTCTGCTGTTCTCTGTCTTGATCCCTGTGTAGAGCGCTGTTGCGGCCGCTGCACTGTCGGTGACAAAGCCACTTAATAAATAATTGAAATTCGACGCAGCCTGAACAGGGTCATAGTCACCGTTGTGCGGGAACGTTGACATTAAATACTTTGTCCACGACGGGTCTGTCTGGTAAAAAGGAAGAGGGTTCCCCGTAGTATTTCTATAGCTGTTCACTGCCTCAATGTGCTTCACACCCCAGCCATCAGCAATCATTAAGATGATATATTTTGCATTTTCTCCGTGTGCCGCTGTGCTCAGGGAGATAAATGCAACGAGAGTAAAAAAGAAATGAAAGATAAGATTAAACAACAAACAAAGCCGCGGTTTTTTATTGTGCTTCCTTCTGATCATATTCATGACTATTGTCCGTATACGCGAAATTGAGGGACAAAGGAAAAATTTTCACTGTTCATATCGTCATTGCTACACTGAATAGATAACACATTATTCCCCGGGATCATCTCATGACCGAAACCGCTTAAATCAAAATTCTGTGCACGTATTCCGGTATCACTACGCAGGACTTCTATCCCGTTCATATAGGCAACAAATGGACCGTCACATTCTAAATGCAGGATTGCTCTCCTGATATGTTTAGTTTTTTTGATTGTAAACTTGCGCCGGGCACAAACTCCTGCGTAGTTGCCTTGCATATCATGTAATTCTGTTCCCTCGTTCCCGTGACCGTATCCAAGGCCCGTCTTTCCGATATTCCACCCTGAGTCGTCAAAGTTGACGTATGTCCAGTGTCGAGGGAGCTGGGCTGTTCCTTTATAATAATGCCATTGATCACCTTTCCGTACATGAACTAAATGTTCAGCTACTGCAGGGTAACTATATAAGAAGATGTAAAGAAACAGAAAAATCAGACATAAAACATGGGTCATAGACACAGGACGAAGCTGAATTGCAATTCTTCTATTCTTCATGAGTGACGACCACGCTGTTGAAATAAGAAATGAAGAGTAGTTCTGAGACTGATTGAGATTTTCCGTATGCGATATTTTTCATGCCCTTTGCCATATTTATGTATTAGATTAAATATCATTTAGAAACAACGCTTATTAAGTAATAAGAAATTATAATACCTCATATATCTATATACCAGATAATTATGCAGTTGTCTATATAAACAATTTAAGTGTTAATTTATTGACAGTGTGCTGATATAATTGAGGTTACTAATTAATTACAATAGAGGTTGACCAGATCAGTGCCCATGAAGAATACGTCAATAGGCTTCTCCAGCCGAAACTGGTGCAGTGACAGTGATTATCTGAAAGAGACATTATTAGAATATTGCATATTTGTGCATAAGCACATATTACAACTTTTTATATACATAATAAATATTTTAAATTAGACAGGTTACACCTTTTATGGTATAGTGTATCTGAACTTTCCGGTTTATTGGGGGGAATCTTGTGTCAGAGTGTATGAATGCTCTTGTCTTTAATACCTCAGTTTTTTTGAGAATCAGGAAGTAGTATGGAAAAAAGAAGATCGAAAAGAAAACAGGTTTCTTTAAATGGCAATTTTATCTGTGAAAATGCAGCCTATGATTTTTTCATCGAAAATCTATCAGAAAATGGATTGCACTTAATATCTGCTTCTAAAAATGGGGTAATTTCTTTTATTCCTGAAACAACGTTTGAGTTGAATTTGAATTCCGCACTGGATGGAAAAAAAAATCTGTTCTGTGAAATAAGATGGGTACATATTAATAAAACTCCCATTCATGGCTATACGTACAGACTGGGTTCAGAGATTTTGCAGCAGCCTTCAGAATACCTGGACTTTCTGAACAATCTGAAATAAATTCCGCAGATTCTTGGCCTTTGTGATTGTGTCCTGAATAAAATGCTCGGCACACTAACGTGTAATGGCACATTTTTTTTCTCCCTCAGGAACGGGCACACCTTCATTTTCCCCTGATTTATGCTTTAAAAATCTTCAGATATTCAATTAATATCTTGATAGCATAATTATTGCTTAACAATATGTGAATAAGGTGTGACTTTTAATAATGCCTCTTCAAAATATGCTGAGCCAGAGGGTATGTGCGTACTTAATATCATAGACAAGAGGAGAAGGGTTTTTTGTGGAAAAACGAGCTTTTGTAAGAATAGAGGCGAATCTGAAGGTTCAACTGAACTGTAACAATTCAGATGTTCCCGGAACAATAACAAATCTCTCAAAGAGAGGAATGTTTCTCAAAACGACAGAGATAGCATATCCCATCGATTTTGAATTTGACATATGCCTTCTTCTGAATAATGAGAAATTAAAAATTCCTGTCAGTCTCAGGAGAATAATTATGTCACCCGATAGTTATCATGGATTGGGCATTGAGATCATTGATCCTCCCCAGAAGTACCTGGATTATATAGAGGGCCTGTGACCGGGGCCGTAAGCACAGATTTTTTTAAAAAAGATATATCTGGCGGGATAACAAAAATGGCCCGGGGTTACCGGGCCATTTTTGTTATCCCTGTTTATATTTTCAGGTGATGATATGTGTGAATGAACTTTCTACCCTGTTGCTGGTATTTCTTTAAGAATGAGCCAGCCCTTTAAGAGATCAACTGCTCGTTGAAGCTGATTGTCATCGTCTTCCTCAATCTTCAACGGAACCTCCGTCACTTCTTTCTCTTTTTTCTCACCTGTCTCATCTTTCTCTGAAGTGTCCTCTTTCTTTACGTCGTTCTCAAGGTGCTTGTCAAGATCCTTTTCCCGCAGGATGGCGTGGGTTGTTGCTCCGTCTTTCGCTTTCAGTTTCACAATGATATCGGGAGTGATCCCTGTTGTCTGTATTGATCTCCCCTTGGGAGTATAATATCGTGCTGTTGTTAACCGGAGGGCGGAACCGTCACTCAGGGGGATCACTGTCTGTACGGACCCCTTTCCAAAGGTCTGGGTCCCAAGCACAACGGCCTTTCCCCAGTCCTGCAGCGCTCCTGCAACGATCTCCGATGCGCTTGCGCTTCCTCCATTCACAAGAACAACCATTGGAATCTCGCTGTAATCATTTCCATTGACGGTTTCAAACTCAGTCTTGTCACCGTTTCTTCCCTTTATATAGACAACAAGTTTTCCGGGCGGGAGGAACTGGCTGCTCACATCTACAGCACCTTTTAAGAGCCCACCGGGATTATTCCTGAGATCGAGAATCATGGCCGTTATATCATCATTGCTTGAGAGTTTCTTCAATGCTTTTTTCAGGTCTTTTGCTGATCTCTCCTGAAACTGCGTAAGTTTGACATATCCTATGTTGTCGTCAATTACCCTGGATTTAACGCTTTTGAGCTTAATTATATCTCGCGTAATGGTGATATCCAGCGGTTTTTCCATCTCTTGTCTGGCGATCGTTATTGTTACATCTGTGCCTTTCGGTCCCCTTAATTTGCTTACCGCATCATGAAGGCTAATGTCCTTGGTTGATTCACCATCAATTTTTATTATCTTGTCGCCAGCCTCAACACCCGCCTTGTCAGCCGGGGTGTCTTCGATGGGGGCAATAATGGTCAAGACTTTATCTTTTATTCCTATCTGTATTCCGAGTCCGCCGAATTCTCCCTTGGTGTCAATCTGCATTTCCTTGAATGACTCGGGGGGCATGAACGATGAATGTGGATCAAGGGATGTGAGCATTCCTTTTATAGCCCCGTAGACGAGCTCCTTTTCTTCAACTTCTTCCACATAGTTCTTTTTGACGAGGGAAAGGGATTCAGCGAATGTTTTTATCCGTGTATAATGAGACTGCTCGCTGGCGTTCACACTCTCCAAAAGGCTCCACTTGCTTACAAGAATACCTGAACATGCGATGATAACAACAAGTAACCATATGAATGCTGATTTGCGACTGAACATTTATCCTCCTGTGATTATAAACAAATTCCTGAGCATAGATCCCGAATTATTCATAATCCTATTTTATTCTTATTTTTTTCTTCGAAATACTCTTTCTTTTTAACCACTGAGCAGGATTAACAGGTTTCCCTTTATGCCTGATCTCAAAATACAAAGTAGAGTAGTTCAGGAGCTTTGATTTTCCTGTTTTCCCAACCACAGTACCTCCGATTATTATATCACCTGTGTTGAGAAAAATCTCTGACAGGTTCCCGTACAGGCTGTGATAGCCGCTCCCATGGTCGATTATCAACAAGAGCCCGTAGCCTTTGAACCAGTCAGCATACACTACACGGCCCCCGGCTACTGCCTTGGGTTTCTCTCCCCGATAGGGTTTGATCTCTATCCCGTTTTTAAAGACCTTTATTTTGAATTCAGGATCTTTATATTCTCCAAAAGGAATTGACACTCTCCCTTTGAGCGGCCAGGGCAGACGGCCTTTCGAGGATTGAAACCCCTTGCCGGTAATCGATTTCGGAAGCTTTTTCATTCTCAGTTTTCTGATCATAGTGCGCAGCTTTTTCGAGGACTCTTCAAGTTCCTTAATCGATTTTTCATAGGACCTGCGTTTCCCTCTCAGCATGGACAGAAGTTTGTCTTTCTTAAGGCGATCTGTCTTCAGGGCCTTCTGGGTTTGCTTTACAATTGTCTTACTGGACTTCAATTCATCATTGAGCGACTCCAGCTTGTCTTTCTTGCCCTGGAAGTCTTTCAGGTCAATTCCGTATTTGTCGATTATTGTGCTGTCATAGTAGGCGATCAGGCTGATATACTTGCTCTTCTTGATTAAATCCTGGTAATCCATTGCTGAAATCAGTGCGAGGGCATGTCCGCCGTATTGCTGTTTGTAAAGAGCTCTGAGACGTTCTTTTAAATGACCTTTTCGTCCATCCAGTTTGCTGTTCATCATACCGATCTCCTTCGAGAGGGTCATGATTTCTGACTGGGTCCGGGATATGCGCTGGTCATAGCTCTTCAACTCTTTTGTTTTCTTTTTAATGTTGTTATTTATATTTTCGATTCTGCCAAGAACAGATTTTTCTTTTTTTATCGTTTCTTTTACTTTCTCTTTTTTTGACTTCAGTTGTTTCTGAATATTGGAAAGTTCTTTTTTGACATTGGCTGCTTCTGGAGGGGTGAACGGTGCAGCGGCGAGAGACAATACAAGTGCAAGTGACATAAGAAGCGAAAACTCTGCGAAGGACTTCTTATTCATCATATACAGTATCTTTCTCCAGGTTTAATATCTGATTTTCCCTACTGCGATATAGCTTCCTATGACGCTGACAAGGGCTCCCGCCAAAGGAACGACCAAGTAGACCTGGAAAGGCAAAGAGGCCATAAAAAACTGAATCGAGGGCAGAAATTCTGTCACTTTTGCACTAGTAAATGTATAGATTCCGAAAATTGCGAGGGAACTGAGGATGCCTCCTAAAAGCCCAATGATAAGGCCTTCTATCAAAAAGGGGACCCTGACAAAGCTTCGTGTCGCTCCGAGCAGTTTGAGCGTTTCTATTTCTTCTTTTCTCCGGTAAAAAAAGATCTTGATAGTGCTGTATGTAATAAATGTAATTGCAATGAATATTGCACATCCGATGATAAGGGCCCCGAGTTTCATCGCCCTTGAAATCGTGTAAAGGGAAGAGAGCCACTTTTCTCCATACTGAACCTCCTCAACCCCGGATAATTTTGCTATTTTTTCTGCCTTTCTTTTGACAAGACCGGGTTCCAGAAGATGCCTCTTGACCCTCAGTTCGAAGGAGGATGGGAGCGGGTTCTCGCTCAATCCTTCAACGACAAGCGCATTAGAACCAAGAATGGCCCGGAGTTCCTGGAGTGCAGTGTCCTTCGATATATACTTGATATCCAGTATGTCGGGATCTTTCTTGAACTGAGTTACCAAGGATGTTTCATCAATTTCGCTGATTGTTTCGCTCAGGTATACCACACGGCCAAAGTTTTTGGCCCAGCGCTGAATGACAGAATCCATGTTTATAGTAAACATGATAAAAGTGGTGACCAGAGACAGACCGATACTTATGGATAATAAGGTGAGGAGGTTTATCCACTTTTCACGCCAGAGGCTTTTAATAACTGTCTGGAAAGAATAGGTGATAATATTCAACCGATTGTATCCTTCTCAATATTATGATCTTTAATATAGAAGACCCTCCGGCCTGTCCCATGGAAAAGATCGTAGTTATGGGTTGCAATAAGGACAGTAGTCCCCCGTGCATTAATCTCCCTGAATAGAGCCATGATTGCTTTTGCATTTTCAACATCCAGATTTCCCGTCGGCTCATCGGCAAGCAGCACCGTTGGTTTCGATACCATGGCCCTGGCAATAACAACTCTCTGCTGTTCCCCCCCTGATAGATGGGGCGGATAGGTGCCGGATTTATGGCTGAGTTTGACTTCCTTCAATACGGCATTGACATCGTCCTTGATTGCCCTGGAGCTCATGTAATGAATTCTCAGGGCAAGTGCGATATTGTCATACACCGTCTTGTTTGGTAATAATCTGAAATCCTGAAAAACAATGCCCACATTTCGTCTCAGAAAGGGGATCGTCTTTTGCTTCAGTTTTCCCACGTCCCACCCGGCAACAATTATCTGTCCCTTGTCGGGGAGTTCGTCGCAGTATATCATTTTGAGCAGCGTTGATTTGCCTGCACCGCTCGGACCGGTTATAAAAGCAAGCTCTCCCTTGTCAATGGTAAAGGTGAGGCCTTTTAAAATAACATCGTCTTCGTAATACTTTGTGACGTTAGAAAATTCGATCATGTGTTCAAGGATTTCTTAATTGTCTCTACAATAGTATCGGCCGTAATCCCGTGAAGCTTTAGCAGTTCATCAGGGCTGCCTGAGCAGCCGAAGGTGTCCTGTACGCCCACGCGCTTGACAGGCATGGGATGATGCTCGGACAGAAATTCACATACTGCGCCTCCAAGCCCGCCGATGACTGAATGTTCTTCAGCGGTTACGATAACCTTCGTACTCCCGGCGGCTGATAAAAGCGTTTCCTCATCAAGCGGCTTTATTGTGGACATATTGATGACGCCTGCGTCGATGCCTTCCTGTGAGAGGATTTCTGCTGCCCGGCAGGCGTGATCTACCATAATTCCTGCGGCAATGATATTTGCGTCTTTTCCGATATGGAATACGTGGGCCTTCCCGAGTTGAAAAGAGTAGTCATCAGGCATGACATGGGGGACTTTTGCTCTGCCCAGCCTGACATAAACAGGCCCTTTGTGATCTGCAATATATTTGATCACCGAAGCAGTTTCAGCCGCATCAGCAGGAACAATGACGGTCATATTCGGAAGGGCCCGCATGAGCGTGATATCTTCAAGCGCCTGATGAGATGCCCCGTCCTCCCCGACGGTTATCCCGCCGTGAGTAGCAACGAGCTTCACATTTGTATTTGAATAGCATACTACCAGACGGATCTGGTCCCATGCCCGCCCTGTTTCAAAGACCGCAAAGGTGGAGGCAAAGGGCACTTTTCCGGTTAATGCCAGACCGGCGGCAGTACCGATCATGTCCTGTTCGGCAATCCCGATATTAAAAAATCTTTCAGGGAATTCCTTCCCGAATTTAACTGTTTTGGTTGACCCTGACAGGTCTGCATCGAGGGCGACTATATCTGAGCGTTTTCGTCCCAGCTCAAGGAGCGTTTCCCCGTAGGCATCTCTTGTAGCTTTCGGTTTTCTCTCAGCCTTCGTTGCTTCGTTCCCAGAGTTCTGCTCACTCTTTTCTGTGCTCTGCAGGTTACCCATTCTTAATCTCCTTTACCGCTTTCTCAAACTCCTCCGCTGAGGGTGCAACGCCGTGATATTCAACTTTATCCTCGAAGAATGATACGCCTTTTCCCTTGGTTGTGTTCGCGATGATGACTGTTGGCTTCCCTTTGACACGTTCGGCTTCATCGAGGGCTTTCATTATTTCTTCCATGTCATGACCGTCAATGCTGATAGCGTGCCAGCCAAAGGCTTCCCACTTGTCATGGATCGGCTGGATCCCCATTACCTCTTCCACAGGGCCGTCAATCTGCAGTTCATTGTTGTCTACAACAGCACAGAGGTTATCGATTTTGTAATGTGCGGCAGTCATTGCGGCCTCCCAGACCTGTCCTTCCTGGGTCTCGCCGTCACCCATTATGCAGTACACCCGCGCCGGGTTACTGTCAAGTCTTAATCCCAGGGCCATCCCGTTTGCCACAGAGAGTCCCTGCCCGAGGGAGCCCGTTGAGACTTCAATGCCGGGCAGTTTAATACAGCACGGGTGCCCCTGCAGAGGGGATTCAGTCTTTCTGAGGTTATCAAGGGTTTCCATCGGAATATACCCTGCCTCTGCCATGATGGAATAGAGCAGGGGGGCCGCATGGCCCTTTGACATGATGAATCTGTCTCTCTTCTCCCATTTGGGGTTCTGAGGATCAAAATTCATTTTTGAAAAATATATCGCCACAGCAATATCTGCAGCAGACAGCGAACCTCCCGTGTGCCCCGATCCTGACTGTGTCAGCATATGAAGGATATTCACGCGAATTTTTTTTGCGATGTTCTCCAGTTCCTGAAGGTCGGTAACCTTTCCTTTCGTCATAGCATCCATCTGAGTTCTCCCTGTGTTGAATTCATTCGTATCAAAAGGTGTTTTTATGAACAGTGTTCACACCAGCTTTCCGAGATATATATTATTGTAAAAGTATATTTATTTCAATTAACGTGATACGCATCACGCAACAAAGAAAGATGCTGTCCAGCGCAGGGAATAGACGATGATGAAAAGCTCTTGAAAAGGGGGATAGAGGACAAGATAGTTGAAAATTGCAACTAGTTAGAATATAAAGAATTTGAGCGGTTTGTTTGTAATAATTGCCACTGTTGTATCGTTGATATTGTCCTGAAGCAGGCGGAATCCCGCTTCGATGATTTTTTTCTGCATTTTTTTATCGCCGGGATTCCCGAGCGGTTTTCCTGCCGATGTTTTCACTGCGAGGATTCTCGGCGGTTTTGACAGTTCCGTGATTTCCGGTCTGAAAGAGACGCAGACTGTGCTGATGCCTTCCTTTTCGATATATCTTGCTATCAGCCCGGCCGACTGATTACAGAGCACTCAAGTCGGGGTTACAAAGACAATGTCCACACCGAGCTTTTTCAGCCCTCTCCCGACCTTTTTTGCATTCCTCTCAAGCTGTCCTGTTTCATAAATATGGCCCATAAAGCTGAAATGCTC
>CALZGI010000185.1 GCA_945786855.1 Thermodesulfovibrionia bacterium | reverse complement strand
TTCAGGACCACGTCACAGGCCGCTTTCACCGGTTTTCTCCCGAGGCCTACCTTATTATCGGCCTTATGGACGGCAGGAGGACACTGCAGGAGATCTGGGAATCGGCCTGCGAGAAACTGGGGGATCACATGCCGGCACAGGATGAAGTGATCAATCTCCTTTCGCAAGTGCACAGGGCCAATGTGCTCCAGTCGGACATGCCCCCTGATTTCTCACGTATTCATGAACGGCATACAAAGATGAAACGCAGCCGTCTGCTCGGTTACATCCGGTCACCCATGGCGGTAAAATTTCCGCTGATCGATCCCGACCGGTTCCTGGAGCGAACGCTGTTTCTCATCCGTCCCTTCCTGGGATGGGCGGGATTTATTCTGTGGCTGGCAGTTGTTGTCACTGCCCTTTTTCTTGCTGCCATGCACTGGAAAGACCTGACGTCAAACCTCACTGACCGGGTCCTGGGCACGGAAAACCTCGTGCTCCTCTGGTTTACCTATCCACTGGTAAAACTTTTTCACGAGTTCGGTCATGCTTATACCGTAAAGCGCTGGGGAGGGGAAGTGCATGAAATGGGGGTGATGTTCCTCGTCTTCATGCCCATTCCCTATGTGGATGCATCGTCATCGTCTGCCTTTAAGGAAAGGGGCCGGAGAATGCTTGTCGGTGCCTCGGGGATTATGGTGGAACTTTTTCTGGCTGCCCTGGCCATGATCTTCTGGGTAGACCTTGAACCCGGCACGGCACGTGCCGTGGCTTTTAATATTATGCTCATCGGCGGGGTGTCAACGGTCCTGTTTAACGGGAACCCCCTGCTTCGCTTTGATGCGTACTATGTGTTGTCCGATTATCTTGAGATTCCCAACATGGGTGCCCGCAGCAACCAGTTCATCGGTTATGTGTTGAAGCGCCGTCTTCTGGGAGTAAAGGAACTCATATCTCCTGCACAGGCTCCCGGCGAGGCCGGCTGGCTCGGGTTTTATGCGCTGGCTTCCTTTGTCTACCGCATATTTATTTCCGTCCGCATTGTACTTTTTGTTGCCTCGAAGTTTTTTGTAGTCGGCGTGGTGCTGGCCGGATGGGCCCTTGTGAGCATGCTTGTCATTCCTCTTGTTCATGTGATCCGCACTGTTCTCGCCGATTCACGTCTGCGGAGGAAGAGGGTACGAATTATGGCAGCATGTGCCGCAGCCGGAGGGGTGGCAGCCCTGATATTCCTCGTCATCCCCGCACCGATGTTTACGGTGGCCGAAGGCGTCATATGGGTCTCTGAAGATTCCCGTGTTCATGCAGGGACTGACGGATTTATCGTCGGTCTCCAGGCCCGCTCCGGACAGAAGGTAAATGAGGGTGACGTTCTCATTACATGTGATGATCCTGAATTAATGGCCAACGTGAAAATATTTGAGGCCAGGCTCAATGAACTGAAGGCACAGCTCAGGGCGGCCGTTCAGAAGGACAGGACAGAGGCAGGGATAGTGAGGGATGAAATTGACCGGGTGGAGGGTGAACTCCGTCTTGCACGGGAAAAGCAGAACGATCTCCTCATCCGAAGTCCTGCAGGTGGAGTTTTTATTGTACAGCAGGAAGAGGACCTGCCGGGACGTTTTGTGCGGCGGGGTACACCCATTGGGTATGTGGTTGATTTCCCCCGTGTCACCGTCCGTTCTGTTGTTCCGCAGTCCAGAATTAATGACGTCCGCAGTCATACCATGAAAGTGGAGGCACGACTTTCTGAGAATATTGCCTCTGTCCTCCCTGCGTCGATAATCCGGCAGGTACCTGCTGCATCAAAGGAACTGCCCAGCCTTGCCCTCAGTGTAGAGGGAGGCGGTGCTATTGCCCTCGACCCCCGGGAAAAAGACGGGCCCAGGGCATTTGAGACCATCTTTCAGTTTGATATTGAATTAACAGCTGCGACCGTGCACAGGATCGGAGAGAGGGTGTATGTCCGGTTTGAACATGACCCAGAGCCACTGGGATTCAGATGGTACAGAAATATCAGACGCCTGTTCCTCCGGAGGTTTGATGTATAGTACCGATATTTCACTTCATCCGCCGGCGACCCATGACGTTCGTCCCGAGATCAGGGAAAAGAGGTCGAGTGCAGTTGAAAAAGCTGTGCGGGCCTTGTCGGGGGGGATTGTCAGGTTCTGGCGGACGCGCATGGAGCATCCCGGGGGTATCGTCCAGCTTGTTAAAAAATATGAACAATCTGTCAGCACTCTGTCAGACCGGGAAATCAGGGAGAAAGCGCAGGGCCTGGGAATGGAGCTTCGACGGCACGGGATGATAGAGGAACTGGTTGCACAGGTATTTGCCCTGGTGAGGGAAGCCTCGGGACGTACACTGGGAATGAGACATTTTGACTGTCAACTCGTGGGCGGTGCAGGGCTCTTAAAAGGCATGGTTGTGGAAATGGAGACCGGTGAAGGCAAGACCCTTACGGCAACACTGCCTGCCACTGCAGCTGCTCTTGCCGGTATTCCGGTGCATGTTATAAGCGTGAATGATTACCTTACATCGAGAGATGCCGGGACCATGGGTCCCGTATACCGTGCCCTTGGACTTTCCGTTGGATGCGTACAACACGGGATGGAGTATGGAGAGCGCCGGTCCGCATATGAATGCAATATCACCTATTGCACAAACAAGGAAATCGTCTTTGACTATCTCCGTGACAGGATAACCCTTGAAGAATGCTCCGACCCCCTTTTATTGCAGGCTGAATATCTGTACGGCAGGAATGAACGGGTGAGGCGCATCATGCTGCGGGGGCTTCACTTCGCGATTGTTGACGAGGCAGACAGCATACTGATTGATGAGGCAAGGACACCCCTTCTCATATCGAAAATGACAGGTGACAAGGACGAAACACGATTTATCGAACAGGCAATGGCCCTGACCGATCTCCTGAGGGAAAAGGAGGATTTTACTATTGATATACAGTCACAGAGTATTCACCTTACATCACCCGGAAAGGAACGTCTCACCGGGTTAACAGAGTCGATGGGGCCTTTATGGACCGGGAGGGTACGGCGTGAGGAAATGGCCCGGCAGGCGCTTACTGCCCAATATTTATTCAGGCGGGATGAGCACTATCTTGTCCAGGACGGGAAGGTGCAGATTGTTGATGAGTTCACCGGCCGCGTCATGCCGGACCGGTCGTGGGAACGGGGCCTCCATCAGCTTATCGAAATGAAGGAAGGCTGTGAGGTTTCGGGACAGAGGGAGACCCAGGCCAGGATCAGTTATCAGCGCTTTTTCAGACGCTATCTGCACCTCTCCGGAATGACCGGTACGGCCCGGGAAGTAGCCGGGGAAGTATGGTCGGTATACGGGATGCCTGTATTGAGAGTACCCACAAACAGGCCCATGGTGCGAAAAGGCTGCCCTGACCGGATCTTTCTTTCCCGTGACGAAAAATGGCATGCCGTAGTGGAGCGGGTGAGACAATTGCACGAATCGGGCCGCCCTGTGCTCGTCGGCACGAGGACGGTCGCTGCATCGGAACATCTCAGCAAGCTCTTTCATAAAGAGGGGCTCAGACACGAGGTGCTCAACGCGAAATACGAGCAGGAAGAAGCGGACATCATTGCACGTGCCGGTGAATACGGACGAATTACCATTGCCACAAATATGGCCGGCAGAGGGACCGACATCAAGCTTGCCCCGGGAGTTGCGGACCGGAAGGGGCTGCATGTAATTCTTACAGAGCGCCACGAGGCAGGACGCATCGACCGGCAGCTGGCGGGCCGCTGCGGCCGGCAGGGTGATCCGGGCAGTTTCGAGGCAGTCCTGTCCCTTGATGACCCTCTGCTCAGAGGCGGACGTTCAAAGGCGTATAAGATACTGTCATCATGGATGATACAAAATAATCTCACCCTTGGAACCACCTTTGGAAAGCTGGCAATAACAGCTGCCCAGAAGAAGGTAGAGAGGATTCATGTTAACATGAGAAAAGAACTTTTAAAAATGGACGAACAGAAAGGAGAGACGCTCTCTTTTTCCGGAGGTGCCGAATAGGGTGCTCCTGTGAGCGCGGGGAAGATAATTATGAAATTACTGTATCGTTTTACTATCATGACAGGTATTCTTTTTTTTGTATTTCCCCTTTCAGCCCCCTTTGCAGGGGAGAAAGATTTCGAATGTCTGATTGAACCCCGTGAAGAGATTGAGTTCAGCAGCCAGGTCCCGGGCATCCTGGAAGAGGTGCTCGTTGAGCGGGGAGACATAATAAGCAAGGGACAGCTCCTTGCCCGTTTAAAGTCAGGCGTGGAGACTGCTTCCGTTGATCTGGCGAAAGCACGGGTCGGGTTTGGGGAGCGAAAAAAGTCCCGTAATGAAGCACTGCTCAAAAAAAAGCTTATATCTGCCCATGAAATGGATGAACTGGAAACGGAAATCCAGCTGACTCGACTGGAACTGAACGAGGCGCAGGAAAGACTCAAGCTGCGGACTATTCACAGCACTATCGATGGCGTGGTCGTGGAACGGTTTCTCTATCCGGGGGAATATGTGGGCGAAGAGCCCATTCTTAAGGCGGCCAGTATTGACCCCCTGAATGTAGAGGTAATAGTCCCTGTTGAAAAGCTTGGCTCTATTAAAGAAGGCATGCGTGCCCGGGTGCGGCCTGAAGCGCCCATCGGCGGTAAATACACCGGCAGGGTTATTATCGTCGACAAGGTCGTCGATGCGGCGAGCGGGACCTTTGGCGTGCGCGTTGAACTGCCCAACCCTGCACTGAAACTGCCTGCCGGGCTCAAGTGTTATGTCCGTTTCCTTACGAACTGAATGGGGAAGTCTGGCGTCCGGAAGCGGCAGGGTTATGAATAATAAAAATGTGCTGATGATAAAAAACGCATCCTGTAATACCCCTCTCGTTATTAATGTCTTTTCGGAATTATCATAAATGTTTTTTGGAAAATGGTTTGACGATCTGAACCTGCAGAGCTGAAATTCATGTCAGCTCCTGCAAATCAATGCTGGGGCATATGCTTGGAGCTGCCGGGGTGGTGGAAGCTGCAATTACCGCTCTGACGATACAAAGAGGTGTGATTACGCCTGGAATAAATATTGAGGACCCCGATCCCGGGTGCGGACTTCATTATGTCACGTCTGCTTTACAGAGGGACGTGGGGACTGCGCTCTCAAATTCCTTTGGGTTTGGGGGAGTGAATGCTGTGCTTGTGCTGAAAAGATTTAAGGATGAGAAGCAGGAGCGGATTGTCCGCCCCTGCCGGCGAACTGCACATATTTATGTCTCTTTTTTACTTTTCTTGTCCTCGTGCATTTTTTCATCTGCCTTTGAGAGGACTTCCTCAACGGAAACGGGCTCTTCAGGGTTGTAAAAGGAAGTGCCGAAGCTGATAGACAGCTTTCCCGGTGTAGCTGCCGCTGCATTGTAGGTGCTGATATTTTCATGCAGGCGGTCCATGATTAACTTCTCTCCCTCCTTGGATGACACAAGCGTTGACATGACGAATTCATCCCCGCCTGTACGGGCCAGTATGTCCGCCTCGCGAAAGGTTTTGGCGAGTATATTCGCTGCGTCGACAAGGATCTTGTCGCCCGTCTCCCGGCCGTGATCGTCATTCATTTCCTGCATAGAGTCTATGCCGGCATAAATAATCAGCATCTCTTTCTTTTCTCTTTTTGCCGCCTTGACCTGCTGCTCTGTCATGCTCAGGAACGTGTGGAGATTATAAAGACCTGTCAGTTCATCCTTGGCGCTGATATACTGGAGCAATTCATCGGCACGTCTCCGTTCCGTTACGTCAAAAGCAGTTCCCTGAGTGCCGGTAACAACGCCTGATTCATCATGGAGGGGGATCAAATTGATAGTCAGGCAGACTTCATCACCGTTTTTAGAAAAGAAGGTTGTTTCATGTCCGATGATTGATTCTCCGATGAGACAGTTTCTGAATGCATTGATATAGTGTTCTGCTGCCTCGGCGACCTGAAATTCAGAGAAAGGCTTTCCGAGCATTTCGTCATCACTGTAGTTGTAGTTTTTTCCCCATGCAGGGTTAAGGAATGTAAAGCGGCCTTCTGCATCAGTGCGCCAGATAAGCGTGTTTGTCGATGAAACAATGTCCCGGTACAGGCTGTCCATGCTCTCTTGTTCTTCTGCGTTTTTGTGGTTATTATTATTTCCCATAGCACTCTCCTGAAAATAGAGGTTTAGATAAAAAAATGTTCAATGTTTGGGTTGGGGTATCTGTTCCCCTTTATCCGATATCTCTTTATCGGCCATTAACTATTACTTCTTTAGCTCCAAAAATCAAGGAAAATGTTTTTAGTGAAATTATTCATAATCCTCATGGGTCTGGAATGTGTTGATCAACTCCTGATTGTGTGTCAGCCAATACCGATATTGGACTTGCCGATGAGACGCCAGGGGGGGATCAAGTGAATAGAGATGCTGGGTCCAGGATGACAGGGATGCAGGTTGTGGGCTCTGTGAGTCATCATTGTTCCAATGTATCAAGAGGTTATGGTAATTCCCACAGGTAACTGATAATACCCATGAGGACAAAATTACTGTCAATCATTGCTTCGAAGAATGTGCTCACCTGAATATGTTTCTTTTGAAAAACAAAAAAACAGACCACCATAAAAAAGGGTGATAACACTAAATAATACCCGAGAGAAGGAATGAGCTCAAAGAAAGACGAAATAATCATGAATATGCCGATGATTGTCGATAAAATGACAAGCATGGCCTGCGATCTGCGGGGGCCTATGAGTATTGGGATTGTCTCCCTTCCTATTATCCTGTCTCCTTCAATGCTCAGGATATCAAAGACAACGGACCGTATAAATACAGTTACTAATACAAATAATAATATGGACAGAGAAGAGTATGAAAAAAATATTTCCCGGCTTACCATTGGAATCAGCACTATTACCCATGCCCATGCAAATGATACAAGAAAATCTTTCGAGCCCGGCAGATCTTTCAATCTTTTATATTTAATGAGGTGCTGCAGTTTGTCAGGCACGATTCTGATGGTATAAAAAATGCCCATCAGATAGGAAAAGAGCAGGAGAGCGAAATCAATAAATCCGAGCGCGTATGACAACGAAAGGGCTGCAAGTGAGGCCATTATTGCTGAAATGATAAGTATTTTCCCGTAATCCTTAAAAAACCTTCTCCGTGCGGGGTCAGAAAATTCATCTTTTAATCGTTCATTGTATCTGTTAAATGTATGCACGGCAAATACATAAAAGAACGCAATCAACAGAATCATGCCGGAAGGTTTTACCCCCTGAAATACGAGGCTGGCATAACACATGCTGACAGCGCCCAGACTCAGGTAAAGAGTGCTTTCGACGAAAAATTCCCCGATTGATTCAAAAAAGCGGAATAACCTTCCTTTCCTTTTTTTCAGGAGGTTTTTTATCCGGTCAATTACCTTGATGATTACCCAGTTTGGCGTCGATGCTCCCGCCATAACGCCGATATTCTCATACTTTTCGAGGGAGAGATAGTCCAGTTCGTCTTCTTCTTCTATGTGAAATGATGGGGTCTCTGTTGATAACGATATTTCATAGAGTCTTTTCGTATTGGCGCTGTTTTTCCCTCCAACGATCACCATAGCGTTTACTTCACTTGCAAGTTCCAGCACTTCTTTCTGTCTCACGCTGGTGGAATCACAGATGGTGTCAAATACTTTTATTTCCTCTATTTGCTCCCTGATTTTTCCGACAAGCTGCAGAAAAACATTCCTGTCCTGAGTAGTTTGTGCAATCACGCAGGCCCTGTCTATTTCCGGGAGGGCTTCAACATCAGCCATGTTTTCGACGACAATCCCTTTCCCTTCTGCGTGTCCAAGCAGTCCGTTCACTTCGGCGTGGCCTTTGTCGCCGATGATAATTGCAGAGTACCCTTCCTTAATTTCCTTTTTTAAAATGGCATGGGCCCGCGCAACATGGGGACATGTTGCGTCACATATGATATTGCCTGCATCTTTTATTTTTTTTCGCTCTTCCGGCGCTACCCCGTGGGCTCTTAATATTACCGTCGCGTTCGATACAGAATCGTCGGTCAGAACCTCGACCCCCTTCTGCTGAAGCATCTCCACTGCCTGAGGGTTGTGAACAAGCGGGCCGTAGGTATATAAATCCCCCTTTTTTCTGTTCGCTGCGTCAAGGACAATGTTCATTGCCCGTCGGACCCCCATGCAGAAACCTGCTGTCTTGGCAAGCCTGACTCTCAATGAATTGCCTCTCTGAGTCTTTTTCTACCGAACTTTTGCACTACTGCTCTTTTTCGCTTTTGCGTTTTTGTTCTTCACCCACAATATCAATGCCTGAACTTGTGCCGATCCTTGTTGCCCCTGCATGAATAAATGCCCTTGTGTCAGCCAGAGTTTTTATCCCTCCCGCAGCCTTGATGCCTATCTTGCCTTCCGTTACTGAATGAATCAGTTCAACATCCCTTGCCTGTGCCCCCGAAGGGCCAAAGCCGGTTGAAGTCTTAATAAATTCGGCCCCGGCATTCATGACTGCCGTGCAGGCCTTCTTCTTTCTGCCTTCGGAAAGGTAACAGGTTTCAATTATTATCTTATGCAATACGTCCGGGGTTGCAGTGATTATATCTGCTATTTCGTCCTGAACTGATGACCAGTTATCAGATATGGCATTGCTGATATTGATAACAATATCAAGCTCACCGGCCCCCTTTGTTACTGCTTCCATGGCTTCATATATTTTTACCCTGGTCAGGGTCATCCCAAGGGGAAACCCAATGACTGCTGCTATTTTAGTGTGAGACTGATACAGGACTTCTCTGGCCGTACTAACAAATGAAGGGTGTATACATACAGCGTGAAAATTATATGTGCCTGCCTCATCACAAAGCTTTATTACATCTTTTTCAGTTGCATCGGGCCTGAGCAGCGTGTGGTCTATGAATCTGGCAATGTCAGTCATTCAGCGCTCCCTTTATATAGGTTGAAACGTTCTTTCTGTATGCACGGTGCAGCTCTTTTGTGATGTGTCCGGGACTCTTGGACGTCTTTTCCCCGTTTACGTGAGAAACGGGCATGACCTCCATGGTTGTGTTTGAAATAAGCACTTCCTGTGCACTGAATATATCTTCAGCCCGGTATTTCCCTTCCCTTGTCTTTATTTTTAACTCCTGTGCAAGCTCCAGAAGTATCCTCCTTGTTATGCCATCTAATATGCCGACACTCAGGGAGGGCGTATGAAGAATATTGTCCCGGACAAAGAATATGTTCGATACCGTCCCCTCTGCGAGATAATTCTTGTAGTTCAACATAACTGCTTCATTGGCATTACTTTTTATTGCCTCTATTTTTGCCAGGATATTGTTCAGAAAATTGAGTGATTTTATCCGGGGATCAACGGCCTTTCTAAAATTGCGTCGTGTGTCGGAGATGATAATTTTCATGCCCTTCTGGTAGGAACGGGCAGGATAGGGCTTAAATCGGTGAGCAAATATTACGAAGGTGGGCTTTTTGCACAGAGCAGGGTCCAAGCCCGTCAATCCGGGCCCCCTGGACATGGTGATTCTGATTGCAGCCTCGTGCACCCTGTTCGCCCTTAGCGTCTTGTAAACGGCGGTTTTTATTTCCCTTCGCTTCTTCTTGATTGTGAGGCCGATCATGGAGGCGGAACGAAAAAGCCTCTCAATATGCTCGTCAAGCATGAATACGGTCCCTTTGTATGCCCTCATGGTCTCATAAATTCCATCACCATAGAGAAACCCGTGATCGTAAACAGAGATCAAAGCCTTTCTGTTATGAACCAGCCTATTGTTAAGGTATATCATTGCATCAGTTTATCATGGAGATGCCTGAATTTCCATAATCTTCCGGCCTGCAGAAGAAATGAATGTCCATGCCCGGATTTTATTGACCTATTTGCCATATAATCTCTAAAATAGCTTAGCTTATGATTCGCTTTTCGTGCAGTGTTGCATTTAAACGATATTTCAGAACCGATGATAAAAAAGAATTTAGGCATTATTTTTCTGCTCATTATTGACAGTATATCTATCTTTATTGCCCTGCAGAGTGCAATATTATTAAGGAAAAATGTATTGCCCTATTTCCTGGAGTTTCCGGCCACTCCTCCGCGGGATGTTTCCTTTTTCTGGTGGATCTTCCCTGTATGGCTCTTTTTTTTCGTGTACGAGGGGCTGTACACAAAAAGATTCTCCTTCTGGGACGAAGTGAAGATGCTTTGGAAGGTTGTGTTTTTTTCGACACTTGCCACATTTTCCATCCTTTTTCTGGGCAAAACAGGTGAGCAGGTATCGAGGACGGTCCTGGTATTAATGGGCATTCTTGCAATCCCGCTGTTCCCGCTGATCAGGATTAATGTAAAAAAGATATCTCTTTTTGCCGGTCTGATGAAAAGCAAAGTGCTTATTCTTGGTGCAGGAAAGACGGGGGAACTGATTCTGACCGCATTGAAAAGGGATTCAAATCTGGGGATGAATGTTGTCGGGTTTCTCGACGATGACCCGGAGAAGATAGGGGGAACGATCGATGGAATTAAAATACATGCAGGTGTGGATAAAGCGCAGAAATATATCGGGCGGTGCGGCATTGAAAACATTGTGATAGCGATGCCCGGGTGTGAAAAGAACAAGTTCATCTCTCTCATAAACAAACTCCAGCACAAGGCTCAGAATATACTGTTGATCCCTGATCTCTTTGGCATTACCGTCCTCGGAACGAACCTCCAGCACTTTTTTCAGGAGCAGGCCATCGGTCTTGAAGTGAAAAACAACCTTGCCCAGCCGGTCAATATTCTCATTAAAAAAATATTTGATATCCTGGCAAGCTGTCTTCTGTTTGGCCTTTTATCACTGCCGATGATTATAATTTCGCTGCTCATCAAAATTACTTCGAAAGGGCCTGTAATATTCTATCAGATGCGCATTGGCAAAAAAGATAAGCCATTTAAGTGTTACAAGTTCAGGACTATGTACGAAGATGCCGAGGAACGGCTCAACAATCTGCTGGAAAGCAGTCCCGAGGCGAGAAATGAATGGAATCATCGCTGGAAGCTTTCCGGTGATCCGAGGATAACGCGGGTCGGAAGATTTCTGAGGCGAACATCACTGGATGAACTGCCGCAGATATTCAATGTTCTCAAGGGAGACATGAGCCTTGTCGGCCCCAGGCCTGTGACGAAGAGGGAGATCGATGAGTATTACAAGGAGCAGGCCAAGCTGTGCTTTGGCGTCACGCCCGGAGTGACCGGATTGTGGCAGGTAAGCGGGCGAAGCAATACAAGCTATGATTACAGAATTGCCCTTGATTCGTGGTATGTCAGGAACTGGAATCTGTGGCTCGACATAGTGATCCTGTTCAAAACTGTCCGGGTTGTTCTCAAGGGGGAAGGGGCAGTATAGATAAATCAGGGCCGAAAACCGGATATGCAGCTGCAGAGATAATCAGAGAAAGAAATTTATTTGTCTTTTCGTTTTTTTTGATTTAACATGTATCCTGTATGACGTGTCTAGCTGGATTAAGGTCATATTGAAAATATGAGCTGGCTTAAAAATTTCAAAAAGGAGGAATTGAATGGAAAAGTGGAGATGTGAAGTATGCGGTTATATCTATAATCCGGAAGAGGGAGATCCTGATGGGGGCATTGAGCCGGGTACCCCCTTTGAGAAAATCCCCGATGACTGGGTTTGTCCTGTCTGCGGTGCTTCAAAGGACCAATTTGAGAAAGTTGAATAAATAGTTTTTTTGCAGGAAAAGTAGGGGTAATTCCCGGAGCGGGTCTCCGCTGAGGGTCGCTCCGACTTGAATTACCCCTACTCTATATTAAAAGTGGCCACTTCTTTTGATCCCGGAATATACTGTCCGACGGGCACAAGTTTTTTCCCCTCGTTTACACAGCCGATTATGATAGTCCACAGCTGGTTCAGCTCTGTTTTTTCCTGGTCATTTTCCGGGGTCATTTTAATGAGAGTCCCTTCCAGATCGATTTTCATGGGCATTCCTCCTTCGAATTCTGTTAATTGTTTAAACCCAGTATAGCAAAAAAATCCTGTGAATAAAAATTTAATTTCTTATTTTACTTTATTAAACTCATCATAGGCTTCCTGAATAAGTTTTTCAGGAGTGCTTATATATCTGGGTGAAAAATGAATCGTTTCAATCCTTTTGACACCGGCTTCCCTCCCGATTCTTCCCGCTTCCCGTGCAGTGAGATGGTAGCGGTCTTTTGCCTGCTTCCTGTCATCGTCCAGAAAATAGGCCTCTATATAAAGAACATCTGAGCCCTCTGCGAGTCTTTTTATCCTCTTGATGTTTTCATCACTTCCAATTGCATCCACAACGTAGGATAATTTTTGACCGGCGGTAATATTCGCTATCCCTGTGAGTTCTGAAAGGGGATAGGTCTTCCCATTCACGGCAAGGGGAATGTTTTTTTTGTTCCCCCGAATGGCCTTTTTCAATTCTCCCAGCCATGGGCCGACAGGGAGATCGAGGGCGTTGAGCTTTGACTTGTCAATGTTAATATGATAGTCCTCTTCAAGGCTGAACGCCAGACATGGAATCTGGTGATCGAGGATTGCTGCTGAAACTGAATAAAAAGAATCTTTCAGTATGGTGTCATGAAAAGGCTCTGTCCCCAGGTCTTCCCGGACGAAGCCGTTTTTAGCCCGGTATCTTGTTTTTATTAAGGTGTGCTCGCGGATTTCCGTGGTCTCGATCTCAAGGGGGTAATCCCTGATCAGGTTCCATGTGTAACTTCCCAGTTTTCCTTCTACACAATCAATAAAACCGTGAGGACCATAAAGCCTTATGGGCCCTTCTTTTTTCAGGCTGACTCTTAAAATGTTGTCGAAGCCGATGAAATGATCTACATGTGTATGGGAAACGAAGATGTCTGATGTCTTGAGGATATCCCGTGGTGAAAGAGTGGTCGTAAACCCCAGGTCAAACATCATTGACCTTCCTTCCCTGATAAACCGTACATAGAGACCCGGGTCATCGAAAGGCCCGTTCAATGGTCGTGCATGAAATGATGATTTCATGGGAAAATTATAGCTTACTTAATGATATAATATAAAAAATTTAAACTTTACAAAATAAAGTGCGAAAGAGGGATTCTTCATTTATCTGTAATAAACTGTAATGAAAAAATGGTTTTAGTGCCTAATGTTGTAATCCTATTGTTCCGTTAAGTTAAAATATGATTTATTAATTTTGAACTGTTCAGGAGGTATGGATGCCTGAGTTAAGAAAAGACCCCATTTCCGGAAGATGGGTTATTATTTCAGTTGAGAGGGGGAAAAGGCCCTCTGATTTCGGGATGAGGGTGTCTCCGAAAAAAGGAGGGTTTTGTGCCTTCTGCAAGGGGAACGAACACACAACACCACCTGAAATCCTTGCATTCAGGAACAACGGAGAGAAACCTGATACTGAAGGCTGGACGCTTCGAGTTGTGGCCAACAAATTCCCGGCCTTAAATGTAGAAGGAAAGCTTGACAGGGTAGGTGAAGGGATATTTGACAAGATGAACGGCGTTGGTGCCCATGAAGTAGTTATCGAATGCCCCGATCACAGCCTGACGCTGTCAACAATGCCGCTGAAATCAGTAGAAGACGCGCTCTGGGCATTTCATCAAAGAATCACCGATCTCAAGAAAGATTCCCGCTTTAAATATGTCCTTGTATTCAAGAATGAAGGTGATCAGGCAGGGGCGTCCCTTGAACACTCCCACTCCCAGTTGATTGCCCTTCCCATTGTTCCCCATCTTGTGGAGGAAGAACTGTTCCAGGCAAATCAGTACTATAAATATAAGGAAAGGTGTATATTCTGTGATATTATACACCAGGAACAGGGAGATAAAACGAGAGTCATTTCGGAAAATGATGACTTCATCACCATCGCCCCCTTTGCCCCTCGATCTCCTTTTGAAACGATGATCCTGCCCAAGAATCATGAGTCCAGTTTTTTGCCGGACGGTAATTTCACGCTGTTGGCTGAAATTCTGCAACGAACATTGCAGCAGATGGATAAGGTGCTCCATATGCCTCCCTACAACCTTATGATTCATACGTCACCGTTTAAAAATGAAATCAATGACTATTATCACTGGCATATTGAAATAATCCCCAAGCTTACAAAAATTGCAGGCTTTGAGTGGGGATCAGGCTTTTATATTAACCCTACACCGCCTGAAGAGGCGGCAGAATTTTTGAGGGAAGCAGAGATATAAGACAGGGAACAACGATTTCCGGCCGGGGCGGGGCAGTTTGCCGGTGATCGGGAAAGAGCACTCTGCCCCTGGTAGCATGTCACCTTGAAAGAACTCATTTTCCTGATAGAGAAACTGTGAAGGGAAGTTGATTCTCATGGACGAAAGAAAAGCGCCGGAGTATTCTAACCTTTATACAATGCCGGGATAACCAAGAGAAATCGGGGAATGGATAGATCCTTAGAGCGAGAAATATTGGCAAAAGTAAGCAATATTGCCAGCTCAACGCTTGAGCTGCGGGATATTCTTGACTCTATATCTCATGTGCTCGTAGACTCTCTGAATAAAGATGTCTGTTCAATCTGTCTCCTGAAACCGGACAGAAAGGTAATCTGCATAGAAACAGTAAGTGGTGTGACCAAAGAGTCTGTGAACGTGTTCTGCATCAAAGACGATGATGGGGCCATTCACGAGATGTTTAAGGAAATTAAGCCCCTTATCATTGAGGACACGAGAAAAACCCCCCGCATAAGGGGAATTATGAACCCGGAAGCAGAAGACCTTTCTTCCCTGCTCGCTGTTCCGATTATGAGAAATAGCGATATTTCCGGCATGGTTATGCTTCAAACACGGGCGCCCTATATTTATACTGAAGATGAAATCAATCTTGTCACGATCATCTCTCACAATCTGAGCGCCGCAGTTCGCAATGCCGATCTGTACAGGAATGTAAAAACTCAGCTCGATGAGCTGCAGGTGATACATGAAATCGGCAAAGCTATAACTTCCATATTGAATATTGATGACCTTCTCCCGTATATATGCAGGGAAGTGTCAAAAGTCTTTAATGTCACGGGGTGTATTCTCAGACTTGTTGAGGGGAACAATCTTGTGATTAAGGCGTCCTATGGGCTGCGAGACGAGATAAAGCAGGAAATGAGTCTCGAGATGGGAAAGGGGATAGCGGGATACGTAGCAGAGAAAGGCGAACCTTTGTTAATAGACGATACTTCCAGCATGCCTGAAAACCTGCGTGTACCGCACATTGATGCTACGTCTGTAATATGTGTCCCCCTTTCCATAGGGAACAAAGTGATCGGCACCCTGGGCCTTTATGACAAAAAAGATGAGTGGGGAATGACCGTTTTTACCCGGGATGACATGAAGTCCCTGATGACCTTCGCTTCTGTTTCTTCAATAGCCATCGAAAATGCACGTCTGTACAGGGCCGAGATAACGAAGGAAAAAGAGGTTTCACAGACGAAAGACTATTTGAAGAGCCTTATCGATGACTCTGCCGATGCAATTATTACATCAGATACTGAAGGGCTTGTCACGTCGTGGAACACGGGAGCTGAAAATATCTATGGCTTTGCCGAAGATGAGGTGCTTGGGAAATTTCTCCCCATGGTGCCTGCCTTCCTGAAAGAAGAAGAGAAAGATTTTATGTGCCAGATAGGGCGGAAGGAAACACTGCGGAATTTAGAAACGATCAGGCAGACCAGGAACGGCAGACTGATCGAGGTCAGTCTCACTCTTTCGCCTATCCTTGATTCATCTGGGGAGGTGACGGGGATAAGCGGCATATCCCGGGACATATCGGAAAAAAAACTGGTCGAAAAGGAGTTGATCCGGAAAAACCAGGAACTGTCGAGACTATTCTTCATCAATTCTGTTGTGAGGAGCACTCTCGAGTTAGACAAGCTTCTTAAGATGGTCCTTACTGTTGTTACCATGGGAGACGGACTGGGATTTAACCGTGCCATCCTTTTTCTTCTGGATGAATCGAAGCAGGTGCTTCAGGGGAAAATGGGGGTAGGTCCTGCCAGCCCTGAAGAGGCAAAGAATATATGGCTGTCCATGGAAGGAAAGAGCCTGGGTGCAATTATTGAAGAAATAGAAAGCGGCCCTGTCCTGCTTGATTCTCATCTTGACAAGCTCAGTCAGCGCCTGAGTGTGGAAATCCAGGAGGACAGTGTTCTTTCCCGGTGTGTTCGGGAAAAAAGACCTTTTAATGTTCATAGTGCCAGAACAGAGCCTTTAGTCACTCCATACCTCATTCAGATGCTCGGGGCCGATTCATTCGGGGTTGTTCCTCTTATTTCGAGAGACAGGATAATAGGTCTGATCTGGGTTGATAATCTTTTTACAGGCAGACCGATTAAAGATGAGGACCTTCAGTTTCTTATGGGATTTTCGAGTCACATTGCATCGGCCATCGAGAACGCGAGGCTCTTTGAAAATGTAACCCTTGCCCAGGCTGAACTGAAAAATATTTTTGAATCAATATCAGACATGGTTTACTATACTGATGAAGATTTGGTCATTCGACGTGTAAATCAGGCGGTGATCGATAAAATAGGGAAACCGGAAGAAGACATAATCGGGAAAAAGTGTTTTCAGATCTTTCATGGAAAGGATGAGCCCTGGGACATGTGCCCTCACTTTAAATCAGTAGAAACGAAAAAGCCCTTTGTAGGTGAGCTTGAAGATCCTTATCTCAAAGGGACCTTTGTGGTCTCCAACTCTCCGATATTTGATTCTTCAGGGAAGTTTGTGGGGACGGTACATATTTCCCGTGACGTCACGGAACTTCGCAATCTTCGTGAGAGGGTAATTCATTCAGAGAGAATGGCTGCGCTCGGAGAACTTGCCGCGAGAGTGGCCCACGAAATAAGAAACCCTCTCATCTCCATTGGCGGGTTTGCCCGAAGACTTGAAAAAAAGCTCCACGGAGATATTCAGGAATACGCAAAGATTATCGTGAATGAAGTGACCAGACTCGAAAATATCTTAAAAGAGATCCTGGGTTTTGTGAAAAGTTCCCGGGTTAATAAGACCCGCGTTGATATTAATGCCCTGATGAACAATATAGTCGATTTTGTTACTCCTGAGATGGAAGAAAAGCATAACAGGGTAGATAAAGAATTCTCTGAAGTGCCCATATTAGCGCTTATTGACCCTGACAGAATAAAAGAGGCAATATTGAACATAGTTTCGAATGCGGCACAGGCGACCGATTGCGGGGCCATCACTGTTCGAACGAGGGTGGAGAATAATGAAGCGGTTATTGAGCTTACGGATACGGGATGCGGGATTAAGGACGAGGATCTGAAAAATATTTTCAATCCTTTTTTTACAACAAAGCAGCAGGGGACCGGTCTCGGACTTGCGGTGACCCATAAAATTATCCAGGAACACAATGGTAAAATTAAGGTGGAGAGCGCATTGGGCGGCGGAACGGTTTTTAAGATCTATCTCCCTGTGGAGGATTCCTGATGTTTGGGGGACGGGCAGCACCTTTATAATGTATTATAAACAGGAATAATATTAATGCATCGCCATTCAAGGAAGGGAGGAGAGAGCATGAAACTGATGATTGTTGATGATGATACCAATATCCAGCGATTGTATAAGGAAGAGTTAGAGGAAGAAGGATATGATATTGTAATTGCAGGCACGGGGAAAGATGCCCTTGAAATGTTTGAGAGGGAAAACCCGGATATTGTGACCCTGGATATACTTATGCCGGATATTGACGGGATAAGCCTCTTACGGAAGATGAAAGAGAAGCGCCCGGACATCCCGATTATCATGTCAACAGCATATGACTACAGGGACGACTTTGCAGTCTGGGCTTCTGAAGCGTATATCGTTAAATCATCTGACCTTGGTGAGCTGAAGAGTACCATTAAAAAGCTAATCGATAACAAGTAGAGTTCTCCGGGACCCTTGACTGTCCTGAATGTGTTAGACAGGGATATCTGGTAGAGTGCCTGCTTGTAATTTTAGAGAGGGTCTTAAAATAGGGCCCTTAAATCTTCCCTGCATTATTCTCCGCAAATGTCGAATAACGTTCGAAGGTTTACAAAACAAACCATGATTGGGTAATATTCAAAGGTATGCGAGCTGGGGATTTGACCGGAGTGGATACCTGATCCGGTCATTGCTTTTTAGGCCTGGAGAGGTGGCCGAGCGGTTGAAGGCAGCCGCCTGCTAAGCGGTTGTGGGGGTCAAACTCTACCGAGGGTTCGAATCCCTCCCTCTCCGCCATTATTCTCAGACCGGGTTACGTGCAGGAGCTTTACCGGAATATAAACATTATATCAGGAGGAATAATATGAAAAAACTTCTTATAGTCATGTCAGCAGTACTGATGATCTTTTCCCTCTGGGCATGCCAGAAACAGGAAGAGCCGCCGGCAGCGAAAAAAAGCCCTATGCCTCAGGGTCCTATCATAGACCAGTCAGCAGATCCACAGGGACACGGGGTGACGGGAACTGCCAAAAAGACCGAATTCCAAGTAGTTACACCGCCCGATGTTAAAGAGCACTGGTCTCAGGTGGTCATCATCGTTGAGGACAAGAAAGAGAATAAAAAAGAGGAGTTCACCGTGAGCATCGGTGATGATCTTAAGATTCCCGATTCAGATTTAACGGTCAGGGTAGGTCCCTTCCTCCCGAACTTCAAGATGAGCGGAACGGTAATTACATCATCTTCGAACGAAACAGTAAACCCTTCCGTCGGTGTCGCAGTCATGAAGGACGGGGAAAAACTGTTCCCGAAAACAGGGGAGTGGGGATGGCTCTACGCGAAATTCCCGACTATACACTCCTTTCAGCACGAGCGGTTCAGCCTGGTGCTGAAAGAGGGGGTCGAGAAAGCAAAGTAGTATCTCCTGTTTAATCCTGAATAATCTAATGAAGGACAGCATCTGTCAGTGCTGTCCTTTTTTTATCATATCTAGGTTGAACCTCGATATGGGCAGGCACAGGGGACCTGCCCCTACTACACATGATTTCTCAGCATAAGTTCAAGGGGATGAGGATTCAGGTAGTGCTGCCCTTTGAGATAGGGCTCGGCATATTTTCGGACGTAATGATTAATCAGGGTCACGGGTACCACGAGAGGGATAAGGCCTTTATGATAGTGGTCAATGACTTCGAGGAGTTCGGCTTTTTCATCGGCTGACAGATTATTCTTGAAGTATCCCAGGATGTGCATGAGTACGTTCGTGTTCTTTTTTACTGTTGCAATAAGCTTCAGCCCGTCCATGAGTGTCGTAATGTACTTACCGAATATTTCTTCTTTCTTTCCCTTCTTTGCTCCAGCTACAAGACGTCCTAGAAGGGAGTAGTGCTTCTGGCTGTGGGACATGAGGAGCAGTTTGTGGTCTGTGTGAAAGGACACCAGGCCTCCCCTGTCGGCTCGTTCTGAAAGGAATTTTTTCCAGCGTCTGAAGACAAACACCCTTTCAATAAAGTTTTCTCTCAGATTGGGGTCATGAAGCCTGCCGTCATCCTCGACGGGAATGATCGGGAAGTGCTTCTCAAAGGCGGCTGCAAATATCCCTGTACCTTTCTTGCCCGGCATTCCCGAGTCACCATACACTTTTACGCCCCTCAGGCCGGAACTTGGCGATTTGCTCTTAAAAATGAACCCGCAGAGGTCCTCCTTCTCCAGTTCTTTCAGTCTCTTCGCTGCCCATTTTTCCATCCCTGGCGTCTGGTCCTTGCGGGTACGGATGGTGACCAGACGGGGTGACTCGGGCGTGCCCACCAGTCGCATGGCCTCCCGGGGTACCGGCAGACCGCATTCCACCTCCGGGCATACGGGTGCCCATTCAACATATTTGCCGAGCGTGTCGGTGAAATAGTGATCGAGCTTGTGTCCTCCGTCGTAGCGGACGTTTTCTCCGAGAAGGCATGAGCTGATTCCAAGTTTTATCTTTTCTTCCATTGCCAAACAGTTTTTTTTAGGTTTTTTCCGCAGCCTCTTTCAGTTCATTGAGCATTCTGATTGAAAGCGTATGAAGCTTTCTTTTCGGGAGATGAAACAGGAGCTTTTTGAAACCGCGGGTGGTGAAAAATTCCCTGCTTACCACCTGAACCATGGTATCCGATTTCCTGAAAATAAACTCATGACGCGCATGAATTCCGTATTTCCCCCCTGCCCATATGATACGTTCCCCGGGGACAACTTCCTCGACAACGGGTTCAACATGGACAGGGAATGCAAAAGGACGAATACAGAAGTTGAACCTCTTGCCTTCAGTCAGCCTGTCCTCCTCTGACGAACTTTCTCCGAGCACTGAACTCCACTCCTTCCAGCATGTCAGGTCAGTAAAGATATTCCATACAGTATCCATATCAGCCTCTATGAAAACCGAGTGCTCTATCTTCATTCAGAAACCGGATACGCCCGGGCCCCCTGTTTCTTCTGAAAAAGCAATTTTGACGGCATCCATAAAGGAGGTTTTTTCAATAGGGACAAAATCATCGATACGGTTGTCTTTGCAGATAACTTCGTTTTTCATCCCCTCGATGAGCGGATGGGCGATCCCTGACGGAATGGGAGTCACAAGGTCTACCCAGTAGGCGGAAAGTGAGGGGGTGATAAAGGGCAGGTCTATGATTATCCTTTTCGCAAGCCCCCTTGCTTCAGCATACTTTTCCATCATTGATTTATAGGTCAGTATGTCAGGCCCGCCGATATCATAGGTCTGTCCTGCTGTTTCAGGGTTTTTCAGGCATCCGGAAAGGTAGCGGACAACATCCTGCACGGCAATGGGCTGAATCCTTGTCCTGATCCACCGGGGGCAGGTCATGACCGGGAGCCGTTCCACAAGATAGCGGAGCATTTCATAGGATGCACCCCCCGCACCTATAATAACGGCGGCGCGAAGAATAGTTGCCGATGCCTTTCCCGAAGCAAGAATGTTCCCAACCTCCGCACGGCTCTGCAGATGCTCAGAGAGGCCTTCCCCTTTTTCTCCCAGGCCGCCGAGATAAATGATCCTCTTCAGTTCTGCTTTATCAGAGGCGGCAACAAAGTTTTTTGCCGCCTTTTTGTCCATCTGCGCAAATTCGGTATTTTTCAGAAGGCTCTTGCCCCCCATGGAATGAACCAGGTAATATGCTGAGTGGATGCCTTTCAGTGCATCTTCCAAACTCTTCTTCTCTGTTAGGTCGCCCTTCACTATTTCGGCATCTGCGCCTTCGGGGACTATCCCTTCCGCTTTTGATGGTGTGCGGGCCAGGATACGCATTTTTATGTGCTCCCGGGCGAGCTCCCTGACAAGCCGTTTCCCGATAAAGCCGGTGGCGCCGAGAATGAGGACCCTGTCTTCCGCTTTTAATCCAATGTCATTCATATAAGGATAATTTCACACTTAAAACTTGATTTGAAATTTCAAAAAACAAATAACAAATGACAAACAAATATTAATGTACAATGAGCAAAGCTTCAAACCCCGGGAACCACTATTTTTTATATTTGAATTTCGTATTTCGAATTTATTTGTATTTTGTCGCTTATTATTTGGTACTTATTCATTATTTATTCGGTTCCCACACAGTTACCTTCTGAAAGGAACCCGCATGGAGAACTTTTCTGAACGAAACAAACACGAGGGTAGTAGACGGTGCGTTGAGAAAGCCCTCGAGTTGAGG
>CALZGI010000184.1 GCA_945786855.1 Thermodesulfovibrionia bacterium | reverse complement strand
GGTCAGTACATTTGTCAGAGTTATAGAAAAAACGTGAAATTTCTTTGTGCTGTCTTTTCCCCTTTCATCGCAACAGCGCCTCCAATTATTTCATTCGTAAAAATTATCTGCTAAACTAGTTAAGAGTTCATATAAAGAGCACCGTGTCTGTCTTTCAATGAGGAAATTTGGGATTCCTCCTCCAGGTCGGATGGACTGTTCTTCATAGGTAAATTTATAGAGCGGCTCCCGGCCGCGAGGGTAAGTCATGAAAAGATCAAAAATGAACGTTATTGTATTTATGGGAAGTCCGAGAAGGAACGGAAACACAGATCTGCTGTTGAAAGAGACCGTCAGGGGGATCGAGGATGCCGGTGTGGCGGTAAAAGTGTTCAATCTTAATTTAATGAAAATCAAGGCATGTCAGGATTGCGGCGGCTGTAATGAAACGGGGAAATGCATATTTGATGATGAAATGAATATGATCTATGATGAGATAAGGGCAGCCGACAGAATCGTCCTGGCTTCACCCATATTCTTTTTCGCACTGAGTGCACAGGCAAAAGTTATGATAGACCGGTGCCAGAGCTTCTGGTGTGAAAAGTATCTCATGGATAAACCTCTTGAGCCGGGCCCATTTGGAAGAAAAGGGCTTCTCCTGCTTGTAGGCGGCATGAAGCAGGATATCGGCATCAAGTGCGGTGAAGCCTGTGCAAAAGCTTTTTTCAGGACCGTAAGTGTTACGGAGCATGAATCTCTTTTCTATCTGAATATTGATCAGAAGGGGGATATTTTGAAACATCCGACAGCACTGAAAGACGCATATGAAGCAGGGAAAAGGCTCCTATTGACCGAATAGTGGCTGTGTTTGATGTACCTTTCTGGCTAATTCTGTCAGCGAAAAGCGGCCTTTAACTGCCCGCATGCTGCTGAAATGTCGGAACCCATGCTTTTTCTGATCATTGCAGTCATTCCCGCCTTTCTGAGAATGTCCTGAAATTCAGCAATTCTCTTATCTGAAGGCTGTCTTAATTCTCCGGTATCACAGGAAGGATTAAAGGGTATCAGATTGACTTTCGATTTAATCCCTTTTAAGAGACGCACAAGTCGAACAGCGTCGTCTTTTGTGTCATTGAGTTTGCCCAATAACACATATTCAAAGGTAATGCTTCTGTTCGGCGATAAAGGGAAATCGCGGCAGGCCCTGATAAGTTCCTTCAGTGGATATTTCCTGTTGATGGGCATAATACTTGAACGGACTTTATCGGTTGTCGCGTTCAATGATATGGCGAGGTTCACAGGAGGGCCGGTTTCGGCAAGGTTCTGAATTCCCGGTACTATGCCGGACGTTGAAAGGGTAATTTTCCTCCTGGAAATTCCCATCAGCTCAATGAGTTTTCTTAGAGCGATGGAGACTTCGGTGAAGTTGTTGAATGGTTCACCCATGCCCATCAACACAAGGTTGGAAACCTCGCGCCCCCCATCTTCGTCAGACTGGGCAGCATGCCTTTGAACCGCAATGACCTGGTCGACTATTTCATAGGCTCTCATGTTTCTTTTCAGTCCAAGGCTGCCGGTAACGCAGAATTTACATCCAACAGCGCAGCCGACCTGTGATGAGATACAGAGAGTGCACTTTCCCTTTCCCCGGCCATTTGGAATCAAAACGCTCTCTATTGACTCACCGTCTTCAAGTTCAAAGAGAAATTTTTCTGTCCCGTCTTTTGAGATCAGTTTTTGGACAAGCTTCGAGTTGCTGATAAAAGCCTTTTCATTGAGTTCTTCCCGAAAGGCCTTTGAAAAATCAGTCATGTCATCAAAGGAGGTAGCATGTTTTCTGTATATCCAGTGTGTAAGCTGGTTCGTCCTGTAGGTTTTCTGCCCCAGCCTTTCCATAAACAGAGACAATTCATTTTTTGATAAATGCTTAAGGTTGGTTTTCATCTGATTTTCATGCAGAAACAATTGTGTTTTTATTATATCCGACTGACGCAGTCTTTTGCTCTCTGCTGTGTCAGTGAAAAGAATTGCAGTGTGAATGCCGGGCATGATCGGCCTGTTTTCCTTCGTCAGTACTATAGGATTTCTGATGCAAAAATATATTAAAGGATTAATAAAAAAAAACCGTAGTTAATATTGATAATCAACAGAAAAAAATGGCGAAGAAGAAGGGATAATGATAAAGAAAATATTAATTATTGACGACTCTCCTATTGCGAGGAAGATGCTGAAAAGCTGCATGCCAAAGGATCAGGAATTTGAGTATCATGAGGCAGGAGACGGACAGGAAGGCCTTGATAAATATAAAGAAATAAACCCGGATGTGACATTTATGGATTTGACCATGCCTGTTATGACAGGGGATGAGTCAATCGGGAAAATAATAAATTATGACCGGAATGCAGTCATAATTGTCGTAACTGCTGATATCCAGATGAAACAAATTATGAAAGTTATGGAATTGGGCGCATGTCTTGTGTTAAAGAAGCCGGTGAAAAAAGATGATATTCTGACTGCCCTGTCAGACGTAGACGAACTCCTTAACAGAGTAATTTAATATGTACATTGATACCGAGAAAATATTTACCGTCGAGGAGACATACACTCTCCAGGAAATAATGAATATTGCCTTCGGACAAGCTGCAGCCGATCTGGCAGAAGTCATTGATACCTATGTTGTCTTAAATGTTCCCTATCTGAAAATAATGCACATGACAGAGCTTTCTCACTATTTCAGTGAAAATATGCAGGAGTATAAAAAGATCAGCATTGTTGAACAAAAGTTCCGGGGGAAGTTCAAAGGTGATGCACTCCTTGTTTTTTCTTCCGGAGCGGGAAAAGAATTGATGGATATGCTCCAGCAGGATGAGTCTTTCGGTTCTGGTTCTGATCCTGTGGAAATCGTGGAGAGAGAAACATTAATGGAAGTCGGGAATATCCTTATTGGGGCCTGTGTAGGAAGGCTCGCAGAACTGCTGAAAGATGTGGTGAACTATACTCCTCCCAGGGTCATTGTGGAAACGGATTACAATGAAGATGTACTTGAGAGCAGGTATAAGGGGAGTCAGACGGTAATTGTTTTGAAAACAAACTTTACTTTTGATAAGGGAAATGTGAGCGGGTTACTTTTTCTGGTTACCGATCAGGAATCCATAAGCTGGTTGAAGGACGCATTGCGTTTATTCATCGAACAGTATGAATGATTTTAAATCAGGTTTTCGACGAAATAAATATCGGTCTTGTCATTCTTGACAGAGACATGAAGGTTCAGAAATGGAACCGGTGGATGGAACTTCACAGCGGTTTCGGTGCAGACAGGATCGTGGGCTCTTCCATTTTTGACTACTTCCCCGACCTGAACAATAAAAAATTCCACCGCAGCTGCAAGTCAGTATTTTCCTTCGGCAACTGCTGTTTTTTCTCGCAGAAGCTCCACCACTATCTGTTTCCTTTTAAATCATCAGGCTACATTGATTCAGGCTTTGAATATATGCAGCAGAGTTGTTCTATGGGGCCTCTCCGTGATGAAAATAACGTCATTCAGTATTTGTTTATCCACGTTCAGGATGTAACAGAAGTTGCGCTCTATGAGCAAAAACTTGTGGACATGAACCTGAAAGACGGTCTTACGGGAATTTATAACAGGCGTTTCATGGAAGTGAAGCTCAGAGAAGAGTTTGACCGGTGCAGAAGGTATAACAGGGATTTCAGCATAATAATGTTTGACATCGATCATTTTAAAAATGTGAATGATGAGTACGGCCATCAATGCGGAGACTTTATTTTAAAGTCCATCAGTTCCAGGGTTTTGTCCATAATCAGAAACGTTGATTATCTTTTTCGGTATGGAGGGGAGGAGTTCTGTTGTCTCCTTCCTGAAACACAAATGAACAACGCCTTTATTGTTGCAGAGAGATTCAGGACAGCCATCATGGCAATGGAGAATGATTATGCCGGGTCAATTGTAAAGGTCACAATAAGTCTTGGAGTTGCCGGAATGGATAAAGATATTGATTCCTCTGACAATATGGTCAAGATGGCTGATGATGCCCTCTATAAAGCGAAAAGGGAAGGGCGTAACAGGGCCCTGATCATGGGCTGACTTTTATTTCTCTTCAACACAGGTCCTGCCCTGTATTTCCCGCCTTTTTATTTCTCCTGTCAAACTGTTGACGTTGTTACCATATTATGGCAATATAGTCCTATGTATCGAATACTGGTTATAGACGACGAAGAATCAATCCGGGAATTGCTGTCAGATTTTCTCCCGGAAAAGGGAACTGACGTTGTCACTGCATCAAGCGGTGAAAGGGGTCTGAGTCTCCTCAAAGAAGAAAAATTCGACCTTTTTCTGCTCGATTTAATGATGCCGGGAATAAGCGGCCTTGATGTTCTCAGAGAGGCTGCAGCGGAAAATATTGAGGTGCCTTCAATTGTAATAACTGCCCATGCGACTGTTCAGACTGCCGTTGAGGCAATGAAGCTGGGCGCCTTTGATTATATTACGAAACCCTTTAACCTTGAAGAATTATACCTGTCAATAAAAAGGGCGATTGATCATTCCAGATTGCAGGAGGAAAATGCCCGCCTGAAAAAAGAACTCAAGAAAAGAAGAAATAGTGTTTCCAAACTTCGGGAAGAAAATAAAGTACTGAAAACAGAGTTGCAGAAAGGTGTAAGTCAAAACAAAAGGGCCCTCGACAAGATAGTAGGAAAGTCAAAGACGATTCAGGATGTTATTACCTTTATCGAGAAAATTGCAGATACTGACAGCACTGTTCTTGTTACAGGGGAAAGCGGTACAGGAAAGGAACTTGTCGCCAAGACAATACACTTCAACAGTTCACGGTCGAATAAGCCATATGTTCCACTTAATTGCGCGGCTATCCCGAGGGATATTCTTGAGTCCGAACTTTTCGGCCATGAAAAAGGAGCTTTTACCGGAGCAATCAACACGAGAATAGGGCGTTTTGAACTTGCCAATCATGGAACTATTTTCCTTGACGAGATTGGAGAACTTGCACCCGCGCTTCAGGTCAAACTGCTGCGAATTCTCCAGGAAAGGGAATTTGAACGGGTAGGCGGGATCAAGACGTTAAAAGTGGATGTACGGGTAATTGCCGCCACGAACAGAGACCTCGAAAAAGCGGTGAGCGAAGGAATGTTCAGGGAGGACCTTTATTACCGATTGAATGTAATTCCTCTCCAATTACCTCCTTTAAGAAAGATGAAGGGTGATGTGCCGCTCTTAGTTGAACATTTCCTTACCCATATGTCGAAGAGAAAGGGAAAGACACGGCCTCATATTTCAGCAGAAGTAATGAAATCCCTTTCAAGTTATATGTGGCCGGGAAATGTCCGTGAGCTTGAAAATATTATTGAGAGAATGTTGATACTGAAAGAGGGCGAAGACGTTACCGTCGATGATCTTCCGGACAGGATTCGTGATCAGCACCTTCCTCAGGGTGGATCTTTGAAGGGACAGTCTCTCTCTGCTGATGGTGTGAATCTTAACATGATGCTCGATGAGATAGAGAATAAGATGATTATTCAGGCCCTGGAGCTATCAAAAGGGGTGAAGAGTAAGGCAGCAAACCTCCTGGGACTGAATCGAACGACACTCATTGAGAAGATGAAGAAAAAAGCGATAGAATACGGCATGTCGCAAAAATAGCATAGTTGGATCCAGCCGCTCCAGTATAGGGAGCGCACCCGCCACCCGCGTCATATAAATGACGTGTCTATGAATCAATACCTATATTAAATGGACAGTTAGAAGTGGCACACTTATTGCTCATACAGGGGCATGATTTATGTGCGTGCAATGAGCCTCTTCATCCTTGGTGCGACGCTGCTGCTGACGGGCATTGCAGATGCGATAGTTCAGGGCGATGGATCAGACTCGCTGGCTATCAGGGCAGGGGACCATGACGATTTTCTGAGAATTGTGTTTGAAGGGAATAAAGAAGTGATTTCAAGGGGAAAGGCAATCCTGGAAGAAAAGGAAGTTACTGTTCGTTTTTCCGGTCTGGATATTAACGTAAAAAAGGCAGAACTGACTGTTGCATACAGTATTGAGAAGGATGTTGTCAGGTTTACATTAAAAAAGGAAGGACGGCTTGAGAGTTTTATCCTCGATAATCCAAGCCGGCTTGTCATTGACATCTACGGGAAGAAAGAGGAAAAAACAGACGAAAAAACACCAGAAAACGGGTCGATTGAAAAAAAGGAACCAATCAGCAGGGAAGGAAGGAAAGAAACGGTGCTCCAAAAAAGAGAAGTCCCGGACCCTTCGGAAGTGACTGACACGACCAGTCCGGAAAAGCCCGTAACCAGGCAGACAGAAGGAGACTTTATTCCCGAGAGATATAAAGCAATGTGGTCTCTTCTGGAATCAGGTAATTTTTTTGCTGTTCTGAAAGAGCTTCCAGCTTATGAACCGAAGGAGGTTGAGCTGCGTGCGGCATTTTATTATATCTATGCCGGGGCAAACATCAAGGCGAAACAATATATGGATGCCGTCAAGTACCTGAGGCTTGCCTATATATTCTCAAATAATCATGCATTGAAGGAACATGCATTGATAAAAAGAGCGGTGATGTACAAGCAGATGAAGCTGGACCATGAGGCAAGGGCTGACTATATTGTTTTCATCAGAGATTTCCCATCTTCCGAATTTATCGAAAGCGCGCATTTTGGACTGGCAGAAAGTCTTTACCGTATCGGCCTTTACCAGGAAGCTGTCGAGCACTACAGGAAAGCTGGTCATGAACCCAAAGTCCTCTATAGCATGGCCAATGCCTTGCAGAGGCTTGAGAAGACCGGGGATGCAGAAAAAGTTTACGAGACGGCAAAGCTTAAGGATATGAAATATCCGAGAAGCTCTCCCGAAACGTATTATCTCATGGGTGAAAATATGCGTATTATGGGCAAATACGAAGAAGCAAAGAAACACATGTCAGTTATCAATTTAGGCCCCTTTCGCGATAGTGCTTCTATCAGCCTTGGTCTGATAGCGATGGAAGAGACTGATACAAATGAGGCTTTCAGCAAGTTTCAGGAAGCAGCCCGTTCAATAGATCCGAAAATACAGGTGCAGGCACTCTTCCATTTATCGCTGGCATTAATAAAGTCCGGTAAATTCAAGGAGGCTACGCAGAGCCTCGAAAAAATAAGAAGAGAACATATTGATTCAAACATGTATAAAGATACTCTTCTTGTCCTGGCAAAACTGTACAAGAAGGAAGACCGGTTAAAAGAATCAGTCTCTTTGCTGAAAGAACTTGTGTACGGAAAAAAACCTCCGCGAGAAGCCTTTGATGAGCTTGAGAGAATTGTAATTAAGGCCGGAAACTCATCGAAAGAAAGCGATTTGAAACTCGTAGATTTATGGAATCAGGTTGGTCAATGGCTCATTGACGAGAGCAGAGAAGACTTCCTGGTTACTGTAGCCGGGAAGTTGAGAAATGAAGGGAAGCCATTTATTGACTTGTGCTTATGGCTTGTGGCGAACGGGTCTCAACATGCGAAGGGAACTGCAGCAGTGGCCCTGGCAGACTATAACATCGGGATAGGGAACAATGAAATGTCCAAGAGGTATATCGCCATAGCAAAGGAATCGGAAAAGTCTGGTGATGATGTATTAAGGGTCGAGGCAAGAATTTATCTTTCAGAAGACAGGAAAGAAGCTGCACTTAAGAAGATACTGATGATAAAAAATATTGAAAAAGAAGATCTTGGTCAGCTGGCAGGCATAATATCTGATCTGAGACAGAGGGGATCTGTCAAAGTAAAGGATGCTCTTGTCTTTTACGAAGGTGCACTGAAAAAATCAGACGGGAATGCTGAGGACTATACGAATCTGGCCGATATTCTCTATTCCATGGGGGAACGGGGAAAGGCGCTTGAGTACTATAAACTTGCCTACGCCAGACAGCCTGATGACGAATGGGCGATGTACCGGGTGGGAAGGGATGCTAGTAACCCGGAATCCAGGGATATTCTCGATCGATTACAAAACGGGGATACTCTTTTCGGACGTCTTGCAAAATCCAAACTGATGGAAATAACACTCCAGAGCAGAGTTCAGGAGGTGTTTTAATGGAAAAAGCGGTAAAACTCAATGAAGCTTTTCACAACTTTACACAGGCATCAAAAAGTCTTGAAACATACTACGGAAAGCTTCAAAAACGGGTCCGGTACCTGACAGAGGAGCTTGAGAAAAAAAATACCCAGCTGAGCGGAGCGATTTCTGAAGTGAAGGAATCAAAAGATTACCTGCAGGCGGTTTTGCAGAGCATTGGAGAAGCAATTATAGTACTCGACAGTGAAGATAGAATCACCATTATCAACAGGGCTGCAGAGAAACTTCTCGGTGCTGATGTTCAGAGGGTTACAAACAAAATGTTTCACCAGCTGAATATTAGTATTGAAGACAACAATTCCGGTACGAGACTGACAGTCGATGGGAGAGTGTCAGACGTAATTGTTTCCCGGTCTACAATATCCGGACCGGAAGGAGCGGAAAGGGGCTTTGTAATACTGGTAAAAGACATTACGCGGCTGAAAGAACTTGAGAGGCAGAATGAGAGAAATCAAAGGTTAATTGCAATGGGTGAAATGGCTGCGAAAATAGTCCATGAAATTAGAAGCCCCTTATGCAGCATAGAGCTCTTTTCAAACATGCTCTCAAAAGATTTGGAAAATACAACCCATTCTGACATGGCAAATGGAATCTCAACGGGAATTAAAAGCCTCAACAATATTCTTACGAACATGCTGTTTTTTGCAAAAGCACAAAAGCCTTCGTTCAGGGAAGTACGACCTTCCGAAGCGGTTGAAGAATCGGTGAAAATGCTCTTCCCGCTTGTTCAGATTCGTGGAATTAAGATTTCAAAGAAACTGTCCAATGATGCAGTGAGCGGGGATCTTGAACTCATGAAGCAGGTATTTATGAACATAATTCAGAATTCCATCCAGGCTATGCCTGACGGGGGAATACTGAACATAAAAATGGAGGAATACGGAGAATGGATAAAGGTTTCCGTAACAGACAGCGGAAGCGGGATCAGTCAGGAAAATATCGAAAAAATATTTGATCCCTTCTTCAGTACAAAAGATAACGGAACCGGGTTGGGGCTTGCTATTGCCAATAAAATTATGCAGAGCCACGGCGGCATAATCAAGGCCTTCGGAAAAGAGGGTGAGGGCAGTACCTTCGACCTCTGCTTCCCTAAACAAAAAGTATCAGACAGTGAAATATCCGCAGAAATCTTATATGAAAAAGCAGGTATATAACATGAATGAAAATATGAATTCAGTCCTCGTTGTAGACGATGATCCCCAGATGAGAGCAGCGCTGAAGGAGGCCGTGGACAGAATGGGATGTTCAGCGATAGTTGCTGAAGATCCTGTTCATGCACTGAAGACACTTGATAACAATGCTGTTTCCATGATTGTCACTGACATGAAGATGCCAAAAATGGACGGACTCTCCTTTATTAAGGAAGCAAGGAAAAAGCTCGGGGATTTGCCAATACTGGTTATTACAGGCTATGCAACGGTAGAAAATGCCGTGGATGTCATGAAAGAAGGTGTGTGCGACTATCTGATGAAGCCCTTTTCCTTTGAGGCACTGACGGGCAAGATTGAATCAATAATGTCCCGGAAGCGCAATAAAGGAAGGGATATTATTTCCTCTGACGAGAAGATGAAAAATATTCTTCAGCTAGCCGGAAACGTTGCATCAAGCGACATGACCGTCCTCATACTGGGCGAAAGCGGAACAGGGAAAGAAATGCTCGCCCAGTATATCCATACATCAAGCCGGAGAAGCAAAAAACCTCTTATTGCAGTCAACTGCGCCGCAATTCCCGATAACCTTCTTGAGTCCGAGCTTTTCGGATTTGAGAAGGGTGCCTTTACCGGGGCTGCAGAGAAGAAAGTGGGAAAATTTGAGCTTGCCCATGGAGGGACTATTTTACTTGATGAAATAGGGGAAATGTCTTCGATTTTGCAGGCAAAACTGCTCAGGGTACTTCAGGAAAAAGAAATAGACAGAATTGGTGGAAAGCAGCCTGTACCTGTTGATGTGCGGGTCATAGCGACTACAAACAGGGACCTGCAGACGGAAATAACAGAAGGGAGATTCAGGGAAGATCTTTATTTCAGGATTAGTGTATTCCCCATCGAACTGCCTCCATTGAGGGAGCGGCCCGATGACATTGAAGTGCTGGCAGAGCACTTTGCAGATAAATTTGCACTCGAGCTCAACAAGAAGGTACATGGTTTTCGTGATGAGGCTATCGATTTGCTGAAATCGAGAGCATGGAAAGGAAACATAAGAGAACTTGAGAATGTAGTCCACAGGGCGGTGCTGATTTCACGGGATGAATCTATAGGAGTTGATGACTTCATGATGGATGGGAGCAATCCCCAGAATGCAGCGGGCAAGGGAAGCATCAAGGATATGGAAATGGACCTGATAATGAAAACTCTTGAAAACACAAATGGCAATAAAACGAAGGCGGCGCGGCTCCTTGGAGTAAGCGTGAGAACTATACGGAATAAACTCAACGGATACGGGAAAAATTTTCCTGTAGTGTGAAAGAATGTACCGTCAAGAACATGACATCAGAGCGTGGAACCGATACAATGTCCACTTCTCGATAAAGTGGGCTAACTATACAAAATATAAGCTAAAAACATATTTGTTCGCAGGGAATCCATGGTGGCATGATTTTTGTATATTTAGGTATAGAAAACAGTATGAGGTGATAAGAAATGGATAGAACTTTCGGTGTACTGCACAAAATTCTGCAGGCCACGAACATGAGGCAGAAAGTGCTTGCTTCTAATGTTGCAAACGCAGAAACTCCCGGCTATAAGGCCAGGGATATAAAGTTCGAGAGTTTTCTGAAAAATGAAATGAAGCTTAAGTCCACAGACCCTAAGCACGTCAGTAATAGCAAAAGCGCCAAAATAAGCGGTTCTATCGTTCATGAAAGTAATCTGTCCTGGGGTGACCGTAACAATGTGGAGCTAAATTCTGAAGTAGCCAAAATGACGGAAAATTCACTGAAACATGATGCTGCTATAAAAATATTGAACTCTAAAATAAAAATGTTCAGGAATGCAATAAGAGGGAGGTAATCAATGAATCTCTTCAAAGTAAGCGCTTCGGCCCTTGAGGCCCACCGTGTAAGAATGAACACAATAGCCTCAAACATGGCGAATGCGCAATCTACCAAAACTCAGGAAGGCGGGCCTTATGTGAAAAAAAGTGTCCTATTCCAGACAATGCCGGTCAACATGAATGCTGAAGAAGGTCTGGAAGGAGTACGGGTATCGGGAATCGTTGAAGAGGAAAAGCCCCCGATTATTGTATATGATCCCGCACATCCTGATGCAGACGGTGAGGGATACGTAAAAATGCCGAACATCAATGTTCTTGAAGAAATGGTGAATATGATGATGGCTTTAAGGGCCTATGAAGCCAATGTAAGGGCATTTAATATTTCGAAGGGCATGTATCAGAAAGCCCTTGAAATCGGGAGGGTATAATGTCTGATATTCCAGTAAAAAATATCGGTGAAACCATCAATCTTGATGAAATGAAGCAGTCCCCCTCTGTTCAAAATGAACCGGGAGGCAGCTTTGATGCGGTCATTAATGAAGCACTCAGCACGGTTTCCCAGGTACAGGAGAATGTCGACAAAGCTGTCAATGAGCTCGCAAATGGAGGTGACATCACCGATGCAGTGCTTGCAATAGAAAAAGCTGACATGTCATTTCAGTTAATGGTTGAAATAAGGAACAAACTCATAACTACCTATGAAGAAGTAATGAAGATGCAGGTCTAGCATGACGCCCATCAATTCCCCTTTTGATAAGGATTTGACCGCAGAAATTATTATACAGAGATTAAGAAAGGATCCTAATGGCTGCTCTTGATAATATTTCACAACAGATTAAAGCGATGCCTGCAAGCAGAATGACCGCTCTTCTTTCGGTTATTGTTATTTGCATTGCAGGTATGCTGCTTTTGTTTACCTGGCTCCAGAAAGCTGATTATCAGGTTCTCTACGCCAACCTTTCAGAAGAAGACGCAGGAAGGATAACTGAGGAATTAAAAGCCGGGAACATCCCCTACCAGCTTGCATCAACGGGGACCATTCTCGTGTCATCGGAGAAAGTATACGATCTCCGGCTTCAGCTTGCGTCCCAGGGTATGCCACAGGGCGGGGGGGTCGGATTTGAAATATTTGACAATACAAGTTTCACAACCAGTGAATTTGTTACAAAACTGAACTACCGGAGGGCACTTGAAGGCGAACTGGCCCGTACTGTTAAATCACTTTCAGGAGTACGGCAGGGAAGAGTCCATCTTGTCATTCCCGATAAAACGGTTTTTGCATTTCAGGAAGACAAGCCAAATACATCGGCCGCCGTATTCGTCACTCTTGAAAAAGGCAGAAAACTGAACAGGGGCGAGGTTCAGGGGATCGTTCACTTTGTGTCGAGCAGTGTAGAAGATCTCGATCCGGTAAACATTACAGTCATTGACAATGAGGGAAACCTTCTCACAAGACCTAGTGATGATGGAGAGATGAGCCTTACGGGATCACGAATGGAATATCAGCATAATTTCGAGAAGAACCTGATGTCCAAGATAGTGAGCATTCTTGAGCCAGTTGTCGGGAGAGGGAAAGTAAATGCGCGGGTTACGGCATCCTTCGACTTTACAAGGAGTGAAAGGACTGAAGAAACCTATGATCCCGAGGGAGTTGTTGTAAGGAGCGAGCAGAAAAGCACCGAAAAATCAACGTCAGGCGGTCAGGGTGGTGTGCCCGGTGTAACGGCGAACCTGCCTGGAGGCAGTTCTTCACAGGGTTCATCTCTGTTTGGACAATCTCAGAAGCAGGACGAGATGATCAACTATGAAACAAGCAAGACGATTACAAGAGTTGTGGATTCACCTGTTTCCCTGGAACGAATTTCCGTTGCAATTCTCATCGACGGTATTGTATCTACCCAGAAAGGCATAGGTGAAAACGCGGATAAGTATATCGAACGTTCGGAAGAGGACATCAAGTATTACGAAGACATTGTCAAGAAATCAGTCGGCTTTACCGAGGACAGGGGAGATGAAATCAGTGTCACGGTAATGCCATTTGAAACAGAGGCCGTAGAGGAGATGGTTATAGAAAAGGATTATATGCCGATGATCATGAGCGTACTTAAATATATCGCGCCCCTCATCGTGGCACTCCTGTTTTTTCTCTTTGTTATCCGTCCTCTGATGACATCATTGACGAAACCGGTAAGGGCAGGGTCCCCAGGAAGCATGGTTCCTCAGGAGCAGAACCAGCTGGCGTCTCCTCTTGAGGCAAAAGAAATCCCGCTTGAGAAAAAGGTGATTGAGTGGGCGAACAGCAACACGGGGCAGGCTGCCGGCTTAGTCAAGGGCTGGCTGGAGGAAAAATAGATGGCCATGAATGGACTGGAAAAAGCCGCAATTTTTCTCAGCTCTGTAGGTGAGAATGCCGCGTCCGAAATATTAAAGGAACTAGATCCCGCCGATATAGGCAAAATTTCCTCTTACATGTCAAAGACCCAGAAGATAGATCACAATAAACTGGAGAGTGTCCTGAAGGAAACACTGGAGAAGGTAGTAAGCGGTGATGTCAATATTGCCGGTGAGGAATACGTGAAAAAAATACTTACCAAAGGATTGGGAGATGACAATGCAGTAAAGATACTCGATATGGTTTCAAAAGAGAGTCCGCTGGAGTCTCTGAAGTGGGTCAACCCGAAGATCTTATCGAGCTTTCTCATAACTGAACACCCTCAGACAATCGCCCTCATTCTGTGCCTTCTGGATTCGGATCAGGCGGCAGAAATAATGTCAGAATTGCCTGAGCATGTGAGGAGTGATGTTGCCCTGAGGGTTGCGTCAACGGAAAGGATTCCAGAGAGTGCTCTGGTGGAAATAGAGGAAGTTCTCAAGGGACAGCTCGACATAAATAAAGGGAATGAGGGCAAATCCTTTGAAGGGACAAAGATGCTTGCCGAGATTCTGAATCAATGTGATCGGAGTGTGGAGCAGGGCATACTTGAAAAAATAGAGACATCGAATGAGACACTGGCAGATTCGATACGGGAGCTGATGCTCGTTTTTGATGATCTTGAGAAGATTGATGACAGAGGAATACAGATGATCCTGAAAGAAATTGCATCAGAGGACCTCTCTCTTGCTCTCAAAACTGCATCAAATGAGCTGAAGGAAAAAATATTCAGGAACATGTCACAGAGGGCGGTCCAGATATTGAAAGAAGATATGGAGAGCAAAGGGCCTGTAAAAGTATCAGAGGTGGAAGGTGCCCAGCAGAACATTGTCAGGCTTGCCAGGAGACTTGATGATGAAGGAAAGATTGTCATAGCTGGACGAGGAGGAGAAGAACTTATTGTATAACAACAAGGTGATCAGCAACAGCGATGCATTACTGTACAGCATGCCGGCGCTGGAAGACGAAAGGGAATCGAGAACAAAGGAAGAGATCCTGCATGAGGCCGCGGATATACAGAGAAAGACCTATGAAGAGGGCTTTGGGGCCGGTGAAAAAGCAGGCTTTGCCGAAGGAGAGCAAAAAGTATCTGCGCTCATGGAAAGACTCGAAAATATTATTGGGGAAATCGCTAGATTTAAGGAGAATCTGGTGACTGAAGTCGAAAGCCAGGTTGTTGGGCTTGCAGTTGCCATGGCGAGAAAAATTGTCCTTGATGAAATCCGGACAGGGCCGGAGGTGATGGTACCGATTGTAAAAGAGGCGTTGCGGAAAATGCAGAGAATGGGTTCCATTACGATCAAGATCAATCCTGCCCTCCATGACATTTTTTTGAAGAAGAAGTCTGAACTGACTGATATACATGAAGACATAATTATTGATATTGACTCCAGCGTTTCAATAACAGGACCACATGTGATTAGTCAGACAGAGGAGGTAGTCACCGAAATTAACTCCCTTATACAGAACATTGTTGATGATATGAATGCTGCTGGTTCTGAGAAAGTACGGGAGCGTGTACAGTTAAAGGCAGAGGCAGGAACCCTGCGGAATAATGAAGAAGAACAGAATGTTGAAAAGACGATAGGTGCAGAAAGAGGCGGAGCGGAGGAAGAGATCAGGGAATGATGAATATAGACCTTGAAGAGTATATGAGTGCTGTTGATAATTCGGAATGCCTGAAGGTGTATGGGCGAATAGTTGAAATAACGGGCCTTACTATTAAAGCAACCGGTCTGGATGTCAGTATTGGAGAGGCATGCAAGATATACTCCGATAATGCCCCGTCAATAGATGCCGAAGTCGTAGGCTTTAAAGAGGGGAAAATAATTTTGATGGCAACGGGAGAAGTCTCGGGAATCAGACACGGGAGCAGGGTATTACCGCAGGATAAGAGTATCTCCGTAAAAGTGAGTGATGAGCTTATCGGTAGAGTAATTGATGCCACAGGCAATCCCATAGACGGCAAGGGACCGGTGCACGGAAAAGAATGCTCCCTTATCGGAATGTCTCCGAATCCTCTCATGAGACAGAGAATTGTGGAACCCATTGACATAGGCATAAGGGCCATAAACGGGCTTCTTACATGCGGCAAAGGGCAGAGGATCGGTATTATGGCCGGATCTGGTGTGGGGAAAAGCGTCTTGTTGAGTATGATTGCAAAGTACTCGGAAGCGGCAGTTAATGTGATCGCCCTGATCGGAGAGCGAAGCCGTGAGGTCAGGGAATTTGTCGAAAAGAATCTGGGTGAGGAGGGACTGAAAAAATCAATCGTCGTTGTGTCCACCTCGGAGCAGGCACCTCTGGCAAAAGTAAGGGGGGCCTTTACAGCAACGGCAGTAGCCGAGTATTTCAGAGAGCGCGGACAGAACGTGCTCCTTCTTATGGACTCTCTGACCAGGGTTGCCATGGCACAGAGGGAAATCGGTCTTGCTGTTGGCGAACCGCCCACAACACGGGGGTACACTCCATCCGTATTCGCGCTGCTGCCGAAGCTGCTTGAGCGGGTGGGAACATCGGAGAGCAGCGGAAGCATAACCGGTCTCTATACCGTCCTTGTTGAAGGCGATGATATGCTTGAACCGGTTGCAGACATGTCCAGGTCTGTTCTTGACGGTCACATTGTACTTTCAAGGGATCTGGCAATGGAAAATCATTATCCATCAATTGACATCCTTCAGTCTGTGAGCAGGGTGATGCCCCATGTGATTGATGACAGGCATAAAGAGTATGCCGGCAAGTTTGTAGAGGCTCTTTCCATATATAAAAAATATGAGGATATGATCAATCTCGGCGCCTATAAGCAGGGATCAAATTTCAAGGTTGATTATTCGATAAAATTAATCGAAAGACTGAAGCATTACCTGAAGCAGGACATGAATGATTTGATCGATTTCACGGACAGCCTTCAGGGTCTCTATGCCATATTCGATCAGATGGAGAAGGTTAATGCCCAGGAATAAAACAATATCAAAGATTCTGAAAATGAAAGACAGCAGGAAAAAGGAACTCGAACTTGACGTGAAAAAGGCCCATGACAGAGCAGATAAAGAGAAATCCAAATTGCATTCCATCGAACAAGACTACAAGGATACGGTACAGTGCTTTAATGAAAAGAGCGGTGATAGCGCAATGAATGTAAACAAGATAAATTCCTATTACGATTACTTTGCTCGCATTCAGGGGAAAATAGATGAGCAGAAAAAGGTTCACGACCAGCGTGAAAGTGAACTGGAAGCATTAAAAAATAATCTGGTAGACGCCCATAAAGAAAAAAGGGCTTTTGAAATATTAAATGAAAAGGAAATTCGAAAAGATTTAAAGGAGAAACTGGATTCGGAACAGAAAGAGGCCGACTTTCTTGCTCTCTACAGGAGAATTAAATGAAAAGAATTATTCTCAGCTTCATTGGTATTCTGATTTTCGTCGTCACCGCATACGGAGCGGAAGATATTGTCAGTGGTATTGAAAGACAGCGCAGTGAGCTGAACCAGAAAGAGGAAATCATAAGAAAAGAGACGGAGCGGTTGAAAACAATAAAGAAAGAAGTGGAAGAGGATATAGCCAAATATACTGACCTTCTCAATCAGATCGACAAGTCTCTGCAAAAAGCAGAGGAAGCGGGGAATAAAAGACTGAAACCTGTAGCAAAGGCATATGAAGCGATGCCTCCGGAAGATGCTGCATCAAGGATTTCCGGACTTGATAATCTGACAGCAGTTCAGATTCTTCTGAAAATGAACAGTAAAAAAGCGGGACTGGTCATTGGAATGATGGAAGCCCCGAAGGCTACAGTGCTGACAAAGGAAATCGCAAAACTGAAGAAGTAAACCAGAAGTAACCCCTCCGTGAACTCCTTCCATAGCCGGAAGGGGTATGGAAATTTATCCCACCATTGAATACACATCAGAAGTTCAATTTTTGTATCAGCATGATATATGGGACTGATAGAATTATCGTTAGTGGGAAAAAAGTTTCTTCCGGGAAAGGAAAAACTTTCCTGTTGCTGAAAATATTTGTGTCTCTCTTCCAAAAACGATAGTGCATTCAAAGCTGTGCTGCATTACAGAAAAGAGACTATAAAAAAAATATTAGGTCCTAACCTTTTGAATATTTGCAATAATAAATAACATCCTCCTCCTTACTTTTATGAAAATTGGACAGTCAGTTAAGAATGTAAATAATTTGGCACGACTCTTGCTTTTAAGCATGACATGGAGTTCTTACAGAACAGTCTAGCTTCATTGGAATTAATTCCGCAGAAAGGTACAGTGCAGGATTATAAACTGTACAACAGGTCTGATTCCGGTATATCGCGCTTTGAGTCGCTATTGCAGGGAAAACGTGCAGTCCCTGAAAATAACCAGTTGTCCAGGAAAGATAACCGCTCCGAACCGGACATGAAACGGGCTGATGAATTAAAAGATGCTCATTCGTCCTGTTCACACTGTGCAGAGGACGATGATCGCTCTATACATGACAGGAATGAAGAGTTGAACCGGCAGAGCGATGAGAGGGCGGATAATCGTTCCAGGGAAACAGATCAGACAGAAAATCATGCCGCAACTGAAAATGGTCAGGGGAATGAAGCCATTACAGTGGACAGTACGGCTCACATCGAGGCTGTATCTCATATGATTGCTGCCGGTGACGATAGTGATGTTACTGCAGGTGATGCCAGTGAGGGTGAATTAGAGGCCATATCTGATAATGAGAATGCTGCAGAAGAATTTCTCGATGACCTTTCTGGTAAGTCTGTTTCAAAAACTGAGGCTGACAACTACGGGAAGTATTTTCCTGGCGGAGGATCGTCCGGTCTGGACTCTCAGGTAAAACAGGGAAATACTCAAGATCCGGGCAACAGGATGATGGCAGAGCTCGCAGCTATGATGAACAGGAACAACGATGCCAGGAATATTTCTTTACAATCGCCGACTCTCCCTCAGGGGTTCTCAGCAGAGACGGAGACGGCCAATGTAAACTTTATAAATAATTCTACGACCGTCATGGAAAACAGGTCGGTGGAAAATCTTTTCTCAACGAATATATCCAGGGCCTCAGGATTTCAGGAAACGCTTGATAGCATTATATATGTGATCAAGGGCAAAAGCAGAATGGGTGTGGCCGTTGAGCATGAAAGTCTCGGAAAGTTAAATATCAATTTGAGTATGGACAAAGGCCTGGTAAATGTTCAGATAAGCGCAGCTGACAGGGTGGTCAGGGAAATGCTCGAAAACAATATGCAGAATATTGTGGACAGGTTGAATGAGGAGGGAGTCAGCATTGGTGAGTTTTCCATAGCCCAGGAAGAACACCAGGAGAGGGAAGAGGGAAATTCATTTTTAGAGGGTGAAAATAATTCAAATAACAGCTATGAACCGGCAAGAGTATACAGCCAAAGCGGTCTTGTAAACATTTTTGCCTGACGCTGACGGTAGAGAGGAAGGAGTAAAATGGACATATCAACAATAGGTGGAATCAGTGACAGCACAAAAAGTGCCATGGGAGCAAACATAATGGGTAAGGAGGATTTCCTCAATCTTCTCCTCCAGCAGCTGAGTCATCAGGATCCACTTAACCCCATGGACAGCACACAGTTTACCACTCAGCTTGCCCAGTTTACCTCACTGGAAGAGTTGAGCAATATTAATACTACCTTAAATGACGTCCTTTCATTTCAACAGTCAATGCAGAATGCCTCCGTCGCCGAACTCATCGGGAAGACAGTGAGCATGGAAGGGAACACTTCAAAATTGACAGACAGAGCAGAGTTTAATTATGAACTTGCAGACGATGCTTCTACTGTGGAAATATCAATCTATGATGGAACTGGAAGACTGGTACGAACAGTAGAGAGCGCTTCTCAGGGCGCAGGATCACAGCAGTATGTGTGGGACGGAAAAGACAGTTTCGGGAACCAGATGAGTGAAGGATCCTACACATTTGAAGTCAATGCCATGGATTTGTCCGGGAATCCCGTACAGGTACTGAGCACGGCATCGGGTATAGTGAAGGAGGTCATGTTCGAGGACGGACTCACCTTCATTCTGCTCAATAATGGTGTGAAAATTAATCTTAGTGATATCAAGTCTATAGGATAAAGGAGGCTACACACGATGATGAGTTCATTATTTACAGGGGTCAGCGGCATGTACGCACATGGTACAGCCCTGTCAGTTATTGGAGACAATGTGGCCAATATGAACACCGTTGGATTCAAATCCAGCAGGGCGGCGTTCGGGGACATTCTCAGTCAGCAGGTCGGTCATTCCCAGGTGGGACGGGGAGTACAGCTTACTGATGTTTCACCCATATTTACGCAGGGTGCATTTGAGAATACATCGAATGTATTTGACATGGCCGTTGACGGTGACGGTTTATTTATGATCAATGACGGGGGAGGTGCCTTCTACACGAGACAGGGGCAGTTTAACGTGGACAAGAACGGTGATGTGGTGAATCCCAGCGGGCATCAACTGCAGGGCTACCTCTATAACACGACCGGTACACAGACAAACGTAATAGGTGATATCAATGTTGCGGCCATTAACAGTCCACCAAACCCGACTTTGAATGTGTCCTTGACATCCAATCTTGATTCACGGGAGACCATCCCTGCAGCATTTGATGTAAACAATCCTGACTCTACATCAAATTACTCAAGTTCCCTGACAGTATATGATTCACTGGGGAATGGACATGTAATTGAGCTTTACTTCAGAAAGTCAGCAGTTGCTGCTACAGGGAACACATGGGAATGGTTTTCGGTGGTGAACGGGAATGACTCAGCGAGTGCAGCCACGGAGATACAGGCCCAGGGTACGCTCGGATTTGACAACAGCGGACGTCTGGACACGGAAAGTGCGGTTGCCTATCCCCTTGCTTCGGGCGGCTTTGATTTTAATGGTCTTGCAGCTCCGGGACAGGCGATTGACTTTGACTTTGGTACTTCAATAACAACAGACGGCGGCTCAGGACTGGACGGAGCGACACAGTATGGTAACGACTCAAGCACTGCGTTCCAGGACCAGGACGGATATTCTTCAGGATCCATGATGGAGATTACAATTGGTCCCGATGGAATTATTACCGGCATATTTACCAATGGACAGACGAGAGGCATTGCACAGGTTGCAATTGCGAAGTTTATATCGCCCACGGGCCTCACAAAAGTAGGGAAGGGTCTTTACGCTGAGTCAGTTGAGTCCGGACAGGCCCTGATCGGTACACCGGGAACATCGGGTACAGGACAGGTAATAGCAAACTCGCTGGAGATGAGCAATGTTGATCTCGCAGAGGAGTTTGTTAAAATGATTATGGCTCAGAGAGGATTCCAGGCAAATTCCAGAGTAATATCAACATCAGATGAACTCCTGGTAGAACTCGTGAATCTGAAGAGATAGCATCGGCTGACATGAGAGCGCGAACCAGTGCATAAGAAGAAAAGGTGCAGGAATAAATCCTGCACCTTTTTTTATGGAGGTTCATCAAAATAAAAAATGCTCTGAACACTAAAAGCATTTACAATAAGTGTACACTTTTTCTCGATATTACAATTTCAAGCATCAAAATACAATAAATTACAAATATAAAATCTAAAAAAACAGCTATGATTATTTTGGGAGTTTGAGGCTTTGGTTGCTGTGAATTTATATTAATTTGTAATGTGAGACTTGGTACTTGGAATTTTTTAAAGTAAAACGGCAGTAGGCAATAGATGCGTTTGCATCTGCTGTAAAATAAATCCTGACTATTGCTCATCAAAGAAGGGAACATACCGTGCCTTTCCCTCCTGAAAAAAATGCTTCTGTCTCTATCTGCTAACAGCCTGATAGACCTGGCCCGGTTTAAGCAGGACAAACTGCTCTGAGCCTTCTTCAGATTTTATTTGCTTGAATACTTCGCAGGACATGCATGACACTGACTTTTGGGCGAAATCACCCTGAACCATCCCGTCACAGAACGTGCCGGCTATTGACCAGCATATGCGCCCACCGTTTTTTCCGCTGTTCACGCCATTACTTGATACATTTGTTGATGCAGGACAGATTCCCAGGCTTCCGACATTCACTCCGCCCTGTTCCCTGCCGCATTTTTTGATCTCCCAGCAGTTTCGCTTATTCATACATCGCTTCCCCCCATTCTTATCGGATCGTGATTATTCATAGCCATTCACATCAGCGTGTCTGTTTTCTCTTAAGAAAGTTATCGGCATTTATGAATAAACCTTTAGAGAAGAGCAGGAAATATCTCAGTGATGATGATAAAGTGACAGGGGGAAAGGTGAAGGGAGAATAAGAGGCTAGACTGAATTTATAATATACCCCGCAATTTCATCGATGGGAAGAATCTGGTCGGCAGCACCTGATTCCACAACTGACTTGGGCATTCCGTAAACGACACAGGTCTGCTCGCTCTCCGCGATTGTCCTTCCCCCCTTGTTCTTGATTTCCTTCATACCCTTGGAGCCGTCGTTCCCGAGGCCCGTAAGAATTACGCCGAGCACATGGCCGGAGAAACTTTCAACCGCTGAAAGCATGAGGACATCAACGGAGGGTCTGTAGATATATTCCCCTCTTTCCTCAGAAATACGTAGCACTGATTCTGTTATTTTTTTTCGTTCTATGCTCATATGACCTCTGCCGGGCGCGATATATATTGTGCCTTTTTTCACCAGGTCCCCCTCTTCGGCTTCTTTTACTTTAAGAGCGCTCAGTTGATTGAGCCTTTCAGCAAAGGGACCGGTAAATGCAGGCGGCATATGCTGGGCAATGATAATTGGAACAGGAAAGTCTTCCGGTAAGCAGGTTAATATTTTTTGCAATGCCCTGGGACCGCCTGTTGAGGAACCTATAGCGACGACATTGATTTTCCTCTGCGCTATATAATTTGTCTTTTCGGGCATTTTCAGAGGTCCCGAAAGTTTATTGTTGAAGCCCTGGGACAGACCTTTGCTGCCGATATTCTTTATTTTTTCAATGAGTATTTCTTTAATTTTAACTATATTGATAGAAAGGTCTGATAAATTTTTGGGGATATAGTCTACGGCCCCTATGTCAAGGGCATCCAGTGTTAAATTGGCCCCTTCAGTAGTCAATGAACTGACCATCAGCACAGGCAGGGGATTCTTGTCCATTATCTGCTTCAGTGCCTCGATACCGTCCATCCGGGGCATCTCAACATCAAGTGTAACTAAATCAGGCTTCAGTGAAACGACTTTTTCCACAGCCTCAATTCCGTCACGCGCAAAACCGACCACCTCAATTTCAGGATCGGAAACGATCATGCTTGAGAGAGTGTTCCTCATAAAAGCGGAGTCATCGACTATTAAAACCCTAATCATGAAAATTCCTCATTCTATTCATTTAGCGTTGTTTTTGGCTACGGTAATTGAACTGCTTCTCCCATCAGTTTATTGATGTCAATGATAATAATAAGCCTGTCATCAAGATTGGCAAGGCCTTCAATAAACTTGCTGCTCATGTCTGATGACATTGGCGGAGCAGCTTCTATCCTGCTTGCAGGAACTCTCAGCACTTCTGACACGGAATCGACAACGAGACCATTTGTAATTCCTTCCAGTTCCATTATTATGATTCTTGATGTATCATCTGCGGGTTTGTCGTCAAAGGCAAATTTTTTTCTGAGATTTATTACTGGAATTACCTTGCCCCTCAGATTGATGACACCCTCAATGTAATCTGCCGAATTCGGAACCTTTGTGATCTCCGTTATCCTGTTTATTTCCTGAACGTTCAGAATATCAACTGCGTACTCTTCATTGTTCAGAGTGAACGTTACAAACTGAAGGACTTCCTCCACTACTGATGTGTCGACTGATGCGTCCATGGGTTTGCCTCCTGTTTATTTAATAAATTTATACTCTTCATATCTACTGGCAGCATTACCATCAATAATAAATATTAAAAACCGAAATCATTGAGCATGGCCTCTACATCTGACTGGCTCACTTTTTCTTCCTCTTCAGCGTTATCTCTCTCAGTTAATTCCTCAGGTGATGATTCAGATTTCCCGGCTGCTTCGATTGCCTCTGTTTTTACGGACATCCCAAACTTGCTGACAAGGCTCAAAAGTTCAGATTCAACATTATTCACAAGGTTGATGACTTTTTTTATCGTCTGCCCGGTTATGTCCTGAAACTGTTGCGCTGTGAGTATGGAAGTCATATCATCATCGAGAGCGGACTTAAAGGATTCAAGGTAGCTGACTCTGTCATTGTCATTCCCTATTTCTCTGACCTGCCTGGCAAATTCATCAGATTCCTCAAAATATCTCTCAACTATGCCCATTGTCCTGTTCGCGGCGTCTTCTGTCTTTGACATGACAAACTGGAGTTTGTCAACGGCACTCGGGACGTCGTCTTTTGTTAACCGCTGAATACCGTTATCGAGCGATCCTTTGAACTCTTCGAGTGAAGTATGCAATTTTCTTGTGATATTTCCGACTTCCCTGAAAAGCCCGCCCTCTGTTTCCCTGCCAAGCTGCTCAACAATTACTTCAACCTGTTCGTATTCCTGTGCTTCGAGAGCATTGATGAAATTAATCATCAGATCACCGACGTTATGCTTTGGATTCTCCCTGTCGAGTTTACCGCGGAAGTATTCCTTTGCATTATGCAGCTCCGTTACCCTTACTTTTCCTGCGATGGAATCCACTTCCTTTGTAACTTCAACATTTACCCCATCTGACGATTCCTCTACATTAATTATGTTCTCTTCTAAAAGACTCATATCCTCAAGAGGCAGAAGATTTCTTGTATTCAGCAGAACAATCAGCTTATTGTCCAGTTTTGCTACACCTTCGACAGCGTCTGCATTGTTTTTGAAAAAACTATCGGGAGGCTCGATATCTGATTCATCAGCATTAACGACCCCGGTAATTTCATCAACGATGATTCCAAAGGTAATTTTCCCTGTTGCGAGGACGATGACGATATTTCCATTACATTCATTGCACTCTGAATCAAGGAGATTCTTAAGATTTACAATCGGGATGATATTCCCTCTCAGGTTTGATATTCCCCGAACATATCCTGGCATGTGCGGAAGGGCAGTTACGGACGGCATTCCGATTATTTCGCGAACCTTTAATATGGGAATCATATATTCGCTGGAATTTACGCTGAACCCTATATACTGATTCAATGAGTCCTCCTGTTCGGCATAGGTAGTATCATTATTTTTTCATTCTTCAGCTGATTGTTCACTTCTCTCTGTATCATGCCTGTCTTTCCGTATCAATTTGCTGCTGCACCAAGGAGATTTCTTGACATACCTGTTACATCAAGAATGAATACCACTTTACCGTCACCTGTAATGGTCGCACCAAGAACATGTGATGATGATGTGTCAACACCGTCCAGTGTTTTTATGACAACCTCCTCCTGTCCGAGGAGTTTATCAACAGCCACACAGAACCTCTTTTCACCGAGGGCAACGACGACAAGGTATTTATGATCAGGATTTGTATCGCTGCTTTCATTCATTCCATTTCCGAGTATGCTGCCTAATTCGTAAAGTGGACATACTTTGCCGCGGATAACAACTACGCTCTGCCCTGTGACATTATCTATTTCTTCATTTGATAATCTGAGAGTTTCTTCTATTGGGGAGAGTGGTATCGCATATTTTGCTCCTTTCACCTCTACCATGAGTGCCTGCATAATTGCGAGTGTTAAAGGAATGCAAATTTTGAATGTAGTTCCCTCATCCTTTTTTGTTGCTATTTCGACAAAACCATTCAGGAGGGATATATTTGTCTTAACAACATCCATGCCGACACCACGGCCGCTTAACTCCGTGGCTTCCTTTTTAGTGGAAAATCCGGGCATGAAAATTATTTCGGCAGCTGCCTCGTCACTCATTTTATTGGCTTCCTCTTCAGTGAGAATGCCTTTCTTAAGAGCGGTCTTTTTCAACATTTCCACATCCAGCCCTTTGCCGTCATCAGAAATTTCAATGATGATCTGGTTGCCCTGCTGGAATATATTAATAACGACTTTTCCTTTTGGTGGCTTGCCTTTGGCAATGCGCTCCTCGGTGGACTCCAGCCCATGGTCAATGGAGTTTCTTAAAATGTGTGTCATGGGATCACCGATATGTTCAATAACAGATTTGTCAACTTCTGTGTTTTCTCCGACGATGAGGAGTTCCACGTCTTTGTTGACCGATGCAGACATGTCCCTGATCAGCCTCGGGAATTTACCGAGGACTTTCTTTATGGGCTGCATTCTTATTTTCATTACAGCAAGTTGCATATCGGAGGTTACCCTGTCCAGAAATGAAACAGTTTCCGTCAGTGTTTCCACCTGAGGGTCCTGGGAATACTTCTGATCAAAATATCGTGATATGTTCAAAAGTCTGTTTCTTACCAGAACAACCTCCCCTGCTAGATCCATAACCTTGTCGATGCGGTCAACGTCTACCCGCAGGTTCTGGGCAGTATCCTTCCCCTTGTGACCCGGTGTCTGCTGGACCTTTCCTTTCGTCTGCTCAATGGCAGGACCGCTGTCAATACTTTTTTCATCGATCATATTTCTGATTGTTACGTCTTCCGCTAATTCAGGGACTGATTGTTCCGTTTCAGAACTTTGAGGCACTTCATTTATCTCCTGCTCTGTATGGGACGATTTCTCTGCTTCGGGTTCTTCCAGTTTCACCTCCTGGGTACCGGTAGTCTCCTTTCCTTCCGGATTAGTATTGCTTTGAGTATCATGAGAAATTTCGGATGCGTCATTTAATGTTGATTCCAGTTCATGAACGAGTGGTGAAACGTCCTCTTCAATACCGTCTTTTGACTTCAAATGTCCGAGGAGAAGGCGAAGCATATCAATGGATTTAAGAATAACGTCCATAAGCTTTTTTGATAGGGAGATGTCGCCGTCTCTAAGCTTCTTCATTATATTTTCAGATGTGTGCGCAACATCCACAAGACGCTGAAAACCCAGAAACCCTGCCGCACCTTTGATCGTATGCATTGAACGAAATATATCATTCAGAAGGTCGACGTCTTCCCCTTTTTGCTCCAGTTCCACAAACAGAGGCTCGATCCTGTCAAGTGACTCTTCGGCTTCTGTAATAAACTCCGATATTATTTCATCCATTTCATCATTCATTCGTGGTCCTCCATACCGGTCAACGGTAAGAATTAACTCTGTGCCTGCAGTCTTTCATATATTTTTTCCATTTTTTCTTTTAACACTTCTGCTGTAAATGGTTTTACGATGTAGTTGTTGACGCCAGCCTGTATCGCTGCGATAACTTTTTCTTTCTCTGCTTCTGCGGTGACCATGAGAATTGGAGTGTCTTTCAATTCAATGTTGCCCCGTACCGCTTTTACAAGTTCAAGCCCATCCATGTTGGGCATGTTCCAGTCGCTGACAACGAACCCAAAGCCTCCTCCCTGAAGTTTTGAAAACGCCTGAGCACCGTCTTCTGCTTCTTCTATGCTTTCAAATCCAATTTGTCTGAGTAGATTTTTTACGATTCTTCTCATAGTTGAAAAATCGTCAACCACAAGCACTTTTGCCTTAAGATCAATCATGTTGTATACCTCCTTTGGCGAACATTTCTTGAATAATGTTTTTTATGTTTTGTGCAATTACATCTCCCGTAACAGGTTTTATCAGATAACCGTTCGCTCCATAACGAAGAGCCTTTTCCCGCTCTTCATCATCGCTCTCTGTGGTTACCATGAGGATCGGGAGTTCTTTCAGATCGGAGTTCGATCGAACTGCTTTAATCAGTTCAAGGCCGTCCATATAGGGCATGTTCAGATCTGCCATAATGAGATTGACCGGATCGGTGCCGAGTTTTTCAAGGGCGTCAAGACCGTTCTCAGCGAACACTACCGAATATCCTCGTGTCTTTAAATAGTGTCCAAGCAGTTTTCTTGTTGTCTGACAATCATCGACAATCATGATTTTCATGGTGTTACCTCAAATATATTAAATAATGTAATCTCTCTCTCTAATTTCATTTCACATTACCGCGTTTACACCTTTTGATAGAAAATGACTTTATTTATAACAGTCGGTCTGAATGCCTTCGTTACATTGTGGAGACTCTCAGAGGTGCCGATTATAAGGTAGCCCTCCGGATTTAATCGATCATAAAGGTTGGAAACTGCTGTCTGCTTCGCCTTTGCATCAAAGTAAATGAGCACGTTTCTGCAAAAAATAACATCCATTCTTTGTATTGAATTAAGATAGTTTCCGTTAAACAGGTTCCCATTGATGAATTTGACAGATTCTCTTATGTCTGAATTCAGAGCAAAGGATTGTCCGCCTCCGGTAAAATGTTTTTTCATGTAATGCTCCGGAATGTTTCTCACAGAGTAGGAGTTGAATACAGCATTCTTTGCAGAGTCCAAAACTCCCGTGCTCAAATCAGAAGCATGGATTTCATAATCTGACGATCCCCTTCGGTTTTTCAGAAGCATCATGGAAATTGTGTAAGGTTCTTCACCAGAAGAACAAGCCGCTGACCATATTTTTACCGGTTTAGAGCCCTTCTTCTCTTTCAGTAATTCGGGAAACAGTTGATCGGTAAAGACGCTTAACTGGTGGGGTTCTCTGAAAAAATAGGTTTCATTTGTGGTAATCGCATCAAAGAGTCTTGTCAATTGATTGCCGTTTGAACTGATCTTTATAAGTCTTAGATAGTCGTCAAAACTGTCAAGTTTGTTTTCCTGCAATATTCTTGTCAACCTGTTTGTAATGAGATATTTTTTTGAATCCGAAATATAGATACCGCTATTGTCGTATATAATGGCTCTCAGCTCTTTGAATGTGGAATCAGAGAGAGACATCATCGGCAT
>CALZGI010000183.1 GCA_945786855.1 Thermodesulfovibrionia bacterium | reverse complement strand
CCGGGATGTACGGCGCATAGTACCCCTTCATTGTCTTGAACTTGACAATCATGTCCTTAAGAACTTTGTTGAGGGTGTGCCCTAGATGAATGTGTCCATTGGCATAGGGTGGTCCGTCATGGAGGATATAACTTTTTGTTTTATCCCTGTCCTGCATTTTCTGATAAATATGGTTCTTGTCCCAGAAATCAAGAAATTCCTTTTCTTTCTGTGAAAGATTCGCCTTCATAGGAAAGGGCGTTTTCGGCAGGTTTAAAGTGTCTTTATAATCATTCGCCATACTAAAATCCGGTTCTATATTTATGTGATCACGAAGGCAGACACAATGTCTGCATGTAGAACCTCAAACTTTAACATCAACGGGAAGCGTGTGTCAAGATGGAACTGCCCCCCCGGGAAGAGAATGCCCTTATGCTACAACCATTTGGACGGTAGTATCCTGTCTATTTTACCGTCAACTTTTTTTCTGGTAAATTCATCTACCTCAAGGACAGGCGGGTACCATGGCTTCATCCGGCAGTCAAAGACGACAGGTGCCCGCATACGGGTATGAAAGCGGCGGTTCTCGACGTTGTTGCCGTAAATATCACCGGCAGGTTCAAAGCGGGTAAAAAAGGTCCACAGGAATTCCTTCACACTTACTGTTGCGGCCCTGCTGTCATCGACAAGGACTATGACCGGCCACTCTTCAAGGCTGCTGTTCTCCGCGACTTTACTGGCCAGTGACCGATCCGATTCATAGGTCAGGCCCTGAAGGACGAGTGTGCCGGGCAGAAAGACCTCAGGCTTGTCACAACCGTCGGGCAGATTCCCCCTGAACTCACGGGGCAGTTTTCTTAACGGGTCTTTGCCAAGTCCCATAAGTATGGCCTTTGAGCCTTTATTTACTTCCGGTCCCGTATAGTCAAGCGTGTCCTGCGATACGTTGTCAAAGACAAAGAGGTCTGTCTGCCAGTTTACCCGCTCAAGCACATGCATCCAGAGCGCAGGGAAATCATATATGTCGACCTCTCCGTCAGTTATTATCAGGAATTTGGTGAGAGACAGCTGCCCTTCTCCGAGTATCCTCATCGCTGATGCAAAGGCCTCTCTGGGATAACGGTTATGCACCTGTGCGGCGGCAAGGGAATGAAACCCCGTGTCTCCAAAGGTCTTTAATTTTCTTACCCCGGGCATGACAAGAGGAAAGAGCGGAGAGAGCAGTTCCTGGAGGTAGTCCCCGAGATAGTAATCTTCCTGGCGCGGCCTGCCTACTACCGTGGCCGGGTAAATCGCATCCCTGCGGTGATAAAGCCGGTTTACATTGAATACCGGATAGTCATGACGCAGCGAGTTATAACCGAAATGGTCTCCGAAAGGGCCTTCAGGCCTCCTGACAAAAGGCGGTACCTCACCCTTGACTGCAAACTCTACATCAGATACGAGGGGGTGTCCGCCAAGGGGATCATTCACCATGTCAAGCTTCTTCCCGAGCAGGAGTGACGCCAGGACAAGCTCCGGAACGTCTTCAGGTACAGGGGCGATTGCGGAAAGTATAAGGGCAGGAGGTCCTCCGATAAACAGGCTCACCGGCAGGGGTTTGCCTTTCTTTTCTGCAACATTATAATGATATCCTCCCCCCTTGTGTATCTGCCAGTGAATCCCTGCCGTACGGTCATCATATCTCTGGATTCTGTACATGCCCAGATTATGCCCTCTGCCTTCTGGATGCTCAGTATACACCAGAGGTAATGTAACAAAGGGGCCCCCGTCAGAATGCCATGAAGTGAGCATCGGGAGTTCACTCAATCGCGATGGCTGCTCGATATTTTCCAGGATGGGAGCGCTTTTATTCTTCTTCGTGCCTATCTTCAGTCCCTGCATAAAGAGACTTTTTCCGCCCCAGAGTTTTTTTAGGTTTGGAGGCAGGAGCGTTTCGGCGAGTTTCACCGTTTCATTGACAAATCTGACCGGACCTTTTCCGAAGGCAAGGTCTATTCTGCGCGCTGTGCCGAACAGATTTGTGGCCACAGGAAATTTACTGCCCTCTACATTCCTGAAAAAGAGGGCGGGCCCGCCCTTTTCGATAACCCTCCGATGAATTTCGGCAATCTCAAGATTAGGATCGACGGGTGTATCAATGAAGATCACATCATTCTCTTTTTTCAGAATATCGATATAAATCCGCAGATCTTTAATTATGTTCACAATCCAGATTCCTTTTATTCAGAGACTATGTGAGAGAGGACCTGCCCGTAGCGCTCACAATGGAAAATGTTCGGCTTATTTTAGCAGGTGCTGTCGAAAAAATGCCTTTCCGGGACATACCGTCCCTGCTTAAATATAGTATTGAATATTAATTTTCGATCCAAAAAGCTTTTCATGAGAAAGACCTTTCTGCCTGTAATTACGGTTGATTAGCATGGTTTGGTAAAAAAATTTCACTTTTTTTCATCCTGGACTTAATAAATTCCCCAATTCGTCCGATATATATGTAGTTTGTGTCACATGTGATAAAAGGCGTACAGGTTATATTGAAAATTACATAATGGTGCAATAATGATAAATAAATCCTCTGCTATGAAGGCCGCACAAAAGTTTGCCGCAAAAGGTCAGCTGGACAAAGCTATTGCTGAATGGGAAAAACTCGTTAAAGACAGAAAAGACGGGAACGTTCACAACGCGATAGGGGACCTTCAACTCAAAAAAGGGGCTGAGCAGGATGCTGCAGAATCATTCACAAAAGCGGCGGAGTTGTTCAGAAAAGACGGTTTTTATCCTAAAGCAATCGCCGTTTATAAAAAAGTCCTGAATCTTTTACCGAATGATACTGACGCATTGATCGCATTAGCCAAGCTGAATGCAGATAGAGGGCTGATGGGGAACGCCATTGATCATTATTACAGGGCCGCGGAAATATTCAACACGTCCGGTGCTACAGAAAACGCCACAAAAATTGTGGAGAAAATGCTGCAGCTGTCGCCTGCAGACATAAGCACGAGATCAAAAATTGCCTATCTATATTTCAGAATTGGCCTCAGGGAGAGGGCAGCCAACGAGTATGCCTCAATCGCAGCCATATACCTGGATAAAAACGATGATGAAAAGGCGCTCGAATTTCATAATAAAGCTCTTGAGTATGATCCTGCAAATGCACGGGCGTTACTGGGCATGAGCAGATTAGCGGAAAAATCGAATGATATTGAACATGCATTCGAACTGCTGGAGAAGGCCCTTTCGAATGATGAAAACAACAGGGAAATCCTTTTGTACTATTCTCAGCTTGCGATGAATGTTCACAAAATCGAGGAGGCAAAAAAAGCAGCACAGAAGTTAATTGAAGCAGACCCGTCCGATACCCGGGCACAAAAACTTATGGGAAACATTTATATTGAAGAAGGACAGCTCGACAAGGCATGGGAAGAATTAGCGCCCTACTTTGATGATGAGATTAAAGAGGAAAACGCCTCGGAAGCCCGGAAGCTGCTTGAGTACTTCAAAGACCTGCATCCTGTAGCAGCGAAGGAACGGTTGCTGAACATCAGCAGAACCCTGGGTGATGACAGCGCAATTGTTGATGAACTGAAAGAACTGGCCTCTCTCCACGAGAAGGAAGGATCCGATGAAAAGGCCCTGAGTCTGTATCATGAAGCACTGCAGTTACGTCCCGATGACAGTATCTCTGCCGACAGGATCAAGGAGCTTGAACTGAAGGCGGGAATTGTTCCACTGTCCCCGGGCCCGATATCTGAAGAGAGCGCAACCATTGAAGATGATATGGCGAACCTTCCCAGCCTGAATGAAATAAGCTTTCCCGGGGTTGAAGACACCGATGATGAGGCTTCAGATGAAGAGGATATGTTTACCCTTCCGGAAGAGCCGGCGGCACTCGACATCGAAATTATTAAATCCAATGGAGATGGAGATGAGCCCCATTCTGAAAACACTACAGGATTCGATTTAGATGTAATTTCATCTCAGGCAAATAATGAAGTCCCGGCAGTTTCTCCGGAACCTCAATCGTTATCTGAGGAGGATTTTGCTGCCAAAAAAGCCGAGGCAGACTTTTATGTACAGCAGGGGCTGGAAGATGAAGCAGTCAGTATTTATCTGAATCTTGCCAAGATGTTCCCCGATAATGAAGAACTCATAAGTAAACTGAACGCTCTCGGCGTCGAGGCGCCGCGCATAGACGATATCAGAGTAGAAATCGAAAAAACATCACCATCTTCCAGTTCCAGTCTTGATAACGATTTACAGTCGCTGTTCGAGCAGTTTGGGAACCCGGAAGAAGAGATTGACTATGAATCCCGCTATATGGCCGGACTTGAGTTAAAGCAAAAAGGATTTCTCGATGATGCAATAAAGGAATTGCAGCTCGCAGCCAGGGACCAGGAAAATAAACAGCGCAACGGGACAATGCTGGCACTCTGCTATATGGATAAGGAATTATTTCCTCGTGCCATTGAAGAGTTTAATATCGTTTTAAACGCGATGCCCCCTTCAGCATCTACCTATCTCCATGTAAAATATGAGTTAGCCAACGCACATTTAAGCAATAAAGATTACAGCATGGCACTTGAGCTCTTTTTGGAAGTTCAGGCGCAGGAACCTGACTTTAAGGATGTGTCCGAAAAAGTTGAATCAGCAAAGGTGAAGTCGAATCAGCCGCAGCAGAAGAAAGACAGAGTATCCTATATATAAATCGAATATATAATACATACAACCAAAAATATTGAAATAAGTATAATAGTAGTCGAACTTAATTTAATATATTCATGGACCATTTGGAATTTTATAATCTAAAAGAACACCCCTTTTCGAATGCTGTTGATACTCGGTATTATTACAACAGCAACCAGCACTCTGAGGCATTGATCCGTCTCAAATATGCAGTTGATACCATGAAGGGCCTGGCTGTCCTGGTAGGCGGAGTCGGAACGGGGAAGACAACCCTTGCTCGAAGGATGCTCAATGAGCTTGATGAAAGCAAGTATGAAGCCGCGCTCCTCGTTGTAATCCATACATCTGTAACCGCTGACTGGCTGATGAAAAAGATAGCGGTACAACTCGGGATTGAAAATGCCAGTGATAATAAACTCGAGATACTCGGCCAGCTCTACAAAAGGTTTGTTGAAATTTACGAGTCAGGACGAAAAACTGTCATTCTTATGGATGAAGTACAGATGCTTCAGTCCCGGGAGTTAATGGAGGAGTTCCGGGGGCTCCTCAATATGGAAGGGCCTGACGGGAAACTCATAACACTTGTCTTTTTCGGTCTTCCCGAACTTGACGATGTCCTTGCGCTGGACGAGCCGTTAAAGCAGAGAGTTGCCGTGAAGTATAAAGTATCCGGCCTCGATGAAAATGTTACAAGGGAATATATAAAGCACAGGTTGAGTGTCGCCGGCTGTGAGGAGGAAATATTTAGTCCTGAAGCCGTCGCAGCCATTCATCAGTACGCGCAGGGAATTCCCCGCCTTATAAATACGGTGTGTGACAATGCAACCTTTGAGGGCTTCCTTTTGAAACAGAAACCGATCAGTAAAGAAGTGATTGATCAGGTTGCGGTAAACCTCGACTTAAAGCCTGCAGCATAAAAAAATCAATAATTGTTTCTGCCTGTCAGCTTGGTGATTACGAGGAGCCTTCCGGCCTTTCATTGATCAGGTGTTTGGCAACGACTGCTTCGAGCGAGCAGGACGCCTCTTTGCCATCTTTTAAGTTGCTGAGAGCTTTAAGGTCGGACTTCCATGCAGTATTGCCCGGTGCAAGAAAACAAATACTCCCCGGCTCATGGGTCATGCTGAGCTTGTTGCCCTTAAGGTAGTAGAAATCCTGGCATGTGTCAACGGGATAGGCATGCATTGCAGGAGGGATATCTCCCGGCTTGAACCAGAGCTTAATTTCCCGCTCCGCTTCATCGGGGGTGGCTGAAGCGTGAATAAGGTTGTCCATGCGTTCACCAACATCATTTCCTTGATCATCTTTTAACGGAACTAACGTTCCCAGTGCACGGATGCACCCCGGTCGTGTGTCACGGGCAATGTGGGGATTTGTCGGGCCTGAGATGTCCCGCACCTTTTTTACTGCATCAGCCCCCTGGTATACAAGGGCGATAACTCTGCGTCTCCAGGGCTCACCGGTAAAATGAATAAGTCCTGAAATATATTCAATGAGGGAAGGGAAAAAAACCTTTCCTCTATGTTCTGCGTAATGTTCATCAGCAAGCATTTTGCTCACAGAGACGATCTTGGATCCGGCGAAAATCAGACCGGTATGAAACTGGGAAAGCTGGGAAAGCACATATCCTGTCAATGAATTTTTAAGAGCATCCGGTTTTATAAGTACGAGTGTCTGTTCCAGTTCCTTATTCTCCATTCTGTATCTCCTCTGTAGTCATTCTTCTCTATTTATTTCATGCCAAGCTTTTGCATCAACTCTCCAACCGCTTCAGCAGATATATTCAGCGCACGATTCTCTTCTTCTGTCAGTTCGACTTCGACAATTTTTTCGAGTCCGTTCCTTCCAAGCTTTACGGGGACTCCTACATACACGCCCTTTATTCCGTATTCACCATTCAGGTAAACAGAGCAGGGCAGGATTTCATTCTTTATTCCGAATATATTTTCGATCATTTCAACAGTCGATGCAGCCGGGGCATAGTACGCACTTCCTGTTTTTAAAAGGCCTACGATTTCTGCGCCTCCGTTCTTTGTTCTGTCAACAATAGCCTGAATCACGGGCCCATCCAGCACGTCGGTAATATTTTTATCTCCTATCGTCGTCAGCCGGTACATTGGGACCATAAGATCACCGTGTCCGCCAAGCACCATTGCCTGCACGTCTTTTGGATGAGCTCCTGATTCCATCGCAATAAAACTTCTCATACGGGCAGAATCCAGGACCCCGCCCATACCAATGACTCTATTGCGCGATAATCCCGTAACGTTCTGGCTGATATGGGCCATTGCATCCATTGGATTGGTAACAACAATGACGATTGCCTCCGGAGAAGCCTTGACCGATTCCTGTGCGACCTGCTTTATAATTTTCGCATTCGCGTGAAGGAGGTCATCTCTGCTCATGCCGGGTTTCCGTGCAAGGCCCGCAGTTATCACAACGACATCAGAACCAGCGGTATCGTCGTAGCTGTTTGTCCCGGTTACATTTGAAGATGAGTGCCAGAGCGGACAGGCTTCAAGGATATCAAGTGCCTTGCCCTGGGGGATACCCTCAACAATGTCGATCAGCACAACATCGGCCAGATTTTTTTCAGCGATAAGCTGTGCCGTTGTGGTGCCTACATTGCCTGAACCCACCACAGTTATTTTTTTATTATGTTTTTTTTCGCTGCTCATTGAACGGATACACATTATAGCCAAGAGAGGCAATAATTAACAAGAGAGACCTTAAATATCATATATAAAGGGATTGCGGGCCTTCGTTTTCAACGCTCTACAGTGCATCATCACTATAAACATCTCTCATTTTTTCGTATTGTTCGCCAAAGGCCTTTTTCAGGGCGGGGCCAAACCGCTTTATCGTTTTCATCTGGTATATGTCATGCCGGATATAACTTTCCGCCATCATGACAAATCCGGTATTCATGCTCCAGATCGCCTCTGTATTCTGAGGGGCAACGGTTCCGTTGAGCGCTTCCTTTCCATCTGCAACAATCGTGAACCCCCTGACCCCCTTTTGTGCATGAATGGTATCTTCTGTGGGATGTATGTAAAGCTGCTTCAGCTTTATATGCGGGGCCCCGTAATGAATGATGGCGCACTGAACGCCCCTTTTTTCCGCCATAGAAAGAAGGTCACTGAACAACGTCATTTCAGGAGGCCATGTAGAGAGAAGCAGGGACAGCCGTGTAGTGCTGATCATTCGCTTTACCTTGTGGACAAGCCCCTCATATTCTTTAATATGCCACGTATAGCTCCTCTCCATCCCGTCCTTCATGTCTCCCAAATCATGTTTCAGTCCCTTCAGGCTGTCCTCGATTGCTGACCTGAACCCACGGATAAACTCGTCTGGCGCGAGAGGCACAATCATTTTTGCCCCCTCTCCATGGATGGACTGAACTGTTCCCCTGTTTTCCAGCTTTCTTATTACTTCATAAATCTTTGACGTGGGGATTCCGGATTTTTTTGCTATTTCATAGGCAGTCAGGGGATTTTCAGCAAGAAGCGCGACATAGGCCCGTGCTTCATATTCTGAATAACCCAGTTGCACCAGCCTCATAACGGCAGATTTCATCTTATTATTAACTACTAAGGTAGTTAAT
>CALZGI010000182.1 GCA_945786855.1 Thermodesulfovibrionia bacterium | reverse complement strand
TCACTTTTCATCATGTGCATTATCGTCAGGAATATTCCTGCGCTCAGCGCTATTATTCCTGCCAGCACGGCTGCCTTTTCAAAAAGAGCTGCACCGTCATTCCAGGGATAGATTTTTAATACAGAAAGAGCCGCCACGCCCATTGCAGCGGAAGCTGCTGCTGTTTTCATGAACGAACGGACAATTTTCTTTCCTTCTATGTTCCCCAGTCTTCTCCGGAGCAGATAAAACAGCAAAATGAAATTCACGGCAGAAGCAATTGCATTGGCAAGGGCAAGACCACCGTGCCTGAGAGGCCCCATAAGGATAAAACTGAACAGGATATTCGTTACCACTGAGAGGGCAGCGATTTTTACGGGTGTTCGTGTGTCCTGCAGGGAATAAAAGACGGATACCACAATTCTTGTCCCGACAAAGGCCCAGAGGCCCGACGAATAAAATATTAAGGCATATGCCGTCTCTGCGGTGGCCTGAGAAGTAAATTCACCCCGCTGCAGGAGAACGTGAATGATCGGCTCTGCAAGAACGATGAGCCCCGCCATAGCGGGCAGGGTGACAAAAAAAAGCAGCCGCAACGAGAATGAAAAAGTATCCCGAAGGGCATGTTTATCACCCGCTGCAACGTGTGAAGACAGCGACGGGAGTACCGCCGTCGCCATCGCTACACCGAAGATGCCTATAGGCAAATGAACAAACCGCATGGCGTAATAGAGATATGTTGCCGCTCCTCCGGCAAGAAAGGACACAAATATGGTGCTGACAAAGATATTTATCTGCGCGACACCCATCCCGACTATTGCGGGAAGCAGCAGGCGGAAAATTTTTTTCAGTCCGGGATGGGAAAGTGAAAAAGAGGGCACTACGAGAAAGTTCTTTTTCATAAGGTCAGGAAGCTGAATGGCGGCCTGAAGTGCGCCGCCGACGGACACGGCCAGACCAATGGCAATCAGAGGAGCATCAACGTTCGGAGCAAAGAAAAGAGCCGCCGTTATTATTGACAGGTTTAAAAAGATAGGCGCAAGTGCCGGAACAAAAAAGGATTTCAGTGAATTCAGTACTCCCTTTGCAAGGGCCGCAATACTGATAAAGAAAAGAAAGGGGAACATGATTCTCGTGAGTGTGACCGTAAGTGCAAATTTCTCAGGGCTTTTTATAAATCCGGGGGCAATGACGGAAACGACAGACGGGGCAAACAGCATACCGAGAAAACAGAGCACCGAAACTATGGATATCAGAAAGGCAAGCACCGCTGATGCAAGTCTTTTCGCATCTTCCCGTCCCTCCTTTGCGAGCGCTTCCGTAAAAACAGGGATAAACGCGGCAGACATGGAACCCTCGGCAAAGAGTTCTCTGAACAGGTTCGGCACACGGTATGCAATAAAGAAGGCATCTGTTGAACCGCTGGCCCCGAATATTTTTGCCAGCAGAATATCTCTGATAAATCCCAGGATACGGCTTCCTGCAGTAGCTATCGATATCTGTCCGGCTGCCTTTGTGACACTTCGCTTTTCATCCATGAACTCTTGACTTTCTCTGCTCTTTAAGGTTTAATATAAAACTGTTTTCCAGAATACTGATAACCAGTTTCGGCCTGAAACAGACTGCAAACTATATAATTATACGGAGGTATTACATTGCCGGAAAAATCTACTCCTAATAAAAGCAAGTCCGCCATGAAGAGGGCAAGGCAGAGCGTAGGAAGGACTTTGAAAAACAAGTCCGTGAAAAATATGCTCAAAACCATGTTTAAAAAAGTTGAAAAAGCAGTTGCTGACAAGAATTCCGAGAATGCTTCGAAAACGTTAAAGGAAGCAATTTCAGCCGTTGACAAGGCAGCCAGAAAAGGGATTATACACAATAATACAGCCTCAAGAAGAGTCTCTCGACTCACAAGGCTTGTCAACTCCCTTCTCCCTTCTGAAGCAGCCTGATCAGCAACAGTTCCATAACAATCTCCGGCCTTCCTGTAGTCTTAATGCCCAGGTCTGCTTCATGCAGGCTCCGGAATATATGAAAAAACGTATCTTCATTACAGGAAGGAAGATGCTTCACAAGTGCCCTGTACGTCTTCTCTCTCATCCTGGCCGGCCGTTCCCCCCGTTTCTGCCATAATGTATAAAATTGCTTGAAATGCCAGTTCAGGGTGCCGAGAATGACCGGGGCATCAAAGGCATTTCCCGAAAGCATTGTTTTCAGAATTCTGAAAGCCCTCGTCTTCTGGCCTGTAATCAACGTATCCACAAGATCGAAAGAAGTGTACTTCCGCATCATGCTGGCTGATGAAAGGATTTCCTTCCCGTTCACAGTCCTCGCCCCCCCGGTTGCCAGTTTCTCGACCTCCATCAATAACAGTCCTATGTCATATCCCACAAATTCAATAAGGTAATCAACTGCCTCGTTTGTTAACTTCACGCCTTTCCCGGCAGCAGTATTCCGGAGCCACGCCGGGACATCCCACTCTTTGATATTCAACGGGAATACCTTCCATTTAAACTTCTGGGATGCCTTGGGAGCTTTGTGCGAGAGGATAAGCATACAGGTCGTTTCCGGAGGGTCACTGAAACAGGGGTTCAGCGCTTTCACTGCCGATGCCGTCAACTGATGGAAGTCCTTCAGCACAACGAGGCGGCGCTGAGTCATCACCGGAAGAGTCAATGCAGCATCCAGGACCATCTGGACATCTGAGTCGGAATCAAACACATCATAATTAAAGTCCGTCGGGCCCGATGAAAGAACTGTTTCAACAAACTTCAGGAGGGCATCATCAAGAAAGCAGCTTTCCGTACTCCAGAGGTAATAAAGAGATCCGGGCAGGCCTTTGCATGGCGCGCGATTTCGCAAGCATCCCGACGGCGGGTAGGTGAAATCCCGGATTAACCGCGACCGCGCTGCCGCGCAATATCGGAGAGGCACGTTGCGATGGGAGAAAGGATATGACGACGACCGCGAGCGAACTGCTCGAAGAACTGCGGACCGACCACCGCAACATGGCCATTTTGCTGAATATCCTGCAGGACGAGGCGGATCGTATCGAGGCGTGCCTTGCGAGCGTTGCGTTCTGTGACGAGATCGTCGTGCTCGACAGCGGGAGCCTCGACGGCACGCCGGACATCGCGCGTGCGCTGGGTGCCCGCGTGATCGAGACGGACTG
>CALZGI010000181.1 GCA_945786855.1 Thermodesulfovibrionia bacterium | reverse complement strand
TTAATAATGGATGGAAATGGAAGATGGGCCAGGGCAAGAAACCTTCCAAGGATAGAGGGACATAGAAACGGCGTAAAGAAAGTAAATGAAATCATAGATGCTGCAATCGACCATAAACTTAAGGCGGTTACATTTTATACCTTTTCCATGGAGAACTGGCAGCGGCCTTCTGCTGAAGTGAACGCTCTCATGAGTATTCTGAATTCATACATAAAAAGCGAGATGAAAAGGCTTCATAAAATGAACATTATATTCAGGGCTATTGGAGACATTGCCAGGCTTCCGGATAAGACCCGCAAGCTGATAAAGGATTTTGAGGACCTGACCAGAGAGAATACAGGACTTATAGTGTCAAGCGCTCTCAGCTACGGAAGCAGGGCTGAGATTGTGGCGGCCGTTAAAAATATTATTAACAAGGGCATGAGTGCTGAGGAGATGGATGAGAATATCCTTTCAGATAATCTCTATACAAAGGGGATACCTGATCCTGATCTTATAATACGCACAAGTGGAGAAATGAGACTCAGCAATTTTCTCCTCTGGCAGTCAGCATATGCGGAGTTTTACTTCGCAGATACTCTCTGGCCTGATTTCGGGAAGGAAGAGTTCAGAAAGGCCATAGAGGCATTCAAAAGCAGGGAGCGGCGGTTTGGTGCACTCTCCGCCAGGTAACGAACGAATGATCAGATATGAATTTATATATTCATGGAACAATTAATGCCCGATAAAGTTAAATCCGGGGTCAACTGGACGAGGGTTGTTGTGGCTTTTTTTGCGATACCTGTCCTTTTCGCTTTTCTGTATTATCTGCCGCCAATGCCTTATTTTCTTGCCTTTCTGATCCTTGTATGTGTTATTGCCATGAGTGAGTTTTATAAAATGTACGGCTTACGGTCACGTTTGAGTGTTTCCGGCATGGTAGTTGGGGGCGCACTTTTTTACGTGATCTGCAGTCATCCCGGGTATGTATTTGAAGGTATATTTTGCGGTTTTTTTGCGTTGTTGATGTTACGGTTATTTGATAATCGGTCACCGGAAGGGAGCATGTCAGAGCTTGGTCCACTGGGAGTCGGGATCCTTTATATTGCGGGCTTTTTAAGCTTCCAGTGGTCCCTGCGCATAGCGTCCGGAGTTGAATACATTTTTTTTCTTTATGTCTCGGTATGGATTGCCGACAGTATGGCGTACTATATCGGTACATATCTGGGAAAACACAAACTATATCCATCTGTGAGTCCCAACAAGACCATGGAAGGGGCATTTGGCAGTCTTCTGGGCGGAGCGGTTGGGGCAGTCCTTATGGCAAAGGTCTTTAACATTCAGGGATTATCAGTTGCCGGAGCTGCGCTTACGGGCATGGCCCTTGGGTTTGCGACGCTGCTTGGAGATCTTGTAGAGTCCATGTTCAAGAGAGACGCAGGTGTTAAGGACTCTGGCAGCATAATACCGGGACATGGAGGGATTCTTGACAAGATTGACGGATTTCTGGTTGCAGGACCAATACTTTACTTTATAGTGAGGTACTTTTGAAAAAATTATCTGTCCTCGGCTCTACAGGTTCTATCGGCAGGAACACCCTTGAAGTGATCAAATACAATTCTGACAGGTTCAGGGTTGCAGCTCTTGCAGCCAGAAATAATATTGAACTGCTTGAATCACAGATAAAAGAGTTTAAGCCTGAGATAGTAGCTGTCCATGAAGATGAAGCAGCAGATGCACTGAGAAAAAAAGGGCTCCCGGTAGAAATTTTATCAGGTGAGGCAGGCTTAATTGCAGCTGCGACATTTGATCAGTCAGATATGGTGGTCTCATCTATTGTTGGCTCTCCTGGTCTGGTTCCCACCTTTGAAGCTATCAGGGCAGGAAAGGACATAGCGCTTGCAACCAAGGAGGCCCTGGTGATGGCAGGGAAGATAATTATGGCTGAGGCATCCAGGCAGGGGGTAAAAATTATTCCCGTTGACAGTGAACACAGCGCTGTTTTTCAGTGTCTGCACGGCAGGGGAATGGATGAAGTACGAAAGGTCATACTCACTGCTTCGGGAGGTCCGTTTCGTAACAGGAAACATGCAGACCTTGATTCTGTTACACCTGCCGAGGCGCTGAAACATCCTAACTGGGAGATGGGCAGAAAAATAACTATTGATTCTGCTACATTGATGAACAAGGGGCTGGAAGTTATTGAAGCACGATGGCTCTTTGATCTCCCAATTGCAAAGATCGGGGTCATTATACATCCACAGAGCATAGTGCATTCAATGGTAGAATTTATAGACAGCAGCATTATTGCACAAATGTCTCTTCCTGACATGAAGGGCCCGATAGGGTATGCACTGTCTTATCCGGAAAGATGCAGTGATGTACTACCTTCCCTCAATCTTGCAGATATGCGGGAACTGACTTTTGAAGAGCCGGACAGGGTGAGGTATCCTTCCCTTGATCTGACGTTCAGGGCATTGAAAGAAGGAGGTACAATGCCCTGTGTGTTTAATGCGGCAAATGAAGTGGCTGTGGATGCATTTCTTGAGGAGAAAATATCTTTTACCGATATAACAGGGGTTGTGTCCTCAACCATGGATAGCCATAATGTAAGTAAATATGAAACAATAGAAGAGGTGCTCGAAGCATCTGAAACAGCAAAGAACAGGGCAAAAGAAATAATAATGGAGAAAATAGAAATATGACATTTATATGGGCGGTCGTTTTATTTGGTTTACTGATATTTTTTCATGAACTGGGCCATTTTATACTGGCAAAGTCTGTAGGCGTTAAGGTGATGAAATTTTCGCTTGGATTCGGTCCCAAAATATTTGGCAGGAAAATAGGTGAGACTGAATATCTGCTCTCGGCAATCCCTTTGGGAGGATATGTTAAGCCGTTAGGTGAAGAACCAGGTGAAGAAATTTCAGAAGAAGACAGGCCAAGGGCCTTCAATAATCAGCCAGTCTGGAAGAGGGCGGCAATCGTACTTGCCGGGCCGGTTTTTAACCTTGTCCTTGCCTATATCATATTTACCGTTTTTTTAAGTGTTAACCTGCCTGTGACCATTCCAAAACTGGACAGCATAACAACAACTATTGAAAATGTTATGGAAGACTCGCCTGCAATGAAGGCAGGATTAACAAAGGACGACACGATTGTATCTATTGACGGGGAGTCTGTTGGCGAATGGAATGTGATGGCTGAAATTTTTTCCAAGAATCCCGGAAATGAACTAGCACTGAAAGTCAAAAGAAATGATGAATTAATAGATATGAACATCGTTCCTGAATCCACAACAGTCAAGGATGAACAGGGGGAGGAAGTTACGATCGGCAGGATCGGCATTTCAAAGAAGTTCAATGCCAAGGTCATACAGAGTGACAGTATGTTCAGCGCTCCCTTTAAAGGGATACAGGCTGTCTATGAATGGTGCGTTCTCACACTGGATGTTATAGTGAAACTGTTTACAGGATCGGTTTCGACAAAGCAGATAGGCGGCCCGATACTGATTGTGGATGCTGCTGCAAAAGCTGCTTCTGTTGGCGTGTTTACCTATTTTAATTTTATTGCCATAATCAGCATTAACCTTGCCATATTGAACCTTTTGCCGGTGCCGGTCCTTGACGGAGGGCATGTGTTGTTCTTTGCGATCGAGGCGATCAGAGG
>CALZGI010000180.1 GCA_945786855.1 Thermodesulfovibrionia bacterium | reverse complement strand
TTATAGCAGCAAATCTTTTTTCCGGAATCCTGATTACTATTGCCGGGGCCCTGTTCAAGAAACTCTGTTCCGGGGGAACAGCTCTTCTTTCGGGCATTCTCAAGGGGCAGGAAGGCGATGTCATCATGGCCGTCAGTAAGGCGGGGCTGTCAATTACCGATCAGATCGAGGACGGGAAATGGGTAACACTTATAATACGTGCAAAAGAGCAGGAGAGCAAAAGCTAAAAGGAGTGGAACGAAACGTCTTTTTATCCACATCCCCCATGCAGTAAAGCAGGTATGTCGAAAATAAGAATTGCGAGCGGCTCCTGCAGAAAAGCTTTAAAAGTATTATGTGTGGTAATTAGGGAAAAAGCCTCCTTATACCAAATGTGCCTTGCCGCATTCAATCCTTTTTTGAGATATACCTGCTTCACTGCAAACTTATTGAGTAATGTGTACTAGCGGAAGTTACCCGTTCTGTCCCAGTTTCCTTTCGATCTGCCTGCAAATTCCATGGAACATGTTGAATTCCCAGTCCGTTAACCCCGCCCGGCCAAGGCAGTGTTTCAGGTTTTGCATGATCCTTCTTCGCAGGTGCTTGTCATCGGGGGGAATATAGTCAATCAGCCGAAGCGCATTTTCCAGCCTCTCATAGAGATGCACAAGCTCCTTTTGCGGGGCCATTCCGGGGGGTGATGCCTCGAGAAGGGATTCGGTAAGGTTCCTGTCCCTGCTCTCTGCGCTGCCCCAATCGGTCTTTGAAAGTTCATAGGCAAAAACCATAACAGCCTGACCAAGATTAATAGAGGGCTGTTCCCTGTTTGCCGGGACAGTCATGATAAAACCGCACTCCTCAATTTCATCGTTAAACAGTCCCCTGTCCTCTCTTCCGAAAAGAAGAGTCACCTTATGTGATTGTGCCAGTTCACGGATGCGACGGGCACCCTCGTCAACGGGGAGAAATACACCTCTTCTCCGGCCTCTTCTTCTCGTTGTTCCAACAACGTAATTCTTGTCCGCAATCGCCTCACGGACTGAATCATATACTTCCGCAGAGTCAAGAATATCACGGGCATTGTGGGCAAACTTTTTTGCCTCTTCGTCTTTCAGAGACGGCGGGTTTACAAGACAGAGCCTCTGAAAATCCATGTTTTTAATCGCCCGTGCCGCTGCTCCGATATTGCCGGGCTCTTTGGGTTCCACAAGTGTAAAGTACAGGTTCTTTCGCCATTTTTTCATTCTATTCCTCACCTGGAAAAATCAGTTCAATGATACCATATATTGAAGTTGCACGATAACAGCCCTGCAGCATACAGGCGAATAGCAGATGGCTTCTGCAGGCATGATGAACTGAACAGGCCGTCAGGCCCGATGACAAGGGGGAATAATGTAGAGAGACCCGATGGTGAAGAAATGATAAATTGGAGCTCGGCTAACCCTTTTTTATCTTCACCCCCAAAGATGTCCCTTCAAGCTCAGATTTCATGGCAGTGAAATTTCCGCTTCCTTTCAGGCGAATAACTAATTTCCTGTATCCCTTTTTAACCTCTCCGTAAGAAGTGAGTATACTCTGCAGGCGGAATCCATGCTTTCTGATTATGGCAGAAACTTCCTGAAGTGACCCCGGTGAGTCCTTCAGGGGAAGATATATCCTGTGTCCGCGATGCCTGACTCCTGTTATATCAACAAGCACACGGAAGATATCACGGTCAGAAATAATTCCCACAAGTTTACTCCTCTCGACTACAGGCAGGCATCCGATCCTCTTGTCATGCATAATCATGGCAGCCTCTTCAACAGGCGTATCGGGCCCTGAAACGATAACATCTTTCTTCATGATATCTTTTACTTTTGTCTTTTCGAGAAGGTCATCCAGTTCACACACATTGAGCGTTTTTGCCCTGGAAGGAACAAATTCCACGATGTCCTTGTCAGACAGGATTCCCTTTATTTTTTCGCCCTTCACTACAGGGATATGCTTTATCTTTTTTTCTTTTGACAGATGAGCTGCAACAGATATGCGATCATCCGGAGATACACTAAAAACCTTTCCGGTCATCCAGTCCGATACGAACATGATTTCATTCCTTTCATGCAGATATGGTATTCACTTCCTCTATAAATCTTAAGGCACTTTATCATTGGTTGCAATATTTTTTTGTATTTTTTTTCATTTCTTCATACATGTACAATCGGTGGTCAAGGGACAAGAAATGCCATAACAAGGGGAAGGGTCACCATGGAAAGAGGGGTCTGCGCCGTTATTACGCTCGCCATGAGAAGGCTGTCACCGTCGAGCTGCTTGGCAAGAATATAGGCAGCCGGAGATCCCGGAAGTGCAGCAAAAAGAACAGCTATAGATGCTGCGGCCGGGGCAAGACCAAGACCTGTACAAACGGCCCACATGACAAGGGGGAATAGCAGAAGTTTAAGAAAGCAGGTTGCGGTAACGATTTTTCCCGACTTCCGGGCAGCGCTGAAATCAAGGCCTGCCCCAACACTGAGGAGTCCAAGGGGAAGGGCTGCCCTGCCAAAGATCATCAGTGTGTCATTGATTGTCCGGTGAAGGCCGGTGCCGGTGATATTCAACAGGCCTCCCCCTACACAGGCGAGGACAAGGGGATTGCGGATTACTTCAATCACAATCCTGGTCCAGCCCCTTTTCCCCTGACTGGAAAATCCGACAAGCACGCTGACGCAAAGGATATTGAGAAGGGGGATCAAAATGGACAGGGCAAGAGCGGATATGGTGAGGCCTTCGTTCCCAAACAGGGCAAATGCAGCCGCGAGACCAACGTATGTATTAAAGCGGATACTCCCCTGATAAAAAGAAGTAAAAGACTTCTTCCCTGCAGACCACCATGGCAGCGCCAGGAAAAGCAGAAGGGTCATTAAAAAAACAGCCAGGGAAAGAGCCGCCGCCATCAACAGAATCGGATGGGATTCGAGAGGAGCAGTCGCCGTTTTTTGAAGGAGAAGCGAGGGAAAGAGGATATAATACGTCAACCCTTCAGCGGGGGGCCAGAAAGACTCGCCGGGGAAGTCGAAGCGGCGCAGGCCATATCCGGAAAGGATAACTGCAAAGACAGGCAGCAGTGACCAGACTATGGAGAAATCAAAATTCATCTGCAGTGTCGGTCCTTATAAAAAGCAAACATTCAATGTACCCCTTCGAGGAGCAACGGTCTTTTAACCGGGACTTTCCGATTACATTTCTCTTAACAAAGGTGCACCTTTATTGTATCGCCAAGATCAGCTTTTAGCTATATTCCAGCAGGGAAGGGCCGTCAGTCTCATTCACCGTAGCTTCTTACCACCTGTATTGTGGTATACTTCATTCATTGAAAATGCATATATATTTCGCGTGGAAAAACTGTTTTTTTTCAATTACAGCAGACACCGCCCTTAGCAGAAACTCCAGAGAATGAACAAATCAATTTCAAATATCTTGGAAATATACAGGCTTGTGGCGCACCAGAATTGCACCCCTGTCGAAGCGGCCCGGAAGGTCGGGGAGAGAAGTAATACCCTCTATTCGGACTTAATGTCATCCTGTGCGAAGGATTTAAATATAAGTCCCGAAAAATTCGATACCTTTTTAGAATCGAAAGACAATTTTAATTTCAAGAATTTTCTATTCAGGCGTTTCCCTGAAGAACAGGATCAAATTATTCAATTTTTTAATTCCTTTGAAGATACGAGTCATATCCCCATCCTCGACTTCACCAAAATATTGAAAAAATCACCACCCCTCGGGAAGAAAAGCATCAGTGACCAGATATTGTCAAGCTCTTTAAAGGACAGTTTTCTGGACTGGATAGCACGTCCCGATATCCCCCAGGATGTGAAAGATGAGTTAAAGAAATGGATGAATAAAATTAACTGATAATTCATACTCCGCCTGAACCCCGCATCTCTTGCTCCTCTCTGAAACCATCACATTTACATTTTCTTTACACACATTAACCGCACATTTACATATATTCGTGATATCAATACCTTATAGAGACAGAAAAGGTCGATCCCGACAAAGCCAAACCTTTCGCGAGAAAGGGGCAGAAAGCGGCGGATCTCTAGAGAAGCAAGATGGCCGAGCTACCGAAGGAAAGTCCAGTGGTAGTATCGGCTTTTTTATTGACTACTTCTACAGGAGGAGCTGATTGCAGCTTCAGAAGGGGGGTCAGTGAGATGAAAACCAAATTAATGATAGAGGTAGCAGGAGTGATAGCCTTAATTTTTGTATTCGCAGGCACCGTTCATGGTGTGGCAATGGGGCCATCTGCTCTTGAAGAGAAGGAAAGAACAGCACAATCATATATGGAAGTGAAATGTGATCCATGTGACTACAACATCGATTATGGAGACAGAGAACATCCCGCAAAAAAGGGTGGCGTTGATGAAGGAGTTGTTCTGTTAGAATGTGACCCATGCGATTACAACGTTGATTACGGAGCATCAGAGAAACCAACGGGTAAATAAATATTCAGGGGGGGAAAAGGGCACTGCTTATCTGTGCCCTTTTTTTTCTCAGGGCAGCTTAAGGGCCAGGATCTTTTTCCCCGTTATAGCCCAGGGATTTCATGAACTCCCTGTTCAGTTTTGCAATAAAGGATACCTTGATCCCCTTGGGGCATGCGGCCTGGCATTCGTAATGGTTTGAGCAGTTGCCGAATCCCTGCTGCATCATCTCTTTTGTCATCAGACAGACACGCTTTTTCGCTTCCGCTCTCCCTTGGGGGAGAGCCGCAAAGTGGCTAATTTTTGCAGCGGCAAAAAGCATTGCTGACCCATTGGGACATGCGGCAACACAGGCACCGCATCCGATACACTCTGCAGCATCCATTGCCCGATCAGCATCACTCTTGGGGATAAGGATTGCGTTGGCGTCGGGGACACCACCTGTATGTGCGGAGACATAGCCTCCAGCCTGGATAATGCTTTCAAAAGAACTGCGGTCCACAATTAAATCCTTGACAACGGGAAAGGCCTTTGCCCGCCATGGCTCAATGTAAATGGCGTCCCCGTCCTTAAAGTTCCTCATATGCAGCTGGCATACAGTCGTCCTCTCCTGCGGCCCGTGAGGAACGCCGTTGATTACCTGTGAACAGGTGCCGCAGATCCCTTCACGGCAGTCATGGTCAAAGGCTATGGGCTCATCTCCTTTTTTAATCAAACCCTCATTGACCACATCAAGCATTTCAAGGAATGACATTTCCGGGCTGATATCCTTCGCTTCATATTCGACAAGTTTCCCGGGTGTGTCAGGGGCCTTTTGCCGCCATACAAAAAGTTTGAGATTCATTACTTATAACTCCTTACTGCAAGTTCAACTTTTTCAAACGTCAAGGGTTCTTTATGCATTTCAGGCTCTTTGTCAACACCCTTGAATTCCCAGGCAGCAACATAGGAAAAATTAACATCATCCCGTTTTGCCTCACCGTCAGGCATCTGATATTCTTCACGAAAGTGTCCTCCGCAGGACTCTTTCCGGTGCAGGGCATCCCGGGCCATGAGATCCCCGAACTCCAGGAAGTCCGCGACGCGGCCTGCCTTTTCCAGTTCCTGGTTCAGTTCAACACCGCTGCCGGATACCTTCAGGTTCTCCCAGAATTCGTCACGAAGTTTCGGAATCTTTGCCAGGGCTTCCTTCAGTCCAGCCTCATTCCTCGCCATCCCCACATGTTCCCACATGATCCTGCCCAGTTCACGGTGGAAGTCATTCACAGTCCTTGTTCCGTTTATAGAAAGGATTTTCTCTATAAGCCCCTGCGCGTCCTCCACGGACCTCTTAAATTCGCTGTGATCAACAGTTGCCTTCCCTGGCACGGTCCGGGCAAGATAATCGGCTATCGTAGAGGGAATAATAAAGTATCCGTCGGCAAGCCCCTGCATGAGCGCGCTCGCACCAAGACGATTCGCGCCATGGTCAGAAAAGTTTGCCTCGCCAAGGACAAAGAGGCCGGGGATAGTGCTCTGGAGGTTGTAATCAACCCATAAACCGCCCATGGTGTAATGAGGTGCAGGATAGATCCGCATCGGCTGATTGTAGGCATCCTCACCGGTAATCCGTTCATACATTTCAAAAAGATTGCCGTACCTCTCCCGTATACCATGTTCTCCAAGACGTTCTATGGCATCCGCAAAATCAAGGTACACGCCAAAACCGCTTGTGCCGATCCCCCGCCCTTCATCACAGACTTCCTTCGCCGAGCGGGAAGCTATGTCCCGGGGGGCGAGGTTCCCGAAACTCGGGTATTTCCGTTCCAGGTAGTAATCCCGCTCTTCTTCCGGAATTTTCCGGGGGGGGCGTTTGTCTCCCTTTTTTTTGGGTACCCAGCACCTGCCGTCATTCCTGAGCGATTCAGACATGAGCGTCAGTTTTGACTGATGATCCCCGGACGCGGGGATACAGGTGGGATGTATCTGCGTATAGCAGGGGTTTGCAAAGAAAGCGCCCTTCTTATACGCGCGGTACGCCGCTGTAACATTCGATCCCATGGCATTGGTAGAAAGATTAAAGACGTTTGCATAGCCGCCGGTACACAGACAGACAGCATCGGCCGCGCAGGACTGAATCTCACCTGTTACCATATCACGTACAATAATCCCTTTAGCCTCGCCGTCAACAACGACAAGATCGAGCATCTCTGTGCGGGAATGAAGATGTACTGTACCGGCCTTTATCTGCCGCGAAAGAGCGGAATAGGCCCCGAGAAGAAGCTGCTGGCCTGTCTGGCCGCGTGCATAAAAGGTCCGTGATACCTGGGCACCCCCGAAAGACCGGTTATCAAGGTATCCCGCATAATCCCGGGCAAAGGGAACGCCCTGGGCAACGGCCTGATCAATTATGTTATTGCTCAGCATGGCAAGGCGGTAAACATTCGCCTCCCGCGCCCGGAAGTCTCCCCCTTTGATCGTGTCATAAAAAAGGCGGAAGATGCTGTCGCCGTCATTCGGATAATTTTTGGCAGCATTGATTCCGCCCTGGGCCGCTATGCTGTGTCCGCGGCGGGGGCTGTCCTGATAGCAGAAGGCTTCAATGTTATATCCCAGCTCTCCAAGTGTAGCTGCAGCTGACGCTCCGGCAAGACCCGTGCCGACCACAATGATTTTATACTTTCTCTTATTTGCCGGGTTCACCAGCTTCAATTCCTGCCGCCGTCTGTCCCATTTTTCAGAGAGCGGGCCCGATGGACATTTTCCGTCAAGTATCATTCTCTATTCAGCCTTTCATCATCCCGAGTAAAATAGCCAGCGGGATAGATATATACCCGAGAAAAAGGATTATTGCTGCAACTGATCCTGACTTCTCAATGAGCGGCAGAGTGCTCTCATTATTTAAACCCAGAGACTGAAAGGAGCTCTGTATGCCATGGGTCAGGTGCAGTACAAGCGCAATCATTGCCACCATATATATCAGCGAGACAATACTATTCTGAAACCCGGATATCACCATGCCTGCCACGTCAGGATTCCCCGAGGCATCGGTGTTCATGCCGGCGGAATTCTCAGGGCTGATGACCTGGAACGTAAAGTGAAAGAGGTGGTATATGAGAAATGCCGCGATAACAACACCTGTCCAGATCATATTCCTGGAAGCAAAGGTGCTGCGGAGAGGCTTTTTAACCGCATATTCTTCGAGTTTTGCCCTTCTGTTCTCCAGGGTCACCTTTATACTGAAAAAGACATGGAGGAACAACATTCCGGCCATGGTCAGGCGTGTCAACCAGACGAGAAGCGGAAGGGAATGGAGCTTTTCAGCATATGCATTCAGCCCGCCGAAAAACAGCGTGGAGTTCCCGAGAACATGAATAACAATGAAGAGGATCATCGCCTGCCCGCTCACTGCCATGAGAATTTTTTTGCCTACAGGGCTCTTCGGTAACATTTACTGACAATTCCTTTCAGCTTCTTCTTGTACATGCAAACAGGTCATGAAGAGTATTTATTTTCGTCCTGCTCAATAATATCATACCATCATCTGATTATCTGATACTCCCGAAATTCACACCGGGATAAGAGGCAGATATTCGGGCTCCCATCTCATCCTTTCAACAAGTGTTTTCAGGCGCTCCTCAGAGTTCTCCTGCTGGAAATCACCAAAAGCATAGGGCCCGCTTACACCTCCCCTGATCGCGGCACGTCCAACAGCACGGGCCACTTTTGTCCCCACATCCCGCAGTGAATCCATGGGCGGCATCAGGACACCATCATTCAGGTCTTCCGCAGAAACACATTCTGAAACTGCATGGGCGGCGGCTGTAAAAAACTCCGGCAATACCACCCTGCACCCTGCGGCCAGAACACCCAATCCGGCTCCCGGGAAAATAAAAACATTATTGCATTGCCCTATTCGTGTTGGCTTGCCGTCACGATGAACAGCATCAAAGGGGCTGCCCGTAGCGACGAGTGCACGGCCCGACGTCCATTGGAAAATATCCGATGGAACTGCTTCGCTGTATTCCGTTGGGTTGCTGAGAGGAAGAATGACCGGCACGTCCGAGTTTTCCATCACTGCGAGCACTACCTCTTTCGTAAAATGGCCACGCTGCCCCGACGTCCCTATCAGTACCGTCACCCCTGCGCTTTTTATGACTGTGGGCAGGTCCCCGTCCTCTTTCTTCCCGTACCACGGGAGACTCTCCGGGTCTTTGGAAAACTTCACCTGATGCGGCTCAGCGTTGTCCTTTATAACCAGCCCATGTCTGTCCAGGGCATAGATCCTGGCCCGGGCCTCCTTTTCGGTAAGCCCCTTTTCTACCAGTGCCGTCTCAATCTGTTCGGCAATCCCAATACCACCGGCCCCTGCGCCATATACAAGAAAAACCTGCTTTTCGATAGGTTCTTTTTTAATTTTCATCGCCGACAGGATTCCGGCAAGGCATGCGGCACCAGTGCCCTGAATGTCATCGTTAAAAGAGATCATGTCATGCAGGTAGGCATCCCGGACCTCAAAAGCAATCTGCTTTGAAAAATCTTCCCACTGGCACAGAGCATGGGGGAATACTTTTTTAAATGCCCGTGCAAAGCGCTGCATGAATGAAATGTACTCTTCGCCCGTGATCCGAGAGTGACGCCAGCCCAGGTAGTCCCTGTCATTCAGGAGTGCCTCTCTGTCGGTGCCCACGTCCAGAGAAACAGGAAGGCAATGCCAGGGCGCAATCCCCGCACCCTGAGTGTAAAGCATAAGCTTGCCGAGACAGATAGCGATCCCCCCCGCACCCTGGTCTCCAATCCCGAGAATGCCCTGGTTGTCAGTTACCACGGCAACCCGGATATTTCTATGTGCAAATCTTTTCAGTATCTCTTCAGCATGATCAATATTCCCGGGATAAAAGTGCAGCCCCTGTGCCGTTCGGAACATGGATGAATACTGTTCACAGGCAAGCCCAACCGTCGGGGTATAAATGATCTTCATAAGATTTTCGATATCGCTTTTGATCAGGGCATGGGCCAGCGTTACATTCCGGTCAAAGAGCGCGCGAATGAATATAAATTTCCCTACATCAGTAGTTTTGGTACCCAGTTGCACCCTGCTGAGACGCACCTGCTGCTCCAGTGTCCTGACCGTTGGAGGGAACATCCCTGTCAGTTCAAGCTCCCGGCGTTCCTGATCATTAAAGGCCGTCCCTTTATTGGTAAAACTGTTGTTCATCACACCGAACCTCCGTGTCCGGACATGCATTTCGGTCGTATTCCCATATTCGTCAAATTGAAAACTGAATGAATGTTTGGACATTTTCTTATCAGTCATCCCATGCTCTCACTTTTTGAGCTGCGCTGCCAAGGCCGTCAATTCCGTATTCAACAAAATCGCCCTTTTTCAGATACTCGGGAGGCTTCCTGCCGTGGCCCACACCGGAGGGCGTGCCGGTGCACACAATGTCTCCCGGGGAAAGTGTCATGTACCGGCTCATGCTTGACAGGATCGTCGGCACATCGTAAAACATATTTGAAGTGCTGCTGTCCTGCTTGATCACACCGTTCACTTTCAGCCACATCCTCAGATTGAGGTAATCGGGGATTTCATCAGAAGTAGCAAGAAAAGGACCCAGGGGGGCAAAGGTGTCTGCGCTTTTCCCTTTCACAAACTGCCCTCCCCTCTCAAACTGGAACTCTCTTTCAGAATAATCATTAAAAAGGACAAAGCCGGCAACATATTCGAGGGCATTTTCTTTTTCAATATAGGATGCCTTCTTTTTTATGACCACTGCCAACTCCACTTCCCAGTCAGTTTTTCCGCTGCCACGGGGGATCCGCACATCATCATTTCCCCCTGACAGTGCTGTCGTCGATTTCAGAAAGAAGACCGGCTCAGAGGGGATCTGCTTTCCTGTCTCACGGGCATGGTCTTTATAGTTAAAACCGATACAGGCAATTTTACCGGGGCGGCATACGGGAGGCCCTAACCTGGCAGCATCATCAACCTTTGGTAACCCATCAGCATGGGCTTGCAGCCATTTTTCCAACCTGGCAATTCCGTCAGATGCAAAAAATATTTCATCATAATCTTCACCGAAAGAAGACACATCATACCTTATTCCGTCATCTATAATGATGCCGGGGTTTTCTTTATTCGGATTGCCAAAACGGATGAGTTTCATAATGCATTAAAATGGCCATACCGGCAATGCAGCATGCGTAGGGGCGGGTTTGAAACCCGCCCCACATAATCAATCATCATCCTCCGGCACCCTGACAACCAGCACAGGGACTTTAGAGCGTTTCACCACACGCAGCACTGTATCACCCATCATGGTAGCGATAAGCGGTCCGTGTCCGTGGAAGCCCATGACAATCAGATCAAAATTGCCGGCTTCAGATTCTTCGATAATCAGGTTTACAGGGTCCCCCATTTTTACGACTATACTGTAGGTCACATCCGGCTGATCCGCCATGTTTCCCTGCACTTCCTCACAGAACTGTCCGACGCACTCCTTGATGGCAACGTTGTCTCTCCTCCTCCGGACCAGCATGTCTCGCGCCTCTTCCAGATTTTGCGTCTTTATCTCCTCCCAGAGCTTTTCATCCACGTAGCTGAAAAGACGCTTGTCCAGTTCCGGGCCGCCTTCGACAACATGGATAACAGTGAGGTCCGCCCTGTGGCAGGTGGTAAGACTTGCCGCGTGGTGAAAGGCATGGCGGCCGCTCTCGGAAAGGTCTGTGGTATAGAGGATCTTTTTGTATTCAATTTTCGGTACTGTTTCTGGAACTTTTTTTGTCATTGTCATTATCCTTTATTGCTGTAGGGGCATGGCATGCCCTTACACTTTACGCCGGTGATTTTTTAAAGTGTTTCACCCATATACCGCTCAGGATCCAGGTGTAGGCATAGGTTCCGATAATGATAAGCACAAAGGCTTTTACAATGTCCATCGTGCTGCCGTTCAGAGTAAAGCCAGGGACATAACCGAATAAAAAGGCCCCCAGGTACAGGAACTTCGCAAACTTAAATGCTGAGAATGCCGTTTTCCACATATTCGCCTTGGCAATAGTAGCCCCGGCAAAGGCCGCGATACAGACCGGCGGTGTAATATTTGAGTCCTGGGAAAGCCAGTAGACGATCATGTGCGCTGCAATTTCATTCACGCCGAGGTGAGTCAACGCCGGTACCGCCACAACAGCAGTGATGAGATAGGCCGCAGTTACGGGCACTCCCATACCGAGGACGAGAGAGACGAGTGCGATCAGGAGAATGGTGAGAAAAAGTTTTCCCGCTGCAAGTTCAATCACAATGTCAGCAATGGTAAGCATCAGTCCGCTGTAAGTGAGTACGCCGATAATAATGCCGATGACCCCTACGGTGGCGCCAATCTTGAGACTGCTTTCAGTCCCCTGCCGGGATGCCTCCACGAAGCGTTTCAGGTCAATCCGTGTATCTTTCCTGAACCAGCTGATGACAAGGCAGGCGACAATGCCCAGAATTGCTGAATAGGCAGGAGAATATCCGGTCAACATAAAAATAGTGATTACGATAAGGGGCAATGCGTAGAACCATTCGCTCTTGAGTATTTCCATGGCGCTGTGTTCCGACTTTTCTCCCACGATATTGTTCTTTTTCGCGTAAAAATGAACCATCAGGTAAACGCTGTAGAAATACATAAGAGCGGGGAATATGGCAACAAGCATTATTTTCGAATAGGGCAGGCCCGTCAGTTCCGCCATGATAAATCCGCCCGCTCCCATAATGGGCGGCATAAACATCCCGCCGATGGACGCAGCCGGCTCTATTCCTCCGGCAACATGGGGTTTGAACCCCGCCTTCTTCATCATCGGGATGGTGAATGCCCCGGTGGAGACAGTGTTTGCAATAGCGCTTCCTGATATTGACCCGAACAGTCCGCTTGCAATAACAGACACCTTGCCCGGTCCGCCAACTTTATGTCCCACTGCGGCCAGGGGCCAATCAATGAAAAATTTCTCTG
>CALZGI010000179.1 GCA_945786855.1 Thermodesulfovibrionia bacterium | reverse complement strand
GGCTTGGCAGCGACCGCCTCCTGGGCGGTTTTCCCTTCTGCTTTAAGTTTATTCAGCCGTTCATACGCGGTCCCGAGCATCTGACGGTAACTTGTTAACTGCTCCTTATTTCCCATTGGGCCGTGCCCTGCAATAATTTTTGTGCTGTCATTAGCCAGCGATAAAACCTTGTCCACAGCTTTAATCATCCCCTTGAGGGAACCGCCATGGTTAACATCGATAAATGGATAAAAACCATTGAAAAAGAAATCGCCGGCGTGGATTACATTGGCCTTCTTAAAATAGATAAAACTGTCACCATCAGTATGGGCTTGGGGCACATGCATTGCGTGGATGCTGTCACCGTTAAGATGAAAGCTGATATCCTCTGAAAATGTCACAACTGGTAAGCCTTCCGGGGAAAGGGCTGCATTCTTCATGTTGAACGCAGCGATAAAGGAGCCTGTGCTCAGGCGCTCACGCACATTGTCGTGAGAAAATATCAAGGTGCCTCCCTGACCCAGCTTTTCGTTGCCGCCGGTATGGTCTCCATGGTAGTGAGTATTGATAAGGAATCTGGGGTGATCACCGCCGACCGATTTGATGGCCTCTACAATTTTTTCCGTTAAAGGGGCGAACTGGTCGTCAATTAAGAATGTCCCGTCCACTCCAATAAACAATCCGATATTTCCTCCTTCTCCCGCAATCATGTATATCTTCTCTGTGACCGAAACAGGAATGATCTTCTCGTCAGCAGCGTGTCCGGCAGTTGCAATTAATATGGAACCTGCAATCAAAACACATAAAACCGATATAATTTTGCCAATCATTTTAAACCTCCTTCTGAATTAATTTTTATAGGTAATTGGTTATGGGCTATAGGTTATGGGAAAAACCGTTATCCGTTATCCGCAAACCGTTTTCCGTAACAGACTACGGACGACGGATAACGGACAACGGATTCCGATTTTTTATTTCTGTTTACTTTTGTAATCCTCAATCGCCTTATGAAGGGCATCTGCGCCGAGGTTGGAGCAGTGCATTTTCTGAGGCGGCAGGCCGTCAAGAGCATCGGCCAGTGATGCCTTGGTTATTTTAGATGCTTCCTCGATGGTCTTGCCCATTGCCATTTCAGTAACCATGCTGGATACTGCAATGGCAGAGGCGCAGCCGAATGTCTTGAATTTTACGTCTGTGATTACGTCATCTTTAACTTTGATGAATATTTTCATGGCGTCTCCGCAAACCGGATTGCCTTCTTCTCCTATACCATCCGCGTCATCTATTTCTCCAACATTTCTCGGGTTTGTGAAATGGTCCATTACTTTTTCGCTGTACATGTCGAATCCTCCGTTCCTTCCCATCCTTGAGCATAAGGAGAGATTTCTCTTAATCGAGATATAATCTGAGGGAATGTTTCATTAAAATATTTTATTTCTTCAGTTGTAGTGCCTTCACCCAACGTGAAAACAACAGATCCCTGAGCAAGATGTACCGGAATACCTATGGATATAAGAACCGGTGATGATTTTAAAGCCTTTGAACTGCAGGCAGATCCGCTTGCCGAATAAATGCCCTTGACAGCGAGCATCATGAGCATTGCTTCACCCTCGATATATTCAACCACAAAACTTGCATGGCCGGGAAGCCTCTGTTCAGGATGACCGGTAAGAATTACTTTGTCAATTTTAAGTGCATTGCTGATAATGCTGTCTCTCATCGGCGTAACATGGGCTATGCGTTTTTCCAGGTCCCTTTTTGTGATCTCTGCAGCCTTGCCCATGCCGACAATTGCAGGGACATTTTCCGTTCCTGCTCTTCGTCCGCCTTCCTGAATGCCGCCATATATGAGCGGAACTATTCGTGTGCCGGATTTTAAATAGAGAGCAGCGGAGCCTTTGGGTCCGTAAAACTGGTGCGCTGCAAAAGTCATAAGATCTACCCCTAACGATTCAACATCAACTGGTATATTACCAACTGATGAAACAGCGTCAGTGTGAAAAACAACACCTTTCGCTTTTACAATGTCTGCAATTTCCTTAATTGGCTGGATGGTACCGATCTCAGGACTTGCATGTATTATCGATACCAGAATGGTTTCGTCAATGATTGCTTTTTCAACATCTGCAGGATTGACCAGGCCGTTATTATCAACCGGCAGGTATGTGACTGCAAAGCCCTGCTTTTCAAGAAAACGGGCCGAGTTAAGAATGGAATGATGCTCAACCTTGGAAACAATTATATGCTTGCCCTTGTTCTGAAGGGCAAAGGCAATACCCTTTAAGGCAAAGTTATTTGATTCAGCCCCGCTTGCGGTAAATATTATCTCCTTGGGTTTGGCATTAATCAGGTCAGCAGTACCTGCCCTGGCTGATTCAATGGCTTCCCTGGCCTTGATACCGGGTTCATAGAGGCTTAAAGGATTGCCGTAATGCTCTTTAAAAAATGGCAGCATGGCATCCAGTACTTCAGGATGAAGAGGATTTGTTGCCACATGGTCCATATATATTTTATCCATTATGACTCCTTTAATTTTCTTATGAAAAATTTATAATGGTCATCATCTTCAAAGATACCCAGAAATTCATTTCCTGTCTTTTCACACCACTCGGG
>CALZGI010000178.1 GCA_945786855.1 Thermodesulfovibrionia bacterium | reverse complement strand
CGATGAAGATGTCTTTGTTGATGGGCGCCTGGCATTCTATCTCAAAGGTAAAATCAAAGGGAAATACCTGATTACCGCTCAAATGGATACGCAGGAGGATGAACTTGACAATATATTCAGTAATATCCACAAAAAGGACCCCCGCAGTGTCTTCAGACGACTGGATCCTGACCGGTTTTATCCTGTCTATGGAGATGACTCGACAACAATACAGGATACAGACAGCCAGGGCAAGTTTTATGTGCGGGTTGATTGGGACAAGTCGCAAGTCTTGTGGGGAAATTATAATACCGGTTTTACCGGGACTGAGTATGGTCAGTATAATCGCAGCCTCTATGGAGCACAATACCGTCATAGAAGTAAAGCTACGACCAGATACGGCGAACACCGGACAGAGTTGACAGCCTTTGCATCTGAAGCACAGACTGTATTTGCCCATAACGAACTCAGTGCTACAGGCGGCAGTCTTTATTACCTGAAAAACACTGATATTGTCCAGGGTTCCGAGAAAATCTGGGTAGAAATACGTGAGCGGAATACGGAGCGCGTGGTGGAAAATATTACCCTTGAGCGAGGACGTGATTACGAGATCGATGAGATCCAGGGGCGGATCATTCTCTCACGACCTCTCACCCGGATTGCAGATCAAACCGCACCATCAATAATCAAAGACAAGCCGCTGGACGGTAACAATGTATTTTTAATGGCCGACTATGAGTATGTGCCCGATGGGTTTGATGCCGATAAGGCAACCTATGGTGCACGAGGGAAAGGCTGGCTGAATGATCATATTGCCATTGGCGGAACGTATGTCCGGGAGAACAGAGACAACACCGACTATAAACTCGAAGGAATTGATGTAACTCTGAAGGCAGGACGAGGAACTTATTTAAAAGGAGAATACGCAACCAGTGATGCCCGCCAAAACAATAATGCTCTCAGTTCTAATGATGGCGGGCTGAATTTTATTGAGAAGAATTCCACAACCCCATCTGCTGATATAAGCGGTGATGCATTCAGCCTGGAGGCACGCGTGAGCCTGTCGGAGATGTCAGACAATAAATACGATGGTGCTGTAGCGCTATGGTGGAAAAAACGGGGTGACGGTTTTTCAATCTCACGTCTTGCCGACCGGAACAGGACTACCGAATACGGGCTTGAAGGCGAGGGACAAATCACAGATTCACTTTCCATATCAGCCCGGGGCACCGTTCTGGATCAAGACGCAATCAACACAGAAAAAGCTCTGAGCCTGCAGACTGATTATAGAGCCAAAGACAAATGGACCGTAAGCAGTGAAGTTCGGCATGTAACGGAAGAGCCGGCTGCAGATGATACAATGCGCGGCACCCTCGGTGCTCTACGCCTTGCCTATGATATAACCCCTGATATGAACGTATATGGTATAGGTCAGTTTACGCTTGAGAAAAACGAAAGCTATGAAGACAATAACCTGGGCACTCTTGGCGTCAGAGCACGATTTACCCGCAAATTATTTGTCCGGGCTGAAGCCAGTGCAGGTGACAGGGGTAATTCTGCAAGGATAGGCGCGGACTACGCTCAAAGTGATACGAGAACCATGTACGGCACCTATACCCTGTCAACGGACCGCACCGATGGCAGTCAGGGTGTGTTTACTGTTGGACAGAGAAGTTCAATAAGCAACCAGCTTAATGTGTATACGGAACACCAGTTTAACAACGGTGATGCTCAGGCTGGAATTGCTCAGGTTTATGGACTTGACTATGCTCTGACAAAATGGACAACCGTTGGTCTTTCCATACAATCTACTGATACGGAGGGATTAACAGAAGTGACAGATCGGGATGTAGGAACTCTCTCGCTCAACTACAATAATGACAGAACCCGCGGCGGCACCAAACTTGAATATCGCCGCGACCACGGACAGGAGGATAGACGTCAATGGCTGACCACGAACTCTATACATTATCGGGCATACGAGAATTTAACTCTGCTGGGAAAATTTAATTTCTCCGACACTGATGACAGACATGACCCTGATGGTGATGCGCGATTTATTGAAGCTGATTTAGGCTTTGCCTACCGTCCGGTATCAAATGACCGGCTGAATATGCTCGGCAAATATACCTATCTGTATGATCTGCCCGGCATAGGGCAGGATGATGGAAGCAATGTGGATAAACGGTCCCATATCATTTCTTTAGAAGGGATTTACGACCTGGGGCACCGCTGGGAAGCAGGGGCCAAATACGCACATAAGCTGGGAGAAATTCGGGAAGAAAGAAATGCCGGGGATTGGTTTGATACACAGGTGGATTATGCCGCAATTATCGGTCGTTACCATCTTCATGAAAAATGGGACGGACTGCTGAAATATCAATGGCTGCGTGTAAAGGAAGCTGATGACCAACGCCATGGTGTTCTTGTCGGAATCTACCGGTATATAAACGAATTTTTTAAGCTTGGCGTTGGATATAACTTTACCGATTTTGACGATGACCTCACGAATCTTGATTACCGGAGTCACGGCTGGTTCGTTAATATGGTTGGTAACTACTAATATCAATCCGACTGATCCTCATCTTTAAACTCCCGTGCAGTAACAAGCACGATCCCCTGACCGGGCCTCAGATCATAGGAAAAGGGCTCCGGAAGATAATCCAGAGGGTATTCCGGTGACACATCTGTACAGGGCGACCCTGACTGCATTAAATCACGGAGACGCTTTGTCTCGAAATGCTGGGGATGGTGGATGTCTTTATTCAGAATCAGCAGCGCTTCATGGCGTGTGTGAGTGGAGGCCTTCCACATGACCATGACCTCAGGATTTTCTGCGTACAAAATCTCTGTGGGCGCCTCTTCCTGAAACAGGGGATAGTTCTCTTTTATCCTGTTTACCTGCCCGATAAAATGGGTGAGATCAACATCTGTTTCTTCCCAGTCACCGGGCCGGGTTTTAACAACGTGAAGTTTTTTCTGAAATCCGAACTCAAATCCCATTGGCATCATCACTGCTGATGAAAAAAGTGCCGAAAAGAGATACCGCTGCTTCACTCCCTCCATATTGCCGCCAAGCTCTTTGTAGAGCCTTTCCGTGTCGTGACTTTCAGGAAAGCTGACAGAGGGGGCCGTCTCCCTTGTAAGGTTATACTGCTCTAAAAGCCAGGGACTGCTGAAATCCCACCATTTGGAGCTGTTAAATATGTAATCGAAACCTGCACCGGCAGTTTTCCTCGTCTGATCAGGAGAGCATCCGAGGGTCTCGGCAAAGAAAAGGGTATCGGGATGCTTCTTTTTCGTCTCCCTGATCAGCCGTTCCCATATGCTGCCCGGTAATTGATAGGCAGCATCGCAGCGGAAACCGTGGAATCCCAGATCAATCAGAAAATCGATGATCTTGACATAAAAATGATACAGTCCTTCCCTGTCCCGGGAGTTTCTGTGGTCATATTTTGCAAGGTCCCCCCAGACGACTTTTTTCCCGTTCTCGCTGGCAGAGGGATGAACAACCTTCCCCTTTTTGTCCCACTGGAACCATTCCGGGTGCTCTTTGATGATACCGGAATCTACTGCGCAATGATTAATGACCAGATCAATCATCATCCTGAGACCCAGCTTTTCCGCCCCCTTTATCATTCCCCTCATCTGCTCCTCCGGTGATTGAACACTCTCTTCGTCAACAAGGAGCGGATGAAAACGGAAATAATCTTTTATTGAATAGAGACTTCCGGAAAGCCCCGGATATTGAACAGGGTTGACAAATACCCAGTTAAATCCCATTTCCGAGGCCCTCTTCAGGTGCGGCTCCCAGTCCGCAACCTTTCCCGCCAGTAGCGGGAATATGTTATAAATAATCATCTTTTCCGGTTTCCTCATTGCTCTAATCCTTTCCCGATTTAATTCGTTTACCAAAATATTTATCGCCTCATCGTTTCAAACATCGTAGGGGCGTATTGCAATACGCCCCTACACATGTCACACTTCATTCCATAGTTGCAAAAGCCCATCCCGTGACTCATTGAGAAGTGAGCGCGGTTCAGGCCACTGTTCAAGAATGATGGAACCTGAGAACCCGCGCTTCTTGAGCCGCTTCATTAATCCTCTTATTCCCGCGGCGTCGTCCCCCGCAGGTCCGCTAAATACGGGAAAATGGGCATCATAATCGCCGTAATTTTCATGCATATGGACATGAACCACAGGAACCTCTTTGCTGAGACGGTCAAGAAAGCTTAAATAATCATTATGGGTAGCACTGCATAAATTCGCATGGCCCACATCGAAACACATTCCCGCACCTCCCCCTTCGGAAAGGTTCATTTCCCGCAGAAGGGAAAATAATCTGTTAAAGTCCTCAGGGGTTGAAAAAGGCGTATTCTCGATGGTTATCTTTACGCCGGCTTTTTTTGTCTGTCGAAGAACAGGTATCAGAGCCTCAACATAAGTCTCTATTCCTCCATGAACCGATAGATGGACGTTCACCAGCTCTGCTCCGATGTCCTGAGCAAACCTGATGTCCTTCATGATTATCCCATGGGTTTCAATGCTGAGAAGATCGGCCCGCAATGATGCGTGGACAGAAAGAGCGATATGGTGCTTACGCGCAGTATGCCTGATAAAGGTCCGGGCATGGGAGTCCATATCGATTACATCCCACCCCTGCCCTGCTTCGTTTTTGTCAGGGAACCATTCGAATGCATCAAATCCATGTGCGATCGCATATTCAAAAGGCTCTTCAGGCCCTGCCGCAGAAATTGCTGTCTGGTTTCCTATCCTGATCTGTTTCAAATGATTTCCTTCAAAGTATTGGCGCGGCGGAGTATTGGAATGCTGGAAGATTTAATGAATAAATACATTTTCCCCCATCTCCATTCCTCCAGGCCCTTTTTCATTACACCTGCGGACGGGTCTGAACCACATAAAAGCGACCTTTCGCATAGGCACCTTCAATGTCCTGGGGAGAATTCATAATCTTTTCAATTGCGGTCCCCAGATCCGTTATCTTCCTGCATAAGTCCATTCTGAAATCTTCATCCCATATAAACCGTTCCTCAGAGTACTTCAACGGGACCTTCTCGGGCGGCCGGAGAAGAAAGCTGTCGTAAAGACCGGCTCCCGCATACCCGGTCAGGTCCTCTCCATTTGAGTCGGAGCGGAAAATCGTGCCTCCTCCGAACAGGCCCGCGCTCTTGCTCGGATAGGCAGTCACGACGGGACTCCCTGCGGCCTTCCCTGACGTAAAACTCAAAGCCCTGCCGGGGTAGTTCCCGACCAGCGTTTCTCCAAGACCTGCCACCATCTCAGCGTAAAGTTCACCCCTGTCCCCGGAAAAGGGATTGACCGTATGAATCACAAATGCGTACTCGGCCTCAACCACCTCCTGAATCAGGACGGCCATAAACAGGTCTTCATGGGGTATCCTTCGTGTCCTGCGGCTAATGTATGCCCGTTCATTCCATTTGGATGCCCATACCTTCTTAATGCACATCCAGGCTTCATCCCAGTCAGCCGGCCATTCAATTCCTGATTCATCCATTACCCTTCGCAAGGAGGATAGAAGCTCTCCCGGGGCTTTCAGTTCAAGCAGACCCTCTCTGATTCTCTGAAGGGCTTCTCCCGGATTGTCGCCAATATTCCTCACCGATTCACTGTATCGTTCCGCTGCTTTTTTGTTCATATCCAGGGCAAGAACCTTTTCAGCGACTCCGAAAGGAATAGCCGCAGATGAGGGCATGTGAATCCAGTCGGGCAGCCTGCCCCGGAGAAACTGCAGGTTCAGCGATTTTCCGCCCACAAGATTTTCACGAAAGTCCCTTGAGGCAAGGGCAAAGCCTGAGGGATTGGGCCTGACCAGCTCCTTCAGGGACTCTCCGGCAGCCGGCGCATGGTCGACAGGACCCGCCTCTGCATCACCGGCAATAACATCACCTGCGGCACTGACGGACAGAGTCAGGGGTTGTCCCTTCCGTGATTTCAGACGGTCAAATATTGCACTGTCATAACAGGTGGCAAACAGTACCCCTCCGTTCCTCGCCCGGATTGCCACGTGAGCCACAAGATCTACCAGGTCACGGGTGATGACCGCCTTTATGCCGTCAGGAGGTTCCTCATCTCCGCTGACACTGTCTGCAATAATGATCGTGGGCTGTGTAAAAATCCTGCCCTGAACCGACCCGAAGGTGTCAACGGTCTCTACCACACCCGTACCCTGTCCCGGACTTATGATCTGCCAGTCTCCCAGATGTGCATGTTTCCTCAAAACAGGATCAAGGTGATGGATAAGAAGAGAGAGAAGAAAGGAAAGCCTCCCACGGACCACATCTTCACTGAATATGTTTATTGTCCATCTCTCTGCCTGAAATGCCTTTCCAAGATGTTCGGCCTTCTCCTGGAGCAATTCGTAATACCGGTCGCTCATTTCAGAGACGGCACGACCTGCCCTGTCAAGAACTGACTTAGCATGGAGAGACCAGTCATGGCCGAAGCGCGGCAGGGATGCAAGCCGTTCCCAGTGCTGTGCACATTCGGAAAATTCAAAACTTTCCGTTGAACAGAGAGTGTTCTTGAGCACCATCCCAAGCAGGTCCACCATTCGAGCGCTGTCCATGTCCCGCTGAAGATTACTCTCTATGACGACCCGTAAAAATTCTTCCAGAGCGATATCGAGGTAGAGGAGATCCCGCAGCCGGCCGTGGTCTCCGTCTCCGTTCAGTATATCACTCAGCCTGAAACGCAGAGAGGTAATCTGGCCTGCGATTTCCTCCGCGGCCACGCTGTCACTGTGCCTCTGCTGAAGAATGTAGTCCATTGTCCCTCTCATATGGTCATCAAGAGCATATCCGGCTGCAGCTGCGGCACTTTCCAGGTCTGTCCCGGAGTGGACTGATTTGAAGAGTTTCAGGTAATTTTCAAAATCATAAATCAGTGCGTCCTTTAAATGGGGAACAAAGTCGGGCGGGGTCACGATGGGCCGTTCGAAACTTTCCAGTCTTTCTTTTGTAACACCTCCCTCCTCGAGGGTCCTGTAAAAGACGTCCAAATTGCCGTCACTTTTCAGGAACTCGATGTAGGCACGGCATATATCAATGTCATCGGGGGTCGTATTGTTGTGAAGTTTCTGGTGCCACTCTTCCAGAAAGTGTCCTGACACTTCTTTTATCCGGTGCCGGTGCATAATGTGGAGTATCTCATCCCTGATACGCT
>CALZGI010000177.1 GCA_945786855.1 Thermodesulfovibrionia bacterium | reverse complement strand
TTAAGGGGGGTGTCGTGTCTACGCTCTTCAGAATATTCTGTAATGCACAGACCCCGCGGATTCCGCGGACATGATCACTCAGGAGCCTGTTATTCATGAATTCCTGTACATCTTTTCATGACCCTGAATCTGTGATAGACTGATTTTATATGAGCATCTTTCATACACACTGAGCAGCGGGGGTGAATCATTTCGGTGTGTACGGGCTGATGTTTCGTAAAACCCTGTTCAGGTCAACGGGAGGTGAGGTATGAATCGCCGTGATTTCTTAAAGACATCTGCAGCGGCAACGGCAGCCCTTGCAAGCTCTTCAATGGAGGCAGGTGCACGTACGGAAAAGCCATCGATCAGGCGGTACCGGGAAATCGGGAAGACCGGCCTGAAGATGAGCGACATTTCAATGGGCAGTGTCCAATTCTCCGCTGCTTCTCTTGTACTGCGGGGCGTGGACAGGGGGATAAACTATATCGATACCTCTCCTGACTACGGTCAGGCCGAGAAATATATCGGTGAGGCAATGAAGAAGATCCGGCGTGACAAGATTATCCTGACGTCGAAGTTTTGCAGAACCCGTGACCGCGGCGGGCATCTCCGGCTCGGGAGCACGAAAAAGGACTACATTCAGGCTGTCGATGAGAGTCTTTCACGGCTGAATACGGACTATCTGGATTTCTGTTTCGTCCACGGGATAGGTTCGGTGAGCGCCGATCTGGAGGAAGAAAAAAAACGCCTCCTCGACGAAGAGATGCTCTCAGCCGCTGCGGACCTGAAGAAAGCGGGCAAGATCCGCTTCCTGGGTGTTTCATCCCACGGCCCCAGCAACATGGAGGAGCTTCTCACCATAGCTGTGCGGTCAGGCCATTTCGATGTGATCATGCCTACCTTCAATTTCATGCACTTTTCAGATATACCGGAGGTACTGAAAGAGGTGCGGCAGCAGATCCTGGACAGACAGAAGAAAAAGAGGTCCTGGGTTCAGAAGATGGATTTTATGAAGGAGGCGAAAGAGAAAGGGCTCGGTGTGATTGCGATGAAGACACTGGCCGGAGAGAGGGATTTCACGTTCTCCAGTAAAGGGGTGCCATTCCAGCCGGCGGCCTTTAAATGGGTGCTGAGCCACCCCGAGATAAGCGGGCTCGTCGTAACTTTTAAAAGCATTTCTCAATTCGACCTCTATCTCACCGCCTCGGGAGAGGGATTCACTGCTTCAGATGAGAAGACGCTCAGGCAATACGCAGCACAACATTCGGAAGGGTATTGCAGGACGGGGTGCAATGACTGTGAGCTGGCATGCCCCGCGGGCGTGGATATCGCGGCGACGTTCCGGTACGATATGTATTTCAGGGATTACGGGATGGAGAAAAGGGCAATGGAGTCCTATGCCGCCCTCAGGAAGAAAGCCGAAACCTGCCGCGCCTGTGAAGACGAATCCTGTGCAGGCGCATGTCCTTACGGTTTATCGATAAAGACGCTCCTCCATAAGGCACACGACACCCTCTCATTCAGGGCTTGTCGACAGGGTCACGTCAACACTTTAAATGGGTAATCAGCGAGCGGTGTCAAGACTCCATTCTTCGAGCCGGGGGCAAGTCTTGATCCTTGCAGAAACTGACTGCTTGAAAACCCGCTGTGTTATCATAATATCCGTATGCCGAGAACAGACCAGAAAAAAATTATTATTCAATCTGCCCTGGAGATGTTACAGAAGACAGAGAGCAGTTGTGTCTTTCTGTTTTTAAATACTACGAGGATCTGCCGCTGGTTTCTGAAATCAGGAATAGAAAACAACGATCATATTGTGATTGTCATTCCCAATACGCTGGGTATTAAAGACGCAGAGATCAGGAAGGCCGGTGTCACAGCAATAAAAAGCTGGTCAGGCAATCAGACCAGGTTTTCTCAGATCAAGTATGCCTTTTTTCATGGAGTAATGCAGGGGTTGATTAAGCCTGACAGCAAGGTTGTATGTGTGCTCGGCCCCTGGGGCAAAGGGCACCTGGACACTATTACAATTCATGATCTGGCCCTTTCCTGGAGTGAGGACTTCCCCTTCGATCCGATGCTTCTTATATCAAAGAGGGCTTTAAATGCGGTTATGGCTGTCGTTGACATTGCACTTGACATAGGTGCTTTGGGCCGGGAAGGCAAGTCTATTGGTACCACCTTTATTATTGGAGATACAGAAGAGGTTCTTACATCTTCTCATCAGGCGGTGTTTAATCCCTTTAAGGGATATCCCAAAAAAGAGCGGATGATTACACAACCGGAAGTAGTAGAGAGTATAAAGGAGTTTGCACACCTGGATGGCGCACTCATAATCTCAGATAATGGAGTAATAGAGGCAGCCGGAAGGCACCTTGATGCAGCAGGTGTTTTTACCAGACAGCTCCGGGGCCTGGGATCAAGGCACAGGGCTGCCGCCGGTATAACAAGAAAGACAGACGCTGTAGCTGTCGTTGTTTCAGAAAGTACAGGCAGAGTGACGATCTTCGATCACGGCAGGATTATATCTTCCCTCGAACCGGTCATCAGCAGAAGAATCGTATAGTTTATAAAAATTCATTTTATTCCGGGCGGGGTCAAGTATTTAATCTTTATCGGCAGGGTCGTGTCTGCACATTTCGCAGGATTATTATATCCGGGACCAGATCTTTCATCGTACCATTTTCATCTCTGCTATAATTACTTACATTCATACAACAGGGAGGTTTAGAATGCAGGTATTAGTTCTCTATTATTCAAAAGGCGGAAACACGAAGAAACTTGCTGAAACTGTAGCCCGGGGAGTTGAATCTGCCGGTGCCTCAGCTCTTCTCAGGAACACCGATCAGGTAACAAAAGATGATTTTCTCAATTCAGGCGGCATCATTGCCGGCTCCCCCGTGTACTTTGGAATTATGGCATGGGAATTAAAGAAAGTATTTGATGAGTTTGTAGGAACAAGGAAAAAAATGGAGAACAAGGTTGGCGCGGCATTTACCACCGGAGGACATCCCACAGGCGGGAAAGAGACAACGATCATGTCAATTCTCCAGTGCATGCTTATTTACGGAATGGTCATTGTAGGAGACCCGATGAGTGCTTCAGGGCATTATGGCGTTGCCTGTGTCGGGCAGCCTGATCAGTCTGCAGAAGACGATGGTTTTAAACTGGGTGCCCGGGTGGCAGAACTGTGTAAGAAGTTGTAGAGGCCTTTCAGAATGTGAAGGCCTGACCCGGACGTTGCTTCACCCGGATGCCTCTTCCTTCTTTTTTTTTATTGACATTCGGGATACCACTGTTAAACTTAATAACAGAAGAGATCTATCCGCTGAATGGGTATAGAACATGTTTATTTTCTCCGGGGATAAAGGATTGATGGATCGATGAAAAGAGAAACTATTGCACTGATTATGGCCGGCTTCCTTATTATGTGCGGCGCCTGTTCCCGGCTGATGGACAGGCCCTCAGCGCCGACGGCAGATTTGGGGATATCCTCCGCTGATGACGCTCTGTCCGTGTCTGTCAATTACGTTATTGTCTCAAACGGACCGGGGTCCTGGATGGAAGACGCCTCCTGGGATGAATATGTTTTAACGGTGAGCAACCTCACCGGTATGCCCGTTACCGTGGAATCCATCAAAGTGATCGACCCCCGGGGACTGTTCATTGAGAACGGGGATGACCCGGACCTCCTTGAAAAGAAGAGCAGTGATCTGGCGAAAAAATACAGTGAGTACGGCATTTCTCTTGCTGCCTCGAAGGCTGCCTCTGCTGCGGGACTGGGCAGTATTTTCGGGCCCCTCTCTTCCGTTTTTGGAATCGGCGTGGACCATTATGAGCAGAGCGGAAAACAGGATATACGAGACGCTTTCGAACGGCGGCGGATCAACTCCTTCAGGCTTTCAGGCAATGACAGCATTCAGGGAAGCGCCTTCTTCCCGGTCATCCCTTCCCCCCGGGCGATTGTTGTCAACTACAGAAATGAAGGTAATCTGGAAACAGTTGAAGTTCCCCTTGAAAGGCTGAAAGGGCTCCATGTCTCCGAAGATGAGGCGGACTGACGGCACGTATGCAGAAAAGGACAGTAGGCGGGGTCAGGTCTTGTTTCGTGCATCAAGAAGGCTGTAACTGCAAGATTCAAGACCTGACCCTGCACATTATACGGTCATCGGACACCCGGGGAGGAAATACCTCTGGACAGTTGCGGCGACGCAGCAATAAAAGGAGAAAAGAATGGACCTGAAAAGCTATTTTGCGAATACCACCGGCACAAGCGTTATTGCTACGGCAGATGGAGACGGGAAGGTGAACATGGCGATATATTCGAAACCTCATGTGTTTGATAACGGAACAATCGCATTCTTAATGCGGAGGAAACTGACTCATCATAATCTTCAATCCAATCCGTACGCTTCATACCTCTTCCGCGAAAGCGGCCCTGGATACAGTGGATGCAGACTCCACCTGAAAAAAATAAAGGAAGAGACCGATTCTCCGCTTATAGCGCAGATGACCAGAGGGACTCTGACGCCTGAAGAAGATAAGGCAAAGGGGCCAAAGTATCTGGTCCATTTTACGGTTGAAAAGATACTGCCGCTTATTGGAAGCGGTGAAACGCAGGAGAGCTGAATGTCCGGGTGGTGTCAGTGGTCGATGTCAGGCCTGCACATTTTACAGCTATTCGCTTTCAGCTAAAGAAAATACGAAATGCAAATTACGAAGTAGTTTTAAGGACATGGATTTGGGGTGCGGGGTCAGAGGTCCGGGGGACAAATCATTAAAGGGGCCGCTCATATATACCAGTTTAAAGTATAGCCCTGATCCAGGGATTTATTTTTTAACAATGGAGGTTAAACATGGTTAAGAAAATCATAGTGTGCCTGGTCGCTGTTGTAATGTTTATCTGCACTGAACATAGTATTGCTCAGGGGACGGGTGATACACCTGATATACCTGCAGGAGAAAGTCCGCCAATTCCAAAAACAGATGCGGAAAAAAAGATTCTTGATGTGCTGGAAGATATATACAGGAATCAGCGTCAGGGGATGATGAATGTACCGCCTGTTGACGGCAGATTGCTGCGGCTGCTCACCGAGACAACGAATGCAAGACACGTTGTGGAGATCGGGACATCAAACGGTTACTCAGGGATCTGGATCTGCCTCGGCCTGCTGAATAGAGACAGCAAACTGACTACGTATGAAATCGATGCAGGCAGGGCGGCTCTGGCCCGTGATAACTTCAAGCGGGCAGGGGTTGGACACATGGTTACCCTGGTGGAGGGCGATGCCCATGATGAAGTCACCAAACTGAAAGGACCGATAGACATCCTGTTTCTTGATGCAGACAAATCCGGTTACCTCGACTATCTCAATAAACTGTTCCCGCTCGTCAGGCCGGGCGGACTTATCGTGGCCCACAATATGGTCTACCCCCCTCCGGATCCTCGATATATCAAAGCCATTACCACCAATCCCCGTCTGGAAACGATCTTCCTGAACATGCACGCTGCTGGCATCGCTGTTACGCTCAAGAAAAGGTAAGAGGTGCCGTCAAGCTCTTTT
>CALZGI010000176.1 GCA_945786855.1 Thermodesulfovibrionia bacterium | reverse complement strand
GTTTGAGCGGCGCGAGTTCAAATTAACTCCTCGGAATCGAGTCGCACCGACCCGGAGGTCGACTGAAGAGCCGTGAAGAAATCTCGTCGGTGTAGAAGTTATGGACATAGGTAACAAAAAAGTTCACCTACATGGGTTACAGTTTTAGTGAACAATAACCATATTCAATAGATCTTTTTCATCCTCTCAATTTCCTCTTTGATCTCATCAGCCAGCTTTTTCGGCGAGATGACTTTCACTTCGGCCCCATAGCTCAATATTTTCCTTCGCAGCTCCCTGAAATCTGCAACAGGAAACTTCATTATCAGGCTGCCATCTTTTTCTACGTCAACTTTCTGCTCACTATGCCATATCTGTTCCGCTATCCAGCCTGCGACTGACGGCGTAAACCTGAGGCACGCTGTATGCGTTCTTCCACCCTGCATTATGCCAAAGTTTTTTCTCGTATAGTCTTTTATCGACGGCAAATTACGGGGAATCTCTATACCCTTATCGGGAGAGTGAACAGCCTTTATCCTGGACAGCGCAAAATCCCTTAATCCTCTTCTCATTGAACAATAGGCAATTAAGTGCCAGCTTCCCAAATAGTGGATAAGATGGAGAGGGAGAATGGTACGGTCCGTCTTTTTATTCGAATGAGGTGAATAATAGGATATTGCGAGAGCTGCTTTCTGAAAAAGGGCACTGACCACAGATGAAAATATTTTTTCATCGACTCGCGAGTATTCGATGTTCTTAACGGAAACCCTTTCAGAAATTTCCCCAAAGCTCGGCACCCTGTCCGCTGAATTCCGACTGAATATCTCTTCTATCAGTGTGCAGAGTTTTGTCTTGATTCCGCTGTCAGGGACTGAGGACGCAAGCCTGACAGCAAGAGAGAGGGCGATAATATTCTCTTCATCAAACCAGAGAGAAGGAAACTCATAGGAACTATCGCTATAATAATATCCTTTTTTCTCATAGTCATACTCGAGGGGAGCACTGATCCTGTCACGCACAAATTCAATTGTCCGCTGGGCTGTGCGGGGAGATATTTCGAATTTTTCCGATAGGTGCCGGGCATTCGGATATGTGCCTGCCCTGACTTTCCGGTCAAACCAGATAAAACGTTCAAAGTTGAGTTTATCCCCCATAGGCGGCCTACAGGTTATCTCTTTTCAACCTTTTTTGCTTTTTTCACAACTTCCTCGGCCATCTGTTTCTTGTGGCCTTTCAGAGAAGCTGCAATTTTTTTATCCTTCAACCCAAGTATCTGTGCGGCAAAGATGCCTGCATTTTTTGCTCCCCCTTTTCCGACAGCCATTGTAGCTACAGGGATACCGGGCGGCATCTGTACTGTTGAGTAAAGGGCGTCAACTCCCTGAAGAGGCGACGAGTCTATAGGGACCCCGATAACCGGGAGCGTTGTGTGGGCAGCTATAACACCTGCAAGGTGAGCAGCGGCACCGGCTCCGGCAATGACTACTTCCACGCCGTTTTTTTCGGCACTCCTAATCAGCTTGAGAGTCCTTTCAGGTGTCCGATGCGCTGAAGAAACGGTCATGTGATAAGGTATCCTGAACCCCTCCAGCATCTTTGCCGTCCCTTCCATTACCGGCAAATCAGAATCACTTCCCATGAGTATTAAAACTTTGTATTTCACGATGTATTTCTCCTTTTAGCTGAAAGCTGACGGCTGATCGCTGACTACTGCTTTTTTATCGCCTTGTCCGCTATGTCATTCCGATACTGCATGCCGTCAAAGTGGATTTTATCTATAGCTTTGTAGGCGTTCTCTTTTGCAGTCTCAATATCTTTTCCGAGTGCCGTGACTCCCAGCACCCTCCCGCCTGACGTAACCACGTAATCATTATTCAGCCTCGTGCCTGCATGAAAGACCACTACCTCCTTGTCATCCCTGAAAGAATCAAGACCCTTTATGGGCACTCCTTTTTCATAGGAACCGGGGTAACCTTTTGAAGCAAGGACTACACAGATCGCTGATTCCGCCTTCCATGTGACGGTTACCTCCTTCAGCCTGCCTTCAGCGGTTGCCTGCAACAGGTCAAAGAGATCGCTGTCAAGCCTCATCAGAATGGGCTGGGCCTCAGGGTCGCCGAAACGGCAGTTATACTCCAGCACAGAAGGCTTACCTTCGCATATCATCAACCCGACATAAATAACGCCCCTGAAGTTCATTCTCTCACGGGCAAGCCCATTCATCATCGGGGCTATGACAGTCTCCATGACAACCTTTCTCATCGCTTCATCCAGTATGGGCGCGGGACTGTAAGCACCCATACCACCGGTGTTCGGCCCCCTGTCTCCGTCAAAAATCTGTTTATGGTCCTGGGAAGTAGCAAGGGGAACAACAGTCTCTCCATCAGTAAGGATCATGAATGAAACTTCTTCCCCCTTCAGACATTGTTCAACAATAACCCTGTTCCCTGCATCACCAAAAACCCTGTCCGTCATGATTGACCTTAACGCATCGACAGCCTCATCAACGGTATCGGCCACAATAACACCCTTTCCTGCGGCAAGGCCGTCTGCCTTGACAACGATAGGAGCCCCTTTGAGCCTGACATATTCTTCGGCCTGCTGAAATGACGAAAAAGATTTATACTCCGCGGTGGGGATTCCGTATTTTTTCATGAAATCCTTTGCATAAATCTTACTTCCTTCCAGCTGGGCACCGGCCATATCGGGACCGCAGATTCTCCGCTCCTCTTTTATAAAGGCGTCAACGATTCCCGCTGTCAGGGGGACTTCGGGCCCGACTACTGTCAGATCAATCCAGTTATATTTAACAAAATCCAGGAGAGCATCAATATCATCGGCCTTTATGTCAACGCACTCGGCAATGTCTGATATCCCTGCATTCCCCGGAGCACAGTAAACCTTATCAACTTTCTTGCTCTGTCTGAGTTTCCATGCAAGGGCATGCTCCCTGCCACCGCCTCCTATGACTAATACTTTCATTTATTCATCTCCCGTTGTTCAAATTATTGGCTGACAGCTATGAGCTTAATGTTTGAAATGTCTCATGCCTGTGAAGACCATGGCCATGTTTCTTTCATCGGCAGCAGCTATGGTATCAGCATCTTTAATCGATCCGCCGGGCTGAATCACCGCAGTGGCTCCTGCCTCTGCAATGACTTCTATGCCGTCCCTGTTCGGGAAGAAAGCATCTGAAGCAACAGCCGAACCCTTCAGCGGAATTCCGACGTTGCCCGCCTTCATTGCTGCGAGTTTCGCAGAATCAACCCTGCTCGTCTGTCCGCACCCGATACCGAGAGTCCGGTCCCTGGAAGCATAGATGATTGCGTTCGATTTCATGTGTTTACACACCCGCCACGCAAATGCCATAGCCGCATACTCATCATCACTCGGCTGTCTCTTTGTAACGACCTTCAATGATTTGATATCTTCAATCATTCCTTTGTCTTTTTCCTGCACAAGAAGTCCGCCCTGGATTTTTCTCATCTCAAACCCTGCAGCCTCTTTGGAAATATCAAGTTCAAGGAGCCTGATATTTGGTTTCGTACTCAATAGCTTCAGTGCTTCCCCATCAAACCCCGGTGCAATAATTATTTCGACAAACAGGTTCAGTATTTCTTTTGCCGTTGCCTCATCCACATTTCTGTTCAGGGAAATGACTCCGCCAAATGCAGAAATCGGGTCCGTTTCAAAAGCATTCTTGTATGCTTCACTGAGAGAATCAGCGACTGCGATCCCGCAGGGGTTGTTGTGCTTCACAATAACCGCAGCCGGCCGGCCCCTGAACTCCTGGGCCAGATCAATCACCGCACTGGAATCAAGATAGTTATTAAAGGACATCTCTTTGCCCTGCAATATTTTTGCATCGACGAGAGACAATCCGTTATACAGCGGCTCCCTGTAGACCGCCGCTTCCATATGAGGGTTTTCGCCGTATCTGAGGCTGCTGATTCTGCTGTAACTCATATTGAGTGTCGGCTGGAATATGACGTCGGGCTCAGCCTGTCTGTTCAGGTAGTTTGAAATCAGGGTATCGTAGCGGGCAGTATGGGCAAATACCTTTCTGGCAAGGTAATACTTTGTTTCGTATCCTGCTTCTCCATTGCCGGAGGTCAGTTCATCGAGGACTTTGGCATAGTCATCAGGGTCGACAATGACAATGACATCTTTAAAATTTTTTGATGCTGCCCTCAACATGGTCGGACCGCCGATATCGATATTTTCTATGGCATTTTCAAACTGCACATCGGGTTTTGAAACGGTCTGCTCAAAGGGATAAAGATTGACAACAACAACATCAATTGACTCTATGTTATGTGCCTCAACATCTTTCTTATCATCAGGATTGTCCCTTCTCCACAGGAGTCCGCCGTGGACCTTGGGATGAAGTGTTTTCAGCCTTCCTCCCATCATTTCGGGAAACCCGGTGTGTTCCGAAACATCTTTCACCCTTAATCCGCCATCTTTCAGGGCCTTCGCTGTCCCTCCCGTTGAAAGAATTTCCACGCCCATTCCGGACAGTCCCCGGGCAAATTCTACAATTCCTGATTTGTCCGATACACTTATCAGCGCCCTCTGTACTTTTGCCATTGCATCCTCCTTATTGCAAAGAAACGAGTGTTCATAAAAAAGATATCAAAACTGAGCTTGTGCTGAAACCGGTTGCAGTTGCGAGGAGAAAAACGATCCGGCAATATCAGTCCATGATTGAATAGTACCCCGCGGAAATTACCCCTCAGACAGGGCCGGTACAACATTTTAGACTATTTGATTAAAAAAATCATGCAGGCATGATTTTCCATGAAAGTATCGACAGTTACATGTAGGTGAGAACGGCTGTTCGCACCTACGGTGATCAAATATATCCCTTTTCCATCATACTCAGGAATGTATTGTCAGTAATGATAATGTGATCGAGCACATTGATTCCGATAACTTTTCCTGTTTCCACAAGCCTTCTCGTTATCTGTATATCATCCCTGCTCGGAGAAGGATCACCGCTTGGATGGTTGTGGACAAAAAGGACCGATGCTGCTGCCTCCTTGATTGCGCTCCGGAATACCTCCCGGGGATGCACAGGGGAGGTGGTAAGCGTTCCCTCGGAAATAACTGTTTCCCTAAACACCCTGTTCTTTGCATCAAGCATGGCACAGAGAAACTTTTCCTTTTTCAGGCCGTAGAATTTCGTCAGAAAGTGTTCAAACACATCCCGGCTGTTTCTGAATGAAGATATTTGATGTGCCTCAGGATTATCACACCGGAACAGTCTTCTCCCAATTTCGAAGGATGCCTTTAACTGGGCAATCTTGGCCTCCCCCATGCCCTTGATCGATGCAAATTCAGCCGCTGATGCACCTTCCATCTCTTTCAGGCTGTCGAACTGCAGAAGCACCTCTCTTGCCAGATCAAGAGCGCTCTTGTCCCTGCCGCCGGTACGCAGAACAATGGCAAAGAGTTCCGATGTACTCAGCCCTTCAGCACCGAAACGGAGAAGCCGTTCTCTCGGCCGCTCACTTTCAGGCCACTTCTTTATACTTTTTTTATTGGTAATCAAGAGCCCGGTAACCGCTATCCGTCAACCTATTGAAATGCACGTCGTCGGATGTCATTTGTCGTAGCTGCTGTACGACAAAGCAGCATGTATAAACTTCAGTGTCCCCTAAATCAATGTATCATCATACCATGACAGCAAACAAATTCAAAGCCTGATCATTAAACTTAACCTATATAGTGCGATCAGAAAAATGCAGGTGTTGTGAAACCAGATAATTTTCGATACCGTAGACGCAACACCCAACTAACCGAGCGTATATTTTTTCATTCAAAGCCATGTGCGCACTATGTCAATAATTCATCGAGTTAATTATTTGATTGAGCAATGTCTGCTTTTTTTCGTGTTAACTGTCTGTAAGCGCTTTAATCCCTGACATCTGTAATTTCACCATTACTCCCCAAGCACCTTCTTCTGGAGGTCCATTATCTGGTTAATTCCTGATTCTGCCAGGCCGATCAGGTCATTCAGATGTTCCCGGCTGAAAGGTTCCGTTTCAGCAGTGCCCTGGACCTCAATAAATTTCCCCGCTCCGGTCATGACAATATTCATGTCCACTTCAGCAGCGGAATCTTCCACATAAGAAAGATCAAGCCGGGGCTCGCCCTCAATAATCCCTACGCTAACAGCAGCAACATAATCTTTAACCGGATCGCTGGCAACAAGGTTCTTCTCCAGTACATACCGCACTGCGTCCTTGAGTGCCACAAATGCACCGGTAATCGACGCTGTCCTCGTTCCCCCGTCTGCCTGAATTACATCGCAATCGAGCCAGATGGTCCTCTCCCCCAATGCCTCAAGGTCAACGACAGAACGCATGGCCCTGCCAATGAGCCTCTGTATTTCATGGGTACGCCCCCCCACTTTGCCCTTCGCAGACTCTCTGGCGCTTCTTGTATGGGTAGATCTCGGCAGCATTGAATATTCACCGGTAACCCACCCCTTTTTCTGGTCTTTGAGAAAGTGAGGGACCCTGTCTTCAATAGATGCAGTACATATAACTTTTGTATCACCCATTTCTATCAGTACTGAGCCTTCAGCGTTTTTAATATAATTCCTGGTAATCCGTACCTCTCTCAGATGATCAGCCTGTCTTCCGTCAGGACGCATGTATGTGACCTCCCATTTTTATGTTTATTTAAAAAGCTGCAGCTATTTTATGTACTGCCAAGATTTATTTTTGAAATGTTTGATATCTCGTGATCGAGGAATCTTTCTCCCACAAGGATAAATTTTTCCGGAGAATCAGTGACAAAAAACTTTCTTGCCGCCTCACCCGCCCTTTTGCGGATAATGTTTTTCAACTCGAGCACATTTTTCACTTCTTTCGCCGTCTCGACTGCAGAATCAATAAGCGGAACATGCACGATACTTTCTATTACATTTTTAATCATAGGATAGTGCGTGCATCCAAGAACAAGAGTGTCCACACTGTTCGACCTTATGGCAGACAGATATTTACCGGCAGTAAGGTTCACCACGTCTCCTTCAAGCCATCCCTCCTCGATGAGCGGGACAAAAAGAGGACAGGCAATCCCCGTAACCTCAATAGTGTCATCGATTGATTTAATTGCACGCTCATAAGACCCGCTCTTGATAGTAGTCTCAGTACCGATTACAGCAACCCTTTTCATTTCGGTCACTGCAGCAGCTGCCCGCGCCCCGGGGTCGACAACACCGATCACAGGTACATCAATTTTTTCCCGCAGCATTCCCAGCGTGATTGCAGAAGAAGTGTTGCAGGCAACAACAAGCAGCTTAATCCCCTTTGACATCAGGAACTTCGCGTTTTCGAGCGAATATTTCATAACTGTTTCAGGAGACCTTACCCCGTAGGGGACACGGGCGGTATCTCCCAGGTAGAGAATATGCTCTTCCGGAAGCTCCTTGAGTATCTCTCTCATTACCGTAAGCCCGCCAACACCCGAATCAAATACTCCTATGGGCATTTCATCATATACTTGATGCAATTTCTTCTCCAATCGGTTTTGATATATCTATATGTCCCCCCAGACTTTCTGCCTCTTTCCCGCCAATTAATATTTTCAATGCTGTAAATCCGGGAATGGTTGTCCGGAGGCTGTTATACAGACCGGCCACAATTTCAAGCTCCTCACGTGCATCAACGTGCACATTCCGTCTTAACTCATCACCGAAATCAGCATAGATTATTCCCTCCTTATCCATATAGAGGTCAAGGAGACGGACATCATGGGGATTCACATATTTCCTGATTATGTCCTCCGCTGTAACAAGCAATGCATCTTTTCGTACAACTGTTTCGGCCTCATCTTCCACTTCCTGACTGCGTTCACGATACAGTCTTGATGAACTTTTCTTTCTTCCCAGTGCCTCGGCCTTTCCCCTGCGGGCTTCGATATCGGCAATAAAGGCAGAGTCAAAGGCAAACTTTTCCTTTAAATAGTAAAAGCTCCCCCCTGCACTGATTGTAAAAAATACAACCAGGATGAACAGGAACAGCACCATTCCCATTTTTCTTTTCTTTTTCTTAGTTGACCTTGATTTCTTCATAGATATAGAGGCCCTTAAAGAACGTACTCGCCATCTCGGCATTCAGCTCTTCAATATAATCAGCGTCATCAAAAGAAGGTAATTCAACCATAACAGAAGCCGCCTCGGTTCTGGAGATAATACTGTAAGGAATAGGCTGAACGGACACCATGTCCTTACCAAAACTTGAAATAAAGGCCGTTTTCATGGCCCTGACAAGGGTACGTGTTTCTTCCCTGTAATCTGCCTGGCCTGTATTCTCAAGATATGGCTTCACTGCTTCTGAAACACGCTCCGTAATCACCGGAACATAAATCACAATGTTACTGTGATTACCGATATGAATACTGATGAATACATCTGCTTCCCTGTTGTTTGTATTTTTCACCCTCTCCTTCATGGACATAAAGCGATCGCTGCCTCTCGTCAGAAAACTTTTGGCAGAGCTGCTGTCTACCAGTGCCCTCAGTTTTTTCGCAATATCGAGAACGGCATTTTTCTCCTTGTTCCCATTCCTCACTATGCCACTTTCATAACCGCCGTGTCCCGCGTCAATCACAACAGTCTCAATCCTGAACAGGCCCTTTTTCCTTTTCTCCCTTTGCGCCGGGACAGGAGGAACGCTCTTTGCTTCACCATCTTTTAAGTGAACATCAATTACAAGCCTGGCCGGACTCTTCAGGGTAAACACTTTCAGTCCCCTGAATTCTCCGGGGAAGAGCATCACCGTGTACTGACCAATTCTTTTATACACAACCATGCTTTGCTCCGTTTCTATTGAAAAGTTTGAATCAGGAAACGAAACCAGGATGCTCTCCCCCCTCTGGTACACAAGGCCTTTCGTGATCACAGAGGCTGCTCCTTCAACCACAATCCTGATTGAATCAGAATGGCGGCTGGCCCGCAATTTCAGGAGAGAGATCTCAGAATGTGATACAATTGGCAGGAGAAGGGATACAATTAACAAAAGAGCACTTTTTTTCATAAGCAAATATTAGCATTTCCTGAGCCCGAGAATCCATTACCCCTGACTATTCGCTGCCGAATAAATAAAGAGAGGGAACGCGTTACTTCTTCCTGAAGGTTTCAAAGAGTATCTCCTCCACCATCTGGCAGAGGACATGTCCAAGGGTGATATGGGTCTCCTGAACGCGGGGGGTATTCCGTGACTGTACAGCAAACACATAGTCACATTGAGAAGCCAGCTCATCACCTGTTGCTCCCGTAAATGCCACTGTCTTCAGTCTTTTCCTCTTCGCCACCTGAACGGCTTTCAGGACATTGGGGGAACTCCCGCTCGTACTGATAGCAATAACGACATCACCCTCCTGGGCAAGGGCCTTCATCTGGCGTGCAAATATTTCTGAATAACCATAATCGTTGGCAATGGATGTCAGTACGGCCACATCTGTATTGAGCGCGATGGCCGGAAGCGCAGGACGGTCTATCTGAAACCTGTTCACAAATTCAGCAGCAATGTGGCATGCGTCACTGGAACTCCCCCCATTTCCAAAGAGCAGCACCTTGTTCCCCCTGTTGAATGTATCTGCAATCAGTCTTGAAACTTCAATGATGGTGTCAACATATTCAGCGACAAACTGCTCCTTCACAGAAATACTCTCTCTGAATGCCTTCTCAACCTGTTCTCTCATGTTACTGAATCTCCGTGGAAACCTTTATTTCTTCTGACAGGGGGCTTTTTAATTGACCCGCTGCCTCTATCCTGTAAAAATACGTTCCGCCCTGCCTTACGTTCCGGTCAGTAAATGCCGGGCCTGTTGTCTCTCCGGCGAATGAATACCCGTCACCTGAAGACCGGTATATCAGGTACGAACGAACTCCCTGTTTCAGGACTTCCTCCCAGGTAAGAACAATGTGTTTCCCCGTGTACAGAGCTCTCAATCCTGTCGGTGAGGCAGGAGTCACGGCACTTTTTGGTTTCTTCTTATTTTCATCCTGCTCACGAGGCCGGACGATTTTTTCTTTTTCTTCTCCATTGGCGGATTTCTCTTCAATGCCCGCTTTTTCGTCATAGGGTTGAACCAGAACAGGGTCGCCCCTTCTGCCGCATGATGGAAAGGAAAGGGAAAAAATAAAAACCGCCAGAAGGACGGCCCATGGCGAAAGAATATATTTCCCGTTCACCCCGATATTCCCCATTGCTCCGGTCATTTCCTGCTTTTAATCTTCTTTATCCTTGATTGCACAAGTTTCTTCGATGTCCCGCCATAGGATTTCTTTTCATGAACCGATGTCTCCACTTTTATATGATGGGAAATGTCCCGGCCGATCAATTTTGAGAACTTTTTCAGATTGTCAATACCCAGTTCCGCCAGGGCAATATTCCTGTCGCTGCAGTGTTTGACAATTCTTCCGGTAACACTGTGGGCCTCCCGGAAAGGCATCCCTTTTTTCACCAGATATTCAGCAATGTCGGTGGCAGTTAAAAAACCTGAAAGGGTTGCCTCATTCATAGCCTTCCTGTTGAACCGGACTTTCGGGAACATCCTGGTCAATACAGTGATGCACGACTTGACGGTATCAACAGTGTCGAAGGCAGGTTCCTTGTCTTCCTGCATGTCCCTGTTATAGGCAAGGGGCAAGGCTTTCATAACCGTAAGAAGTGACACTAAATGTCCATACACCCTTCCTGTCCTGCCCCTCGTCAGTTCCAGGACATCAGGGTTTTTCTTCTGTGGCATAATACTCGAACCCGTTGTAAAAGCGTCCGGAAGCTCTATAAACCGGAACTCTTCACTGTTCCATATGATAAATTCTTCTGCCAACCGGGACAAATGGGTCATCAGAATAGATGATGCAGATATGAATTCAATAACAAAGTCCCTGTCTGACACGGTGTCAATACTGTTTTCCGAAACGGCAGGGAATTTCAGGAGCCGTGCAACATACTTCCTGTCAATCGGGAAGGTTGTTCCCGACAATGCGGCAGCGCCGAGGGGCATCACATTGGTCCGGCTCAAACAGTCGTCAAATCTCCCCCTGTCCCTCTCAAGCATTTCATAGTAGGCAAGCAAGTGGTGAGAAAGCAGCACCGGCTGCGCCCTCTGCAGATGAGTGTAGCCCGGCATGATCACATCAATATGCTTATCGGCTGATGAAACAATTACTTTTTGAAAGCCTTTGATTAACTTCAGTATGGTGCCTATTTCTTCCCTCAGATAAAGGCGCATATCAAGGGCTACCTGATCATTTCGGCTTCTCGCCGTGTGAATTTTTCCGCCCGCATCACCGATTTTTTTTATCAGGGCATACTCTATATTCATATGCACATCTTCAAGGCTTTCTCTGAATTTAAATTTTCCGCTCTGGATTTCGGCTTCAATCTCGAGAAGGCCTTTCATAATGAGCGCCGCATCTTTTTGAGGAATAATCTTTTGCCGGGAAAGCATTTTTACATGGGCAATACTTCCTTCTATGTCATATTTCCATAAACGTGCGTCGAAAGATACGGATTCTGAAAAACTCTCCACAGTCTTTTCAGTCTCTTCCTTAAATCGTCCTGCCCATAGTTTCTTCATAAAAGTAAGGATAAAAGAAAATAATTCCAAATGTCAAAAAATACGGAACATTAAGAAGGCGAGAGGCCAGGGGCTATAGGAGAGAGGTGATGGGCGAGAAGCATGTGGATATATGTCATTGACTATTGCCCATAGCCTCTTGCCTGTTTTTTTCTGACTTGCATTCTGCAGACAACATTCATATGATTATATCCATGAAAGTCGTCGGCCTCGGACAGTGTTCATATGATAATTTGTGTATAGTCGATTCCTTCCCCGCCCCGGATACAAAAAAGGAAGTTCTCGAGTACGAAACAGCAGGAGGCGGGCCTGTTGCCACAGCT
>CALZGI010000175.1 GCA_945786855.1 Thermodesulfovibrionia bacterium | reverse complement strand
TGGCTGAACGCCGAAGATGAAAGGGCAACCTATGATTTACATGAAAACGATGCACAGGATCAGGGCTATTGCCAATTTCTGTCTCGATTAACTACGCCGTTATTGGAAAAAATGGATTCAAAACAAAAGGGATTGGATTTTGGCTGCGGCCCGGGGCCGGCCCTGTCGGTCCTCTTAGAAGAACGGTGTCATCAGGTTGATCTCTATGACCCATTCTATTACAATGATCCTTTGGTGTTTAATAAAAATTATGATTTCATATGTGCCACTGAAGTAGTGGAACATCTGCACAATCCAAACAGGGAATTTGCAGCATTGTTCAAGATGTTGAAACGAGGCGGTTGGCTGGGTATTATGACGAAGATGGTGATTGATAAGCCCGCTTTCAGCCGATGGCGCTATATTCGTGATATGACGCATATTTGTTTTTATAGCAGGAGTACCTTTGAGTACGTCGCACAGCGCTTCAATGCCGAACTCGACTTCGTTGCAAATGATGTGATATTGCTGAATAAGAAATACTAAGGACCAGGCAGAACTCATGAGCGAACAACAACCCAATAACCTTTTGCACGGTGTGACCCTGGCGCAGATCGTGAACAGCATGGTTGAGCACTATGGCTGGGACGAGTTGGGCAGGCGCATCAATATCCGGTGCTTCAACAGTGACCCCTCGGTGAAGTCCAGCCTCAAGTTCCTGCGAAAGACTCCCTGGGCAAGGAAGAAAGTCGAGGACTTGTACATCGCCACCCAAAGGGTCAGGCACCGACAAATGACAAATGAAAAATAAACATAACAAATGGGCGGTATCAGATCTACATTCTTCTGAAAGTATGTTCTGCGGGATTTCTGAGTAAAAAATGGACCGGGTTTTGGAGCAGGGCCCCATTTCCAATTCTATATCGTGTAAACATGTTACACTATTTGTCAATGCCCGTTCTTTTACACAGGACGGCTGAGAAGGAGACCGGCGAAGACTGCCAGAAAAAAGGAGGACACACCATAGCTAATAAAAGACGAGTATCACCCAGGAGGGTCATCGACAGGACCCGCATCAACAACGCAATCCGGCTGATCAAAGCAAAAGAGATCCGCGTTGTTGACGAGGAAGGACAGATCGGCGTAATAGATATTGAATCGGCATTGAAGATCGCCAGAGAAAGGGAGCTGGATCTCGTGGAAATCAGCCCCCAGGCTGATCCGCCGGTATGTAAGATCATGGACTACCGGAAGTTCAAGTTCGAGCAGGCCAAGAAAGCGCGGAAGGCCAAGAAACAACAGGCGACGGTCACACTAAAGGAAATCAGGATGCGACCTTCAATAGATACCCATGATTACGAGTTCAAGAAGCTTAATGCGAGGAAGTTCCTCGGTCATGGCGATAAGGTGAAAGTGACCATGCGCTTTAGAGGTCGGGAATTCAGCCATAAGGAACTGGGGGCAGATGTTCTGAACAAGATGGCCTTAGAACTGGCAGATATCTCAAAAATAGAAACAAGGCCAAAAATGGACGGCCGGCAGATGATAATGATTCTCATCGCGTTATAACGTTCCGTCGCGGAATTCATATATAACTGCTGATTATGAATTACGAGAACGGATTGTTCTCTTTGAAGTCCCGGATCTCAAAAGCTGTTTTGACAATACAACACTCTTTTATCGTCCAAAGGGATTGATCTGTTGTAATGCCCCTCGAAGCAAGCGCAAAACTTCTCCCCTTCTCTCATTGTCTATTATTCGCGGAGTGCATACAATACTGGAGGGCGAGAATTTTAAATTTGATGGTAAAACTGTTGAAGTCATAGAAGTTATGAGCTTCTACTGCCACACCTGCTACGACTTTGAGAAAGCCATTCCTGTAATTAAAGGGAATTTCCCCAAGAAGATCAAGTGGAAGACACTTCCTGTTTCTGGAGTGACCACGGCTCATCGAAACCCGGAGAAGAGTACTTTCCCGGGGAGGAAGGAGGAAAAGGCGAAGCAATGAAGAAGGGACTCTTCAGGGCACAAATGGTAGAGAAGAGAGACATTGGTGATGCAAATGTACTTGATGAGATAGCAGACAAGATAGGGCATGGCGGTGATTTCAGTAAAAAACTCAGGGGGAGAGCGAAAGCTGAAGAGGCACAGATTATTCAACCGAAGGCGTATCAGTGATGCTGAGATCGCCTTCGGTTTTTTTGTCAAACAATTAGATCAGAATCTTACATCATTTGACCGTTTCATAGAGTGGTATAATAGATACATGAAGAGAAATAAACTTTACATTCTATTCGTGTTTCTGATTATCAACGTGAGTGCCTGCTCCATGTTCAGTCCGAATCTGAAAAGAGAAGTTCTGAAAGATGACATGATACGTCCGGGCAACTACACGCTTATCCTCTACGGCGCCAGGTATGGTGAAGATCTGGAGACTATTGCCTTCCTTGATTATGAAGGGGATGATGTTGTGTTTGAGCCTTTTGCCCGTGCCGATGATTACGAGATTAAATATCATGTAGGAGATGGGGAAGCATTAACGGAAGCCACGAAATTTATTAGCTGGTACCCCTCGTTTGTGAGTTCTCAGCTGAGCAGGATCACTGATACTCAGGGCAGGGTGCTCGGTTATGAATTAAGGCCCCGTTATCTGCGCATTTTAACCTACGGGCATTCTGATGTGCTTCGTGTCCGCTACTCATTGAAGGATAAAAAGGTGATCATTTATGTCAGCTTGAAGGAAGAAGTGGAAAGGGCGATCGATGGGAACGGGGCAGATGAGAGTGAATTCGAAAAATAACCAATGATTGATTGGATATTTTCTGATTTATGAATGGGGCAGGTAAAAAAGAGATATATGCTGCTCGCAGACTCAGGTTCTGGGAAGAGGTCCTGAGGGATGCTTTTGTTGTGAATCCTTCCTGCTTGAAAGGTCTGTGATATGTTCGTGGATAGACCGTGCAGCGCGCTTGCCGGCGCCCATTGCACTGATTACCGTTGCAGCCCCTGTTGATATGTCTCCCCCTGCAAATATCCCCGGTATGTTCGTCCGGCCGCAGTCATCTGTGACTATATATCCGGCGCCCCATAATTTCAGCCCTTTTACGGAATTTACGAGTATCGGGTTCGACGCCTGCCCGATTGCCATTATTACCTGATCTACATCAAGGATGAATTCTTCTCCTGTACATTCAGGCTTTCTTCTGCCCGATGTGTCCGGTGCGCACAGCACCATCCTGTCGCACTTCATCCCCCTGACATGCCCTTTCTCGTCGCCGATTATTTCTTTTGGGTTTGTCAGGAACTTAAACTTAATCCCCTCCTCCCGGGCATGTTCTATTTCTTCAAGTCGTGCGGGCATTTCCGCCTCAGTTCTTCTGTACACGATATATACTTTTTTTGCGCCAAGCCTCTGGGCTGTCCTTGCCGCATCCATAGCTACATTTCCGCCTCCGATAACAGCTACTTTTTTTGCTTTTTTGACAGGAGTATCATATTTAGGGAACTGGTCCGCCTTCATGAGGTTTACCCTGGTGAGAAACTCGGATGCGAAATACACATTGTTAAGGTTTTCTCCCGGTATACTCATGAATTTAGGGGTGCCGGCCCCGACTCCGACGAACACAGCTCTGAATCCCTCATGAAAGAGTTCATCAACTGTCTGGGTTCTTCCAATTACCCAGTTGAGTCTTATCTCTACTCCAAGGCTTTTTACAAACTCTATCTCTCTCTGGATTATTTTCTTGGGAAGCCGGAATTCGGGGATGCCGTACACGAGGACCCCTCCCGGCTCGTGAAGGGCTTCGAATATGGTTGCGACATATCCGAGCCTCGCCAGGTCCGCTGCCGCGGTCAGTCCAGCAGGGCCTGAACCTATTACGGCCACTTTGTGGCCATTGGATTTTTCTACTTCGGCCGTTTCGGCAGTGCCTGTTTTGATTTCATAATCTGCCGCGAATCGTTCAAGAGCGCCGATAGCAATCGGCGATCCCTTTCTGAGAAGAACACAGCTGCCCTGACACTGGTTCTCCTGCGGACACACCCTGCCGCAGATGGCGGGAAGCATGTTGTATTTCCTCAATACTTTCAGCGCTCCCGGAAAGTCGGAATCTCGCAGGTAGGAGATAAATGCGGGAATATCAATTTCTACGGGACAGCCATGAATACACTTTGGTTTCTTGCATAGCAGACACCGTGACGCTTCCTTTAAAGCCTGTTTTTCAGTCAGCCCGAGGGCCACTTCCTTGAAGTCTGCACTTCTTTTTTTCGGATCTCGTGTTCGCATTAATTTTATCTGTAAGGGCAGGCTTAAAGTCTTCCCTTATCGGGCTACTTCCTGCAATTTCCTTTACATTCTTTCTTTTTATATGCCTTCATTGCTGCTGCTTCTTCTTCCCTGTAAAATCCCTGCCTGTTGGCAAGCTCATGAAAGTCCACTTCGTGGCCGTCGAACTCCGGACCTTCTATGCAGGCGAACTTTGTCCTGCCTCCCACGTGTACCCTGCAGGCCCCGCACATACCCGTACCCTCGACCATTACAGGGTTCAGGCTGACAAGAGTCCTGACCCCGAAGGGTTTAGTAAGATCCGAGACGGCCTGCATCATTCTGACCGGACCAACGGCTATTACAATTTTAACTTTTGCTGTTTCGAGAACCTCTTTCAGAGGTATGGTTACGATGCCTTTTCTCCCGGAGCTTCCATCATCGGTGACAAGCAATAGATCATTCGCGTGTTCTCTGAAATTTTTTTCCCAGACGATAAGCTCTTTTGATCTTGCACCCAGGACAACTGTTACCCTGTTCCTCTTTCGTTTTAATGCTTTCAGTATGGGGAAAAGCGTTGCTGAGCCTATGCCTCCCCCGACGAGCACGCAGTGCCCGTATCGCTTTATTGGAGTGGCATGTCCCAGCGGTCCTGCAATATCCCTTATTGCATCACCCTTTTTGAGGGTGCCCATCTGTTCTGTAGTTTTCCCGATCTTCTGGAAGAGGAGTGTGATCGTTCCCTTTTCACCGTCGGACTCTGCAATGGTCAGAGGTATTCTTTCCCCTCTTTCATTTAAACGGAGGACAACGAAATTTCCCGCTTCAGCATGCCGGGCGATATAAGGCGCATCAACTATAATTGAGTCTACCTGGGGTGTTACGGTTTCCTTTTGTAATACTTTAAACATAGCGTTATTGAACTGCATCGGGCAGGGACCTTATCGAAGAGAGGTGCCTGTCAGGAAAACTGGATGTCTGTCGAGGGCCCTCCGGGCTCAGCTTATTTAAATTCGAACAGTGTACACTTTTGATTATCTTACTATAAAATACATTCGTAGTAAAATGGGGAAACTATAATTATAATTTTTTCTTGCTTTTTGATTGAATATGACGGAAAATAGTAGCACGTTAACGTAATTTTTTCTTGTAACCATTAAGCTGCAATCTGTGCTGAAGGCTTTAACATCATCATAGCTACGAGTTATGAACGAAAAAATATGTATATTCCTGCCTCGCACGATACCCCATCAATACAGTAACCTCAATGTATATTTATTCTATAGAAGGTGGATATAGGAATGGAGAAAAAATGCCGGAAAATTCTTGAGAAATATTATAAAGAAGAAGGAAACGTCATCTCCATTCTGCAGGATATGCAGGAAGAATTTGGCTATATTCCTGATGATGCGGTGTACTGGTGTGCGAATGAACTGAATATTCCTGCCAGTAATTTTTTTGGGGTTGCTACTTTTTATTCCCAGTTTCATCTGAAACCGAGAGGGAGGTATATCATAACGGCCTGTTGCGGGACGGCATGCCACGTCAAGGGGGCTGATCCTATTATTCATCGCATGAGGGCCGATCTTGCCCTGGCAGAAGGTGAGACGACCACGTCGGATACCAATTTTACACTGGAAAGCGTAGCCTGTATCGGTGCATGCAGTATGGCCCCTGTTGTTAAAGTAAACAAGAGGATTTATGGAAATGTGACACCCGACAGAGCAACTGAACTTATCGATGAATTCAACAACGAGAAGGGGAAGTAATGTGGCGGTAAAGAAGTCAGGGCAAAAATCTGCGCTAAAAAATCTGGAAATAAAAGTATGTGTCGGCACAGGCGGCCTCGCTGCCGGCAGCCAGGATGTTCTGGACAGGTTCGGGAAGCAGCTCAAGGCCCGGGGAATCAAAGCCGGCATCGCAAAGAAATGCACTAAAAAAACGGGCTGCCGGGGGCTCTGTGCAAAGGACGTTCTGGTTGACGTTATCCGGAACGGCAAGAAATCAACCTATCAGTTCATCACAGCCGACAAGGTCAGCAGAATCATAAAAGAGCACGTTATTGAAGGCGTTCCTGTAAAAGACTGGCTTGTCGGTCCGGAATACGAGGCTTTTCACAGCAAGGGGACGAAGGTCCTTCTGAAGCTATGCGGAGAGATTGACCCTGAAGATATTGAGTCATACATAGAGTCAGGCGGGTACAGCGCAACACTGAAGGCCCTGAAAATGAAGCCGGAGGCCGTTATAGATGTTATTAAAAAATCGGGTCTCCGCGGCAGGGGTGGAGCTGGATTTCCGACAGGCCAGAAGTGGGAGCTTTGCAGCAATGCTGAAGGGAGCCCCAAATACATTATATGTAATGCCGATGAAGGTGACCCCGGAGCATTTATGGACAGGTCCATTATTGAAGGGAACCCTCATTCTGTTTTGGAAGGATTGATCATCGGCGCCTATGCTTTCGGTGCATCCCGCGGTTATGTCTATATTCGCGCTGAATATCCTGTGGCCATTACCCGCCTGAAGCTTGCTATAAAAGAGGCAGAGAAAAAAGGCTTCCTGGGAAAAAACATATGCAAGCGAGGCTTTGACTTCGACATCCGGATCAAGGAGGGGGCCGGTGCATTTGTCTGCGGTGAAGAGACTGCTCTCATCGCCTCAATTGAAGGCGGACGCGGCATGCCACGTTCAAAGCCCCCTTTCCCGGTGTATCATGGACTGTGGGGGAAGCCAACGGTTGTCAATAATGTTGAAACGCTCTCAACGATTCCCCTGATCATCTTCAAGGGGGCCAAGTGGTTCTCTTCCATCGGCACGGAAACGAGCAAGGGAACCAAGGTCTTTGCCCTTACAGGAAAAATAAAAAACACAGGCCTGATCGAAGTGCCTATGGGAATTACTCTGAGAGAAATTATTTATGATATCGGCGGTGGATGCCCCGGGAACAGGGAATTTAAAGCTGTGCAGACAGGCGGTCCCTCAGGCGGCTGCATTCCTGCTTCCTATATTGATATGCCCGTAGATTACGAATCATTGCAGGAGATCGGATCCATGATGGGCTCTGGCGGAATGGTTGTCATGGACGATACGACCTGCATGGTCGACATGGCAAAGTTTTTCCTGGAATTTGCCCAGAATGAGTCATGCGGCAAGTGCCTGCCCTGCCGGGTCGGCAATAAGCGACTCTTTGAGAGACTGAAGGATATTACGGAGGGAAAAGGCAGGGAAGGTGATATCGAGTTCCTTCTGTCCCTTGGGGAAGACATAAAAATATCATCCCTCTGCGGACTTGGTCAAACATCCCCCAATCCTGTACTTTCTACTATTAAATACTTCAGAGATGAATACGAGGCGCATATACGGGAGCACCGGTGTCCGGCAGGAGTATGCCAGGCATTCAGGAAATATGTTGTCAATGCCGCTATTTGTAAAATGTGCGGAAAGTGCTTCAAAGAATGTCCGGCAGAGGCAATAACGTGGCAGAGAAAACAGCCGGCAATGATAAACAGAGACAAATGCATTCAATGCGGCACCTGTTATGATGTATGCCCGTTTCATGCAATACTATAAATAAAGGGTCCCGGGGTTCAAGGGGCCGAGGGTTCAAGGGACAATAACCGTTCCTGAACCCAGCGGCACCTGGATCCAGTGAATCCTGATTTTTAGGAGGTTGTCTTGTCAAAAGACAAAATAAAAATAAAGATAAACGGTAAAAAGATATCGTGCAGTCAGGGAGACACGATCCTTGAGGCTGCAAATAAAGCGGGGATTAAAATCCCCACGCTTTGTCACGATTACAGGCTTGAACCATACGGCTCATGCAGGTTTTGCAGTGTTGAGATCAGGGGAATGCAAAGGCTGCTTCCCGCCTGTACGACACCCGCCGCAGATAATATGGATATTTCCTCAGAAAGCGACACAGTCCAGAGGATAAGGAAGAGACTGGTGTCTCTCATGCTTTCCAATCACCCCAATGACTGCATGCGATGTGAAGCTGACGGTGACTGTTCACTGCAGGACCTTGCCTATGAATATGGTGTGGACGGCAGTGAATATGGAGGTGAGAAATGGGATCTGCCGATTCGGCAGGCAAATCCTTTTATAACCTACGAACCGAACAAATGCATTGTCTGCGGGAGGTGCGTAAGAATATGCAACGAAGTTGTGATGGCAGGGACCATAGATTTTACAGGCAGGGGATTCAATACTGTCCCTGATACGGCCTTCAGGACAGCGCGTACATTGTCAAACTGTGAATTTTGCGGCCAGTGCGTGTCTACCTGTCCTACGGGGGCGCTGACCGACAAAAAGGGAAGAGGCAAGGGCCGCGTTAAAGACTTCAAAAAGGTCCGGACTACCTGTGGCTACTGCGGTACAGGCTGCAACTTCTTTTTAAATGTAAAAGATAATAAGGTTGTGAAGGTTACGTCCGATTATAGCGGTCCGGTGAACAGGGGGAACCTGTGCATAAAGGGACGGTATGGGTATGATTTCATTCATAGTCCTGACAGAATTACGAAGCCCCTCATCCGCAAGGGCAAAAAGTTTGTAGAGGTCTCATGGGATGACGCTCTTGATCTGGTTGCGAAGAAGTTCGGTGAAATATTAAAGAAACACGGCCCTGACTCGTGCGGTGCTTTTTCATCATCACGATGTACCAATGAAGAGAATTTCCTGCTCGCCAAATTTGTCAGAACGGTTTTCAAGACGAATAATGTCGATAACTGCGCTCGAGTCTGACACGCTCCGACTGTGGCCGGTCTGGCCACCAGCCTGGGAGCAGGTGCTGCAACTAATTCACTGGCCCAGATGCCTGAAATAGATACTCTCTTCCTGTTTGGTTCTAATCCTACGGAAGCCCATCCTATTGTCGCAATTTATCTGAAGAAGGCCCTGCGGAATGGTGCAAGGATTATTGTTGGCGATCCTCGGCAGACATGGATGGCAAAACGCGCCGATGTATGGCTCAACCTCCGCCCGGGCTCAAACATAGCACTTATAAACGGTCTCGTTCATGTGATACTAAAAAACGGGTGGGAGAACAAAGCGTTTATCAAGAAAAGGACCGAGGATTTTCAGGAGCTTAAAAAGCATGTAAAGAAATATGACCCTAAAACAGTCGAAAAACTTACCGGGGTTTCAAAAGATAAACTGACTGAAGCAGCCAGGCTGTATTCTCATGCGGACAAGGCAATGATCGTATACGGCCTTGGTGTTACAGAGCACAGGACGGGGACAGAGAACGCAATGGCCATTGCTAACCTTGCCCTTGCCTGCGGTCACATTGGCAGACCTTCAACGGGTATCATGGCTTTGAGAGGGCAGAACAATGTCCAGGGGGCTTCCGATCTCGGACCCGCCCCGAACATACTCCCCGGATACCAGCCTGTTGTGAACCCCGATGTGCGGGAGAAATTCGAAAAGGCATGGGGTGTTCCCATTTCACCGAAAGTTGGACTCAAGTCTGTTGAAATGCTTGATCAGGCATGCGGCAGGACATTCAAGGGTCTCTATATTCTTGGAGAAGACCCCGCCCAGACCGATCCGAATTCCCACGAAGTCCGTCGGGCCCTGCAATCTCTCGATTTTCTCGTTGTTCAGGATATCTTCCATACAGAAACCACAAAATATGCCCACGTTATTCTACCGGGCTCAAGCTTTGCTGAAAAGGACGGCACGTTCACAAACGGTGAACGAAGGGTGCAGCGTGTCAGAAAGGCCATTCGACCGCTGGCAGGAAAGGCGGACTGGCAGGTGATCTGTGAACTTGCTACCCGTATGGGCTATCCCATGAGCTATGCTCATCCGTCGGAAGTAATGGATGAAATTGCGAGTCTTACCCCGCAATATGGAGGTATAAGTTATGAACGTCTCGAAAAAGTGAGCCTCCAGTGGCCCTGTCCGACCAAGGACCATCCCGGGACAAAGACTCTGTATACTGACCTGTTCTCGCGGCCGGGAGGCCTGGCAAAATTTATGGTCCTTGATCATAAGGGCTCGGGCGAAGTTCCGGACAGGGAATATCCTTTCGCGCTCATAACCGGCCGTATCCGTGAACACTACAATAACGGTTCCATGTCCAGGAGGGTGCCCGGTATAATGGAACTCGTACCTGAAGAGCATGTCGAAATGAACCCGGAAGACGCAATGAAGTTGAAAATCAAGGACAATGACTGGTTGAAAGTGGCTTCACGAAGAGGCGTTATTAAAGTCAAGGCGAGAATTACAAAACGATCCCAAAAGGGAAACCTGTTTCTCACGTTTCACTTCCCGGAAGCCCTCTCGAATTTTCTTACCTCGGAGCACAGGGACCCCATAGCCGGTACGCCGGAATACAAGTCCTGTGCAGTGCGGATAGACAAAGTGCAATAATGCAAAAGTACAGAAGTGCCATAGCTCCCCGTTCGACAGGGGGCTTAATCGTCGAGGACCAAATATCGAATATACTCGTCAGTGGCATGTATTACTTTAATCTTGAAGTTCTTGAATTCAATTATGTCCGAATACCCCAGGTCATAGGTCAGTTCCCGGCTCAGTCTGGGGCTGTCAAATTTCCCCTCGTATTTTTTGTAGAAAATGTGAAGGGTGTTCTCTGTACGTCCATTATAAATCAGGACCTCTTTTGATTTGTCAGATGTGGGGTAATCGGAGAACTGCCAGGAATCCAGTTCTGCCACCTGCCCCTCTCCGCTTTTGCTTCTCACATAGGTAATATATTCGGAAAGGACCATTGGACGTCCTATACTTGCCTGCTCTTCAACGTTCAGCGTGTAGTTCTTTGAGTGGACCCTTTTCTTGGTTGTTAAATAGGAACAGTTCACAATGAGGAGCATGCAGAATGCTGAAATTAGAAATGCCTTTATTGCCATGAACCGGATTCCCCCATATTTCTCACTTCCCGTTGACAAAACGAGAACTCAGTCTCTCATTTCTCATTTCAAGTATATCAGAGTGCCGATCCATGTCAATCTTTCAAAGCGTGACTTCTCTGCTCAAATTGTTCATGAGTGTCAGCAGTAAAGCAGGTATGTCGAAAAAAAGAATTGTGAGCGGCTCCTGCAGAAGAGACTATAGAAACACTTTCTGTGGTGACCTGGAAGAAAGATGCCTTATTACACATGCCTCTCGCCGCATTCAATACTTTTTTGAGATATGCCTGCTTTGCTGCACCAATGCCGTGGGCCAGATAAAGTTTCAAGGGGCCCTTGTTCTTAACCAGCGTGCAGCTGCTCTTCACATAACATGTAAAAAAAATGACTTACACAGATATTACAGAACTTTTTCTTCTATCCCATATTTCTTTATTTTGTACCCTATCTGCCGTGGAGTGATGCCGAGAAGCCGGGCTGCCTTCGCCTGGACCCATCCTGTTTTTTCCAGTGCCTCTATGATATTTGATTTTTCGATTTCCCCCACACTGGCAGTCAATGAAGACGACTGACTGCTGCTTTTGATGCGGCGGAGGCTGAGAGAAACAGGGAGGTCCGATGCAGTAAGGCGTTCTGCTCCGGACATAATTACCAGCCGTTCAATGGTGTTTTCAAGCTCCCTCACATTACCGGGCCAGTTGTAACTGAGGAAAACCTGAAGAGCGCTTTTATCAAGGTGAACGGACCGGTTATTCTCAGAGTTAAATTTTTTCAGAAAATAATCGATAAGAACCAGGGTGTCTTCTCCTCTCTCACGGAGGGGGGGGAGGAACAGAGGTATTACATTCAGGCGGTAATAGAGGTCCTCCCTGAATTTCCCGTGCGAGACAAAACTTTCAAGGTTCCTGCTCGTTGCCGCAACGATTCTGACATCAACTTTCATGTTCTTTTCGCTGCCGACACGCTCGAATTCCCTTTCCTGAAGGACACGGAGTATTTTCGGCTGGAGGGTTATGGGGAGGTCCCCTACTTCATCAAGGAAAATGGTCCCCTTGTGTGCGAGTTCGAATTTGCCCTTCCGCGATGCAATCGCCCCTGTGAAAGCTCCTTTCTCATGCCCGAACAGCTCTGATTCAAGGAGCCCCTCAGGGATGGATGCACAATTGAATTTAATGAAGGGCCCTTTGCTTCTCGGGCTCATATAGTGAATTGCCTTTGCGATCAGCTCCTTCCCGGTCCCGCTCTCACCTCGTAGAAGTACTGTTGCCTTCGTGGGGGCAACGCGGTGGACAGCCTCAAACACCTCCTGCATCCTTGACGAATCGCCGATCACGTTATCGATACTGTATTTGCCCTTCAGTTCCCGTTTTAAGATTTCTTTCTCTTTTTCGACTTCTTCATAACTTTCCCATAGCTTGACAAACTGGGCTATCAATGACGCGACAATTTTCAGGACCCTGAGGTCATCATCAACGCTGCCCTGTTTTGTTGAATAGATCCTGTCAACGCTGAGCACTCCAAGCGCCTCATTTTTAAGCATAATCGGGATGCAAAGGAAAGATATCCCGTCTTTTTCCGGACGTGATCCTGTTCTATTCAGAAACAACGGTTCCTGTCCGATATTGGGAATAACCATGGGTATCCTCTTTTCCAGTACCCTGCCGACGATGCCTTCTCCAATTCGATATTTTCCTTTTTCGATATTATGTTTTGTAAGACCGTGAGCGGCTACAATACGGAGTTCTCCGGAGTTCTGATCAAGAAGAAACACGCATCCCCTCTGCATTTCGAGAAGACTCCCGAGGGTTGACATCACTGAAAGAAGGTTTTTTTCGAGGGCAAAGGAGGTAGTCAGTACTTTGCTCACTTCAAGGATCGCAGTAAGCTCCCTGTTTTTCCTGATTGTCAGTTCTGCTTTCTTCCCGCTATCTTTCCCGCTTTTCATAGGGTCCACCTGTTTTGTTGACCAGTTTATTTCATGGTACATGTAAGGTATGTCAATAGGAACGCAAAAGAATATGTAATAGTAACATCAGGTTAAGGCAGATATCAATACGACGGTATACCTGTAC
>CALZGI010000174.1 GCA_945786855.1 Thermodesulfovibrionia bacterium | reverse complement strand
TCAGGAGGGGTCAGGGCTGCAATGGTGGGTAAGCTGAGACGTACAAAACCGGCCTTGCCGCTTTTTGAAACTTTCCCCCAGAACCCTCTTTCACTCCGCGGTAGTACGAGCAGAAGTTTTTTCAATGGAATTGCCTCCAGTTCGAAAATGACAGTTAAGTATGATGCACACAGGTTCAGCTCACATGCTTGATAACGCTGAGATGTAACGATAAAATAAAAACTGCTGAAATGTCAAAAATATCTGCGGTTGACATTTAGGAGTGTAACCCATACATTAATATGATTTTACTATTCTATGTCGACAAAGGAGACGGCAGGGTTCCGGTAACCGGGCAGCGCGGAAATATCACCTGCTGCATGAGCCCTGACAAATAAATGTTAGATAAACGATACAACCCGAAAGATATTGAAAAGAAGTGGTACGACTTCTGGCTTGAGAGGGAATATTTCAAGGCCGAAGAAAGAAGCGATAAACCTTCCTTCTGCATCGTCATTCCCCCTCCGAATGTTACTGGCCAGCTCCACATCGGCCATGCCCTTGACATAACACTGCAGGATATCATGATACGGTGGAAGAGGATGTCCGGTTATAACACGCTGTGGCTTCCGGGCACAGACCATGCAGGGATTGCAACCCAGAATGTTGTCGAAAAGAGCCTTCAGGACCAGGGTGTGGACAGACATTCCCTCGGCAGAGAGAAATTTATCGAGAAAGTCTGGGAATGGAAGAAACTCTATGGCGGCACAATTATTAATCAGCTGAAGAGCATGGGGGCTTCATGCGACTGGAGCAGAGAGCGGTTTACCCTTGATGAAGGATTATCAAAAGCGGTCAAAGAGGTCTTTGTACGCCTTTATGATGAAGGACTCATATACCGGGGAGACTATATCATTAACTGGTGCCCCCGTTGCCACACGGCCCTTTCCGACCTTGAGGTTGAACATGAAGACAAGAAAGGTAACCTTTGGTATATAAAGTATAATTATGCACATGAGCCCGGGCATCTAATTGTAGCTACAACGAGGCCTGAAACATATCTCGGCGATACAGCCGTTGCGGTCAACCCCGACGATGAGCGATATAGAGACATTATCGGCAAGACAGTAAAGCTGCCGGTGTTAAACAGGGAGATTCCTGTAATAGCAGATGAATTCGTCGATTCATCCTTTGGAACGGGAGCCGTAAAAGTCACGCCTGCCCATGATCAAAATGATTTTGAAATAGCGAAAAGACATGATCTTCCCTTCATTAATATAATGACCGGGGACGGGAAGATGACGGAAGAAGCCGGCCCCTACAGCGGCCTGGACAGGTTTGAGTGCAGAAGAGTTGTCCTTAATGATCTGGAGGATATGGGGCAGCTTGAAAAAATGAGCGACCATGATCTTGCCATCGGCCACTGCTACAGATGCAAGACCGTTGTTGAGCCATACCTTTCAAAACAGTGGTTTATAAAAATAAAGTCACTGGCCGATGAGGCGACGAAAGCGGTACATAAGGGCAAAGTTAAAATTATTCCCTCTGGCTGGGAAAACAGCTACTTTGACTGGATGGAAAACATTAAGGACTGGTGTATTTCAAGGCAGATTTGGTGGGGGCACCGGATTCCCGTCTGGTACTGCCAGAGCTGCGATGAAATAATTGTATCGAGAGAGACCCCGGAAAAATGCACATGCGGAAGTGAAAATCTGAAGCAGGATGAAGATGTGCTTGATACGTGGTTTTCATCTGCACTGTGGCCTTTTTCGACCCTTGGCTGGCCGGAAAACACAGAGGACCTGAAGACCTTTTATCCAACAAGTGTCCTGATTACCGGTTTTGACATTCTGTTTTTCTGGGTTGCCCGCATGATTATGATGGGGCTGAAGTTCATGAAAGACCGTCCCTTTGATCATGTGTATATCCATGCACTCATCAGAGATGCCGAAGGCCTCAAAATGAGCAAGTCCAAAGGCAATGTTGTGGATCCCCTGAAGATGACAGAGGCCTACGGGACCGACGCCGTGAGGTTTACCCTGGCGGCCTATGCAGCACAGGGACGGGACATTAAATTTAGTGAAAAAAGAGTCGACGGGTACAGGCTGTTCCTGAATAAGATCTGGAATGTGGCGAGATTTATTTCCATGAATGTAAAGGATGGAGACAGGGGGATACCGGTCCGGGAAATAACTGATTTAAGTATTGCAGACCGTTGGATTTTAAGCCGTCTGTCAGTTGTCTGCACGGAAGTCAACACGGCATTGGAGGAGTACAGGTTTAATGATTCTGCAAATATTCTGTACCAGTTTATGTGGCACGAGCTCTGTGACTGGTATGTTGAAATGATAAAGCCGGAACTTTACGGCGATAACGAAGAATCAAAAAAAGCGGCGATCAGTACTCTGATACACGTATTCGAAGTGGGTCTTGCGCTTTTGCACCCCTTCATGCCGTTCATCACGGAAGAGATATGGCAGCAGCTCCCGTCGGTCAAAAAAGCGGACAGCCTCTGTGTTCGCACATATCCCACGGCGGAAGAGGGGATAGCTGACAGTGAAGCAGAAAAAGAAATGGCTGTCATAATGGATGCCGTAACAGGAATCCGAAGCATCAGGGGTGAGCTGCATATATCGCCTTCCCTTGAACTCAATGCAATGATCAGGACCCTTGACAGTGCCGATGAGATCCTGAATGCAAACATTACTTATGTTGAAAAATTGGCCAGGGCAAAAAACATTCTGATGGGAAAGGACATTGAGTCCCCGAGGAATGCTGCAACGGCTATCAAACCCTCGATGGAAATATATGTTCCACTGGAAGGATTAATTGACATTGACGCAGAAATAAAAAGGTTAAATAAGGATTTTGCCAAAACCGAGAAGGACCTTATGTTTGTAAAGAAGAAACTTGCAAATGAAGACTTCAGGTCAAAGGCCCCTAAGGCAGTTGTTGAGGAAAACCAGGGTAAATATAATGAATATAAAGATAAATTAAATGGCATACAAGAGGGCATTGATAAACTGAAGCAGTGGGGGAAGACGGAGGACTAACTCATGATACATGGAAAGTTTATTTCCCGATGAATAGAGTCTTAGCATAAAATTCCAATGACCAAATACCAAATAACAAATAAATCCTAACCTCCAATGACCGAAACAGAGAAACATCCTTGTTTGAATATTTGATATTTGGTGCTTGAAATCTGGAATTTTTTTAACGAATGAGTACTGATAAGACAGGACAACGATGAACCGTTATGAGATGCACATCGATGAAGTAATCATGAACGCCCTGAAAGAAGATATCGGGAGCGGGGACATAACGACGTCATCCCTGATCCCCGGGAACCATGAATCAGAAGCTGCTCTCCGTGCGAAGGAGGATCTGGTCCTTGCGGGACTGCCTTTTGCCGAACGGGTTTTTCAGCTTGTTGACGGAAATCTTCAATTCAGAACTTTCAAAAAAGAAGGGAAGAGGGTCAGGGCGGGGAGCATAGTTGCAAAAATAAAGGGAAAGACAAAGGGTATTCTGCTTGCAGAGAGAACGGCACTGAACCTTCTGCAACGCATGTCCGGCATTGCTACCTGTACGAACAATTATGTTCAGGCAGTGAAGGGCTTGAAGGTGAAAATCGCTGACACAAGAAAGACTGCACCCGGCCTGAGATACTTCGATAAATATGCAGTGAGAACCGGTGGGGGGCGGAACCACCGCTACGGCCTCTATGACGGTGTTCTGATCAAGGACAATCATATTGCATCGGTGGGGGGGGTCGGCATTGCCGTGCAGCGTGCGCGATCGGGGGCCCATCATCTGTTGAAGGTGGAGGTTGAAGCAGGAACTATGTCTGAAGTGAAGAGTGCATTAAAGGCGGGTGCTGACATTATTATGCTCGATAACATGTCTGTAAATAAAATGAAAAAAGCAGTACATGAAATACGAAGTCAGAACCCTTCAGTGACTGTAGAGGCATCGGGAAACATAGATCTGGACAATGTACGGATCGTTGCTGAGACGGGAGTAAATTTGATCTCTGTAGGGGCCCTGACTCATTCTGCCCCGGCTGCCGATTTAAGCCTTGAAATGGTCCCACTGTGATTGTTAATTCGTTTGACAAGTGGTGAACACACTCCTTATAATTTAAAGTCTGATTGAACTCAGAAGGTCTTTGATATGCGACTGAAAATTTCCGATATTCCTGACGACGGGTTTCAACGGGATCTGGAACTGGATGTTGATATTCATAATACTGACAGTCCGGATACTGCCCATGTGTCTCTCAAGGTTTTTAAAATCGGCAAAAAGGTCCTTATCGAAGGAGCGGTTAAAATAACTGTTCTTCTTGAATGCAGCCGGTGCCTGAAAGAGGTTTCCTGCTTTGTTGAAACTGTATTCAAAGATGAGTATAATCCGGCGGAAGAAATAGAGAGAGAAGAGGTGCAGCACCTGACAGAGAAGAAACTGGATCTCAGCTATTATTCCAATGATGAACTGGATATAGCGGAATTGATAAATGAACAGATCCTTCTTGCTGTTCCCATGAAACCACTCTGCAGCTCAGGCTGCAGCGGAATATGCATGAAGTGCGGTGCAGATTTAAATAATGACCCATGCGGCTGTACGACCGTACAGATGGATCCAAGATTGGCGCCGCTGATCAAACTGAAGAATTCAATGAAAGGCCGCTAGGCCGGGCGGCTCAATAACAATTACAGATAGGTGAAGCAGAGAAGCTTGAATCGTAATATTCAGCTTTAAAATAATCTTTGCAATTAAATCAATCAGGAGGATACGATGGCAAATCCAACTTCAAAACACACGAGGTCCAGACGGGATAAGAGACGGGCGAACTGGAAGATCAGTCTTCCGAGTGTTACTCTTTGCCCTGAGTGCCAGGAACCCAAACTCCCTCACCGGGTGTGTATGAGCTGCGGTATGTATAACGGCAACAAGATACTCGAGGTTGTTGAGAAAGAAACTGCATGAGGATAGCCCTGGACGCAATGGGCGGGGACCATGCCCCTGCTGAAACTGTTGCGGGTGCGATAGAGGCTATTCGTGATGATCAGGCCCTGTCCGTAGTGCTTGTCGGCAATGAAGCGGCGCTCAGAGAAGAGCTGAAGGAAAGGAACTGTGCTGATATGGGAATAAGTATACAGCACGCATCTCAGACAGTAGAAATGGATGAGTCTCCCCTTTCAGCACTCCGGCGAAAGAAAGATTCTTCAATAAGGGTTGCTGTAGACCTTGTGAAATCAAAGGGCGCTGACGCAATGGTCAGTGCCGGTAATTCCGGGGTCGTTATGGCGACTGCCCTCTATGTACTGGGAAAACTTCCCGGAGTTGAACGGCCGGCAATTGCAACCATAATGCCCAGCCTGAAAGATCATTTTATTCTTCTTGACGCGGGAGCGAATGTTGACTGCAAACCGCTTCATCTTTATCAATTTGCCATTATGGGAGAGGCCTATTCAAGGTTTATTCTTGATATTGAGACCCCCCGGGTTGGACTGCTTGGAATCGGGGAAGAGGATGCAAAGGGGAATGAACTGACGAAGGAAGCATTTAAACTGATAAAGAACTCTCACGTTCAGTTTATCGGAAACATTGAAGGACAGCACATATTTTCCGGTGAGGCCGATGTGGTTGTGTGCGATGGATTTGTAGGAAATATTGTGCTCAAAGTCAGCGAGGGACTGGCTGAGACAATGGCGAAAATGATGAAGAGGGAGATTGTTGAAAAATCATCGGCTTCGGGTAAAGTCGGCTCCCTGTTTTTTAAGGAAGCGTTCAAAGGCTTCAAGAAAAAGATGGATTATTCAGAATACGGCGGAGCGCCGCTTTTAGGAATCAGCAAACCATGTATTATCAGTCACGGACGTTCCTCCTCAAAAGCTATAAAAAATGCTATCAGGGTTGCCGGCGCTTTTCACAGCAAAGGGATTCTGGACATTATATCAAAGGAACTGAAGGAAGGACTGTCAGGGAGGAAATCCGTTGTTGTTGAAAAGTAGGATTACAGGGACAGGGTCATACGTTCCTGAAAAAATCATTGATAATTCTTATCTGGGGAAAAAAATAGACACATCGGATGAATGGATAACCGAAAGGACAGGCATCAGAGAGCGGAGAGTCGTTAAAACGGGCCAGGCGAATTCTGATCTTTGCTTTGAGGCTTCGAAAAAGGCATTACTGGCGGCTGGGCTTAAGCCCAAGGACATTGACATGATTGTTGTTGCAACGATGAGCGGCGATATGCCCATGCCTTCTACCGCAGCGATCCTTCAAAAAAAACTTGGTGCAAAAAATGCTTCAGCTTTTGACGTGAATGCAGCATGCAGCGGGTTTATATACGGACTTTCGGTAGCAGACAAATTTATAAAAACCGGGGCTTCCCAAAAGCTCCTCCTTGTCGGAGCGGAAGTGAATTCAAGGTTTCTTGACTGGGAAGACAGGGCTACCTGCGTGCTTTTCGGCGATGGTGCAGGTGCGGTAGTATTGGAACCCACGAAGGGGAAGAGAGGGATTCTGTCAACCCATCTTCATTCCGATGGCAACCTCTGGGATTTTATTTGTCTCCCGGGGGGCGGCTCAAAGAACCCCCCTTCGGAAAAGACGATAAAAAAGGGGATGCACTTTATTAAAATGAAGGGCAACGAGACGTTCAAGGTTGCTGTAAGGACACTTGAAAAGCTGGTTGTAAGCACGCTGAGAGAAAACAATGTAGACCCCTCTGAGCTCGCCATGCTGATTCCCCATCAGGCGAATCTGAGAATAATAAGTGCCACGGCCAGGAGACTGAATCTGCCAATGAGCAGGGTTGCGGTAAATCTGGATAAATACGGGAATACGTCGAGTGCGTCAATCCCCATTGCGCTTGATGAAGTCGTGAGAGATGGAAGAATAAAAAGGGGAGACTACGTTCTCCTTGAGGCATTCGGCAGCGGTCTTACATGGGGGTCGGCGTTAATAAAATGGTAAGAGAGAAGATTGAAAATTAAAGATCAAAAATGAAAATAGCGGAAATTTTATTTATTAATTTTCACTTCAACAATCTTGATTTTTGATTTTTTATCTTTAATTTTTAATCTATGATAGGGGGTGCAATGGACTATTTCTTGGACGAAGAACAGTTGATGATCAGAGACCTGGCGCGGCAGATAGCTGAAGAAAAAATAATGCCTGTCAGGGCGGAACTGGATGAGAAGGAAGAGTTCCCGTGGGAGATTGTGAATGCCCTTGCCCAGTCGGACTTTTTCGGTATCTATATACCAGAGGAGTACGGCGGATTCGGAAAAGGATGTTTCGAATTATCTCTGGCTATTGAGGAATTAAGCAGGGCATGTCTTGGTGTATCTACGACATTTGCGGCAAATGCGCTTGGGACCTATCCGATCATGCTTTATGGTTCTGCTGAGCAGAAGAAGAAATACCTCCCTGATATTGCATCAGGTAAAAGAATGGTGGCCTTTGGTCTTACAGAGGCGAATGCCGGGAGCGATGCTGCCGGTGTACAGACGACTGCGAAGCTTGAGGGAAATGAGTATGTCCTCAACGGGACAAAACAATGGATTACAAACGGTGGAGAAGCAGAAATATATACAATAATCGCAATGACGGACAGGAACAAAGGGGCACGGGGTGCATCGGCCTTTGTTGTTGAAAAAGATACGCCGGGATTCAGTTTTGGAAAGAAAGAAAATAAACTGGGGATCCGGTCTTCATCGACACGAGAACTTATTTTTGAAAATTGCCGTATCCCGAAAGAAAACCTTATCGGAAGGCAGGGCATGGGTTTTATTGTAGCAATGAAAACCCTTGACAGCTCAAGGACCGGAGTTGGCGCCCAGGGGGTAGGCATTGCCCAGGGGGCTTATGAAGCTGCTGCCGAGTATGCGCGGGAGAGGCACCAGTTTGGCCATCCTATCATAAGTATCCAGGCAGTTCAGCATATACTGGCAGACATGGCCACCGAAACTGAAGCTGCTCGTGCACTGGTCTATTCGGTTGCGAAGTATATTGACACAGGCGCCAGGGACGTTTCGAAAGAATCAGCCATGGCAAAAGTATTTGCGACAGATGTTGCAATGAAAGTTACCGTCGATGCAGTGCAGGTAATGGGAGGGGCAGGATATATGAGGGAGTATCCTGTTGAAAAGATGATGCGGGACGCCAAGATTTTACAGATTTATGAAGGGACAAATCAGATTCAGCGGAATGTAATCGGACAGGCCCTGATAAAAGAAACGGCCAAGAAGAAATAAGCGGGAAAAAGGACAGAAATAATATTTTATTTCTTCCCGGTCCTGTTTCGCTGGCGTTCCTGCAGTCCCGTTATTACATGCTTTCCAAAAAGGTTCCTGTAACGTTCTGTTTCTTTTTTTCACATACAAAAATATCATCCTGATCCCCTCCATTTCCTCAATAGAAGGGTTGCTTTCTCTCCCTGTATATTTGAATTTTAAGAAGAAGAGTGTGTACTATAATTACGCAGGTAAATAAAGTTGTATATAGCAACAATTTATATGAGAATGGTCCAATGAATTATGTGGAGAAAAGAGCATACGGAAGGATTTCAGTTCATCTGGAAGTGACATTTTACTGCAGAGACAAAATCCATGAAGGTACTGCATTGAATCTATCGGAAAAGGGTATGTTTATAGGAACAAAGGAGATGTGTTTCCCCTTTGAATCTACCATGGACGTGATGATTCCGTACAAAGAAGACGTTTTACTTGTCCCTGTACGTTTAAGGAGGATAGAAATGTCTCCCGATTCTCAGGACGGTATAGGTGTAGAGCTTTTTGACGCATCAGGGGACTATTCGCAGTTTGTCCTCAGTCACCGGACCGCCCGGTAGATGAGCTCTTTTGAACGGGATCACCATTCTTTACCAATTCAAACTCAATATCGTATAATATCTCGTTCAATCTAGCCTTTATTTTATTTCTGCAGTTAATCAGGAGGATCAGTGAACATTATTGTATGTATTAAACAGGTGCCCGATACGGCAGAGATCAAGATTAACCCCGAGACAAACACTCTCATGAGAGAGGGTGTGCCGAGTATTATCAATCCATTTGATCTGCATGCTCTTGAAGCGGCCATACAGATCAGGGAACAGAATGGCGGGAAAGTTACTGTACTTACTATGGGGCCTCCACAGGCGGATACTTCGCTGAGAGAAGCGGTCTCCATGGGGGCTGATGAAGCAGTCCTTCTCTCGGACCGTGCCTTTGCAGGTTCCGATACATGGGCAACCTCATATACACTGGCGCAGGCAATCAAGACACTTGGAGCCGACTTAGTCTTCTGCGGAAAGCAGGCGATCGACGGCGATACTGCCCAGGTAGGACCCGAAACGGCAGAGTTTCTTGACATCCCTCATATCTCCTATGTGCGCAAAATAGAAGAAGTGAAAGATGACTCGATCAGAGTTGAGCGGCTTATGGATGAGGGATATGATATTGTTGAGTCTTCACTGCCTGTTCTTATCACCGTTGTGAGGGAGTTAAATGAACCGAGAATGCCGTCCCTGAAGGGCAAGATGGCTGCCAGGAAGGCTGAGATCAGACTGATGGGAATGGCTGAAATCGATGCCGATCCAAACAGCCTGGGACTGAAAGGTTCACCTACTCAGGTAAGAAATATTTTTGCTCCCGAAATGAAGGCTGAAAGGAAAATGATCGAAGGAACGCCTGAAGAGCAGGTCGAAAATTTAATCAAGGAGTTGAAGGAAATTAAATGTCTATAATCGTGAACATTGATAAATGCACCGGTTGTGAAACCTGCCTGGAGTCCTGCCCTTTCGATGCCATTGTAATGAAGGACGACAAAGCCGTTATAAACGAATACTGCAATTCCTGCATGACCTGTCTGTCAACCTGTCCTGAAGGGGCAATCATAGAAACAGAAAAGGAAGCACAGAGTTCAGAAGTACTTCAAAGACTTGAGGAATACAAGGACGTGATGATATTTGCCGAACAGCGGGAGGGAAAGACGGTGTCTGTATCATTTGAACTCCTTGGTGCCGGCAGGAGACTCGCCGATGAACTGGGAACGCAATTGCTCGCGGTTCTTTTTGGCGCAGGGGAAGGGGAAGCACGGGAGCTCGTCAGGTGGGGTGCTGACAAAGTGTTATTATGCAGCGACCCATCGCTTGAGAAATTCAACGACGACAGCTACAGTGAGATACTTGCCAAGATCATTCACGAATACAAACCATCGATTGTCCTCGCAGGAGCAACACCGATAGGAAGGTCATTTATCCCGAGGGTTGCTGCAAAGGTAAAAACCGGCCTCACAGCAGACTGTACTGTGCTCGACATTGACAGGGAAACCAGAAACCTGCTCCAGGTAAGACCGGCCTTCGGCGGCAATATCATGGCCACAATCCTCTGCCCTGATTACAGGCCGCAGATGGCGACGGTGAGACCGCGGGTGATGAAAAAAGGCGAGTACGATGAATCGAGGACCGGTGACATTGTTCAAGTGAGCTGTGAGGGCGTTCGTTCCAGGACAAAGGTGCTGGATTTTGTTAAGGAAGTGTCCGAGGTGAGTGTGAACCTTCACGAGACTGATATCATCGTTGCAGGAGGACGGGGCATGGGCGGTGAAAAAGGCTACCTGATGCTTGAGGAATTTGCAAATGCGCTGGGAGGTGCTGTTGGTGCTTCACGGGCCGCAGTCGATGAAGGATGGATTCCATACAGCCATCAGGTAGGACAGACTGGTAAGACGGTCAACCCGAAGGTTTATTTTGCCTGCGGTATTTCAGGTGCTGTCCAGCATGTAGTGGGGATGCAGTCTTCTGACATTATTATTGCCATAAACAAGAACCCCGAGGCCCCGATTTTCAATGTAGCTACCTATGGCATAGTCGGAGATATGTTTGAGATAGTCCCGATGCTTACCAGGAAAATTAAAGAAATGAAAGGACAGTAATAGAGCGCTTGACCATCAGCTAATGTACTCTTTTATCGTCTATAAAGACTCCCGTAGAGGTATTTAATGAAAACGGTATTCATGTTCCCTGGTCAGGGATCCCAGGCCCTCGGTATGGGCGCCGGACTCTTTGAACGCTATCCCGACCTGGTCGCTGAGGCGGATGCACTTCTCGGTTACTCAATCAGGGAACTCTGTCTGGAGAATCCTGACGGCACACTTAACAGTACTGACTACACCCAGCCGGCGCTTTATATCGTTGATGTCCTGAGCTTCCTGGCTAAAGTCGAGGACGAGGACATCACGCCGGATTTTGTAATCGGGCATAGCCTGGGCGAGTATGTCGCCCTTTATGCTGCCGGCGCCTTTGATTTTGCTGCCGGTCTCAAGCTGGTCCAGAAGCGCGGCGCCCTGATGAGTGCGGCGACCGGTGGAGGCATGGCCGCCATTCTGGGCATGGACGGTGACGCCGTCGCTGCGGCCCTGGCCGAACTCGGTGCCGACACTGTTGATGTGGCCAATTTCAACTCTCCGAACCAGACAGTCATTTCCGGTCTGAAGGACGATATCGAAACATTTGCCCCTAAAATGAAAGAAAAGGGAGCCAAGCGGGTGGTTATCCTGCGCGTCAGTGGCGCCTTCCACAGTCGTTATATGAAACCGGCGGCCGATGAGTTCAAGGCATTCCTGGCCGGCTTCAGCTTCGGCAGCCTGAAAGTTCCCTGTATTGCCAACTGCAGTGCCGAGCCCTACACCGATGAATCAATTGCCTCGAATCTGGTCAGCCAGATTTACAGCAGTGTCCGGTGGATTGAAACTGTTAGAGGCCTGCGTGAGAAGGGTGCCGACACCTTTGTCGAGGTTGGCCCGGGTACGGTTCTGAGCGGTTTGGCACGTCAGATTCAATAACAGCATGATTGACTTGAAAAAAACATGACTATAATATAGACTATATTCAGGTCAATTTAAATGGAGGTTATTGGTATGAAATTAAGTGAGTCTGTGAAGCCCATTAGTTATATTAAATCGCATGCATCTGAGGTTGTCCGTGAGGTAGTAGAAAGTCACGGGACTATAGTAATTACCCTGAACGGTGAAGCGAAGGTGGTGCTGCAGGATATCAGGGAATATGAAAAGACACAGGAGAGCCTTGCTATGCTCAAGATTCTTGCCCATAGCCGCAAAAATCTTGAAGAAGGAAAGTTCAAACCAGCCAGAAAATCTTTTAGTGGTGTGAAAGAGAAGGTAAAGGAATTTCATAAAAAATAATGCGCTTCACTGTAAATCTCGTCATTGATGCAGAGGCGGACCTGTTTGATATTTATCTGTACGTTGCGCAGTATGATTCGCCGGTGAAAGCGGCTCGACTTCTGAATAATCTTGAAAAGACTATCCTTCGGCTTGAAACGAATCCTTTGCGTGGCAAATATCCTCCCGAACTTGATCGCATTGGAGTCTTCGAATTCCGGGAGATTTTTTTTAAGCCATATAGAATTATTTATCAGGTTATAAAAACAAACGTGCATGTCCACTGTGTAATCGACGGTCGAAGAGACTTGCAGGACCTTCTACAGCGACGACTCTTAAGGTGACGATGCTGCGGAATTAAGATAAATCAGGAAGCTTAGAAGAAAATTGAGCTCATTATGGAGAAGCTGAATTTGTAAAATGTGTAGGCCTGACCCCACTGACTGGAGCACTGATAAACGGCGATTGATGATCTTTTTTACTTCGTAAATCGTAAATCGTTATTCGCTATTCATCAATTTCTTTTTATCCTTCGTAATTCGTATACCTGCCTGCCGGCAGGCCCTATTTTAATCACGTCATTAATTGCGTTTGCAGTATTTGCAACTCATCAGGATCAAATCATTATTCATGACAAATCTGTCACGATGAAAGATTTAACCCCGGGCATTAACTCTCATAAAGGTGAGTGGAACTAAGGAGCTTGCGTCTCCCATTCCTTGAACTGATCCAGATCTTTTTTGATTGACGCTATAATCCATGCGATGACTGAAGCATCGTCCAGATACCCTAAAGCAACAATGAAGTCGGGGATGAAGTCGGTAGGAATAAGGAAATAAACAATTGCAGTGATGGCAAGCAGTATGCTTTTCCAGGGAACAGCCGTGTACTCACCTTTTGCCCACGACTTAACAAGTCGAATCATCGTCATAAACGAATCCCAGACTTTTTCCAGCTTGCCGTGAATCTTAAGGCTTTCTGCCTTCTTCCTTGCATCGTCCGCAGCCTGGAAGGCCATCTTAGGGTTTTTTGCATACTGGCGTGCCTTGCTCTTAGCATCTCTGAAGTCCTTTCCTTTCAGTGCCTCTTCGGGAT
>CALZGI010000173.1 GCA_945786855.1 Thermodesulfovibrionia bacterium | reverse complement strand
CAGAATATCCATGTCTATTGCCCGCGGTCCCCATCGGGCAGATGGAGTGCGCCCCATTTTCTGTTCAATTCTTTTCAGGAGTAATAAGAGCTGTTCCGGCCCGAGGTCAGTTTCTGCCTGAACAGCCATATTTATAAATTTCGGCTGGTCCAGGACTCCCCATGGTTCTGTTTCAAGGAGTGATGAACGCTTCAATATTTTAATTCCGCTTTCTGTAAGGTGATTCATTGCATTTCTGCAATTATCTTCCCTGTTACCGAGGTTTGACCCGAGTCCAATGTATACGGTTGTCATAATTACTCCTATTGCTAATAGACCGGTTTCATTCAATTATTTTATCAGAATATGATCTTCATTGTTTATCGAATCCCGGGTTCTAAAGTTGTATTTCTGTACTGCCGAAACAAAAAAGAACAAACAGAATGAAAGGGGGGAAGAGGATGAGTGATCTTGAGGAATGGTCCAGAAGAATTGAAGATGTTGACCAGGATGTTGAAGATAGTGAGACAAAGTGATGATTTGTTCGGGGGAACTGCCGGTTATGGCAGGGAGAGTAAGTGCTGTTTGTGGATAACGGCACAGGGGTGAGCGTTTTGGACATTGATCTAAAAAAGAGTAAAAAAGTCCCCGATCATTCATGGCAATTATGCCATTTGCCAATCTCTTAAATAATTTTACTCATCCGCTCTATAGCTTCTTCAATCCTTTTGACAGGAACGGTCAGGGCAAACCGTACATAGCCTTCGCCGGGAGCCCCAAAACCATTCCCGGGTGTTGTAAGAATCCCCGCCCTGTTCAGGAGGAGCGTGGTGAAGTCCATAGAATTGATTCCCTTCGGGCATTTTACCCAGAGGTAAAATGCTGCTTTTGGATTATTCACTTCATGACCGAGTTTTTTCAGGCCTCTGTAAAGGGCGTCTCTTCTTTCGCGATAGACGGTTCGGATTTTTTTCAAGTCAGAATCTTTTGTCTTCAGCGCTTCAATCCCGGCTTCCTGTATGGCCTGGAAAATTCCGGAATCAATATTTGTCTTTATCTTCCCAAGCCCTGCGATTGCCTCTCTGTTTCCTGCTGCAAAGCCGATCCTCCAGCCTGTCATATTGTATGTTTTCGAGAGTGAGTGAAATTCAATACCCACTTTTTTGGCCCCGGGGATCTGCAGAAAGCTCAGAGGCTTCTCTTTTCCATAATACATTTCTGTATAGGCAGCATCATGACAGATAAGAATGTTGTTCGTTACAGCAAAATTGATCAGTTCTTTATAAAAGGCCTTATCCGCACAGGCTGCTGTTGGATTGTTCGGATAATTCACAAACATGAGCTTCGCTTTATTCAGGACTTTTTTCGGGATTTTTTTCAGATCCGGGAGATAGCCGTTCTTTTCAAGCAGCGGCATTTCATGAACTTCACCGCCGGCAAACAGGGTTGCAACGGGATACACGGGATATCCCGGTGACGGGACAAGGACATAGTCGCCAGGATTGACAAAGGCAAGGGGCATATGCCCGATCCCCTCTTTTGAGCCGATAAGGGACAGTACTTCTGTTTTCGCGTCCAGTTTTACATTAAACCTTTTTTTATACCAGTCCGCGACTGCCTGTCGAAAAGAAAGCATTCCTACATAGGACGGGTACTGGTGATGTGCGGGATTTGTCACTGCCTTCCTCATCCTTTCCACGATATGTTTCGGCGTTGGAATGTCGGGATCACCGATACTTAAATCAATGAGGTCGACGCCTTTGGCGACCGCCTTTGCTTTCATTTTGTCAATCGTCGCAAATAAATAGGGCGGAAGGTCTTTGACTCTGTCTGCAGGCTCTATAATAAAATTCTTTCTCAATGCAGTCCTCCTGAAAATGAAACAGGTTAAATATCAAAAAAATACGAGGTCTAATAATCTATTACAAATAAGACGGAAGATGCAAATAGTATAAAATGATGCTGCCATAAATTTGAAATTATTTGGTTGAACAACATCTGAATTTTTCGGGTTAACGGTGCGAACTTAATATCTCAGCGTTGCCTTAAGCCGTTTTGTGTTAAGAAGTAAATCAAGGCCGTTGACTATTCCTGAAATATGTACATCCCCGGCCATTAAAATATCAACAGCGCAGCCCTCCCTCTCTGTCACAGCGACACCGATACGGGCGACCCTGAGCATTTTCCTGTCGTTGTTTCCATTGCCGAAAGCAACTACCGAGAGCGAGTCGAGATTTTCCACATATTCTTCCTTCTGGAGGTCATGGAATTCTCCATCGAGCACGCAAACTTCACAGCGGACATCCTTCAGTTCCTTCCGTGCTGTTCCGAAGGTATCCGACGTCAGGATGTGGATTGCGAGGGATTCAGAGAGCCTGTTCAGGCGGTCTTTTACCCCTGGAATAAGTTTCCCGTTATAGGAAAGGGTCCCTGTAAAATCCGAGACAAGATGCTTTAGCTTTACATTACCAAATCCGGGAATGTCTATTTCGATCATAGGCCCCTCACAAACTAAATATGCATCAATATATCAGGAAAGGCACCGTCAATGCAAAGGGGAAAAGCTGTCTGTGAAACAGAACGACTATTCTTCACGATCAGTTTTATAAGAACGGGCCGCTTTCTTCAGAGATGTAATGTGCTTGTCTGCCAGCATTTTCTCTTTGGCCCTCTTTGATCTTTTCCGTTTTTGCCGTTTTATTTTTGCAACCCGCCTTTCTTCTTCGCTTTCCCTGCCTTTAATGTCACGTTCAATTTTTTCAAAGAGGAGCAGACGTGCGTAATAACGGTTTAATCCCTGAGTGCGGGCCTTCTGGCATTTTACCTCTGTTCCCGTAGGGAGGTGTTTCAGGTAAACGCAGGTAGCAACCTTGTTTACATTCTGCCCCCCTCTGCCGCCTGCACGGACGAAGGATTCTTCCAGATCCTTCTCATCGATTCCAATACTGTCAAGCTTTGCTCGAAGGGCTCTTTCCTTTTCAGGGCTTACGGGGAACATAACTGATAAATTCAGGGCTCCTTGACCCTTATCCCTTATTAAAATTTAAACGGCACCCCTGAACCAGGCCTTCTGCTTTTTGCTGCAGCTCGAGTGCGAAAGGATCGGACTCATTCATTTTATTTTCGAGCTCCTCAAGGATGTCATAATAGATATTCCAGCCTTCCTTTTCTCTGCTGAACTGTTCAATTAAGGGGTTTTGTTCTCCCGTCAGATTTCCGATGGCTTCATGGAGGCGCCTGACACCGGTTAGAAGAAAATCCAGCCCCTCCTGTTTTCCGTCCTCTGAACTGTTTATAAAAAAAGAAGCAGCTTTCATGGCAAACCTCAGGTAAACGACGGTGACCGGTATCCTTGAAACAAAACATCCCGTAAAGGGATCGATTGCGTCCTTGATTTCTTCAAAAGTCCATGGCAGGGCCCTTACATAATGGGAGAACATCAATATTCTTATGTAATCGCCGATTATTTTTCCGGGTGCAGCCATCTTTATGGCTTCCTCTGCAAAGGCTTCTTTATCATGCCGCATGATAAGGCCGTCTTTGTGGACATACCGCAGTTTGTGATCACCGCCGTCAAACAGCACGGACAATATATACGCCTGATCTTCCGCCCTGCCGATAAATGAAGGAGTGAAAGGTCGGAAATTTCTCAGCGAGTTAATAAGGATGCCGCAGGTCCCGCCGGTTACATGAATGCGCTGAATGCATTGGCTCTTACCGTCTATAGCATCGTCACTGTAGCGGGTCATCATCTCGGACTCGGTGGAAAGGGCCTGGGGAAGGTTGCTGGAAAAAATCAGCTCATCAGCCCTGATCTGGTCAGGAGGAAAGCATACATCAGGCGTAAAAAGCGAGTGAACGATATCTTTCTGGTTCACCAGGGCGCCCGCGATCATTCCCAGTTCTACACTGTTTCCGCTGCTGTCAATTCCCCGGGCGCCCCACAGGGGGGTCCTGAAGTGTTCGAAGGCAGATGAACCGCTCTGATCAATGAGCTCTTTCTGGGGGAATACCTGGTCCAGATCAATTTTAAAGGTTCCTTTCATTCCTCTGTTTATGAAAACCTGCCAGAATGCTGCTATTGCCTTCAGAAAGCTGTAATGACGGCCGTACTCCCCGTCTACCCCGATGGTCGCCTGAAGCACGCTTTTGTCACGGAGGTATGAATATTTTTGCACCGCGGGAAGGAGAATATCTTCAACTAATCTTTCCGTGTCTGCTTCAGTGAATATGTACACATCGAGATGTTTTATATTTTTCTCTTTCCTGAACTCATCTTCCAGATATTCCCTGGCAATTCTCTGAAGCCCCTTGTGGGTCACCGAGACGGAAAGAACACAGGTAACCCTGGCATCTTCATCGATAATACCCCGCTGCTTTTCGATCTCTACCGCCCTGTCCAGCCCTTCCAGACCGTATAATACTTCATTCTGCTCAGGTGCAATTCCGACGGGTATGGGATGATCGTACCAGTACATCTGCTTTTCTTTTACCGCTCTTTTCAAGCGTTCTTTCAGATAGGGGCTGACAGGCAGTTCGTCGGTCTCTTTTGAGACAGGAGGGGTAGTAACAAGAATGTTGGATGTGATGAGGAGCTCTCGTGCCGGGTCACCTATTGGAGAAGGGTTCAGCCCCGTAATCCCGATTTTTCTTTTTTCACGAAGGGCGTCAATTTTTTCTTCTCGATCTTCACACAGGGAAACTCCTTCAGGGAAGAAAAGCCGGCGTATTTTTTCGACAGTTGCCTGTTTTTGTTGAAGGTTCTTCTGATCAGTGATCCACGAATACAGCCCGTTGAAATCCTTCTCAAAGGATGCATCATCATAACATCGATTCAATACCTCTGCGTGTATCAGCTCCAGACCGTCCTGATAAAATCGGACAACCTTTTCCCAGGCTGGATCAGATTCATAACGGTTCAGGTAGCTGACGGCCTCTGAATACGACCGATGGGTTTCCCCTGACAGCGAAATCAGAAAGGCGGCATTCAGGTTCTCCGCAATTGACGCATGATCTTCCTGCTCATGGTGAAACCTGCCTGATACAGATGGCGATTCATGGCTTCCGTCGGCATCTGTTACCTGCTTGATGATCGTCTCAAGTTTATATTTCATAGGGCAATAAATGAGTTGTCATTCTAGAAGATTATACCATCAGAAATAATAATACTTCATTCCCGGACGGCCGCAGCAGGCCCCGGAATCGTGGGGTACTGAGCCGAGAACAGGGCGCTCAGGAGAGAAAGAACACTGTGTGTGATAGTTTATTCTCTATACGAGGATTGACATAAGAGAATGTTATAGGCCGATAATTTTTTTTATTTTGACAGCCCTAATTTTTTTCAGTATACTTTTAACCCAGCACCGCAATTCTTGTTAGGCTTTTCTCTAATTAAAATTTAAGGGGTTATGTATGATCACGAATCGCCTAAGACGCATCTTGTATATAATCAGCTCACTATTAACAGGTCTGTTTCTGCTCGTTTTTGTATCTTCCAACACCTATGCCTCAAGTGCTCAGTCAGCCCATGGGGCTGAAGGTGCCCATGATGCGCACAGTGATGAATTTCCCGGTGAAGTCCCTTATGACAGACCTGTCGAGGAAATACAGGGCCAGATAGCACCGATGAACGAAATGGACATGTTCCCCTGTTCTGATTGCCATGATGAGGACTGGGAGGCTGACCCGGAATGGCGGGATTTGGATGAACCTCACGATGAAATACCGGGGAAGCTCATGAATCATGACGAGGAGAACAGATGGTGTCTTGGCTGCCACAGTGCAAACAAGAGAGATAAACTGGTACTTCAAAATGGCGCGTTAATTGATTTTAATGAATACTACAGGCTGTGCGCTCAGTGCCATAAAAGGGTCTTCCGTGAATGGAAAATGGGTGTTCACGGCAAGAGGACCGGCCACTGGGATGAGGGCGAGAAAGAGTGGATGCACTGTGCCCAGTGCCACAATCCCCACAATCCTCCTTTCAAGGCGATAGTACCCGAGCCGGCACCAAGAAAACCATTGAATGTAAGGATCGATTCTTCAGCAAAGAAAAAGTCGTCAGCAGCAGCAGGCACGAAGCATTGATTAAATATTTGGAGGCGGTTTAATGTCAGAAGATAGAAAAGGAAAAGACAAGAGCCTGGTAACCAGAAGAAAGTTTCTTGCCGGTCTTTCCGCAGGGGCCGCATCCCTCGCGCTCCCTGCCGGCGATGCAGATGCCTATGCAGTTGAAGAGTTTTTCAGGCAGCATTTCAAACGGCTCGATGAAGATGACCTGAAAGATATTCTTGCGAAAATGGAGGAGGAATTATCTTTTAAATATGGGAAAGCAGTTTCTGCCAAAGCAACTCCTCCCATGGACAATGTGGTATACGGGTATGCCCTCGACCTTTCACGATGCATCGGATGCAGGAGATGCGTCTATGGCTGTGTAAAGGAAAATAATCTTTCGAGGAACCCGGAAATTCACTGGATAAAAGTTCTCGAGTTTCATAAGAACAATCATAAATGGCAGGGGCTTGAACATTCAAACCAATACTATAATCCGGAAAAGGTCCCCGAAAAAGGACGTTTTTACGTTCCGGTGCAATGTCAGCAGTGCAAGAACCCACCCTGTGTGAAGGTGTGCCCGGTACAGGCAACGTGGAAGGAACCCGATGGAATCGTCGTTGTAGATTACAACTGGTGTATCGGCTGCCGTTTCTGCATGGCCGCCTGTCCCTACGGTGCGCGGAACTTTAACTGGGGAGAGCCGCAAGTCCCGAAAGAGGAATTTAATCCGGAAATCCACTATCTCGGGAACAGGCCCCAGTATAAAGGTGTTGTCGGAAAATGCACATTTTGTATTCAGAAGTCACGGGAGGGAAAGTATACTGCATGTGTCGAAGCCTGTCCTGTTGGAGCAAGAAAATTCGGCAACCTTATGGATCCCAATAGTGAATTACGCTATATTCTTGAACACATGAAGGTGTTCAGGCTTAAAGAAGAGATTAATACCAACCCGAAGTTCTTTTACTTCTTCAGCCTGGGTCACGGTGTTAAAAGTTAGAGGAGAGGGAAAGCTATGGTGATAGACGCAATAAACGGAATTATAAAAACTGTAATTACTGGAAGAAAGGAATACAAGTTATTGCTGGGGGTCCTTTCAATCCTGGCTCTTGTGGGAATCGCCTTTTATCTTAGACAGGTTGATCAGGGCCTTATTGCAACGAACATGCGGGACCCGGTTTCCTGGGGCTGGTATATTGCAAACTTCACGTTCCTGGTTGGTGTTGCAGCAGCAGCAGTTGTCCTGGTAATTCCTTATTACGTCTATAAATTTGAGCCCATAGGGGACATCGTCCTCATCGGCGAGATAATGGCCGTTGCCGCTGTCTCCATGTGTCTTATGTTCATTCTCCTCGATATGGGTAGACCTGAAAGGTTCTGGCATCTTATACCTGTAATAGGGATATTTAACTGGCCCGGTTCCATATTGACGTGGGACGTTATCGTATTAAACTTATACCTTGTGCTGAATTTAACACTGGTCATATATGCGCTTGCAAAGACCTATGCCGGAAAGTCCTATAAAACAAAACTTATCATGCCCTTTATCTATTTTTCTATTCCGGCTGCTATCAGCATCCATACTGTTACGGCGTTCCTGTATCTCGGCGCACCTGCACGACCATTCTGGAACACAGCTGTACTGGCCCCGAGGTTTATAGCTTCGGCGTTCTGTTCAGGCCCCGCTTTTATGCTTATTATCTTCCAGATCATCAGGAAATATTCGAGTTTAAAAATTACTGATAAAGCGCTTCACAAGGTAGCTGAAATTGTGACATGGTGCATGGCGGTCAACCTCTTCCTCCTTGGCAGTGAGGTCTTCAAGGAAGTCTACTCCGCGACAGCACACATTGAGCCTTTTAATTATCTGTGGCACGGCCTTCGCGGGCATGACCAGCTTGTACCCTGGATATGGACGGCCCTGATCGTGAACAGTCTTGCATTCGTGATATTGATTATTCCTTCTTTCAGGAAGAATTTCAAGATGCTGAATGTCGCCTGTGTGTTTATCTTTGTGGGCGTTTACATTGAAAAAGGTATGGGACTGATCTTCCCGGGATTTATTCCGGGAACGTTAGGTGAGATATATGACTACATGCCCAATTCAATGGAGCTCTGGATCTCACTTGGTGTATGGGCAATCGGACTGTTGATATTTACTGTGGGTGCGAAAATCTGCATAGCCATCAAGAATGGCGATATAGGTCATGCAGACCCGTCGGCACACCATTAATTTATACATACCCTACTACTCTTTAAAATCCCTCTTCTAAGAAGAGGGATTTTTTTTGTGTCTCTTTCTACCATATCGAGGTTGAACCTCGATATGGCCTTTGGGACCATTCCTGCATTTTTCAATTTACATATATTAAAATGAATGGCACATTATGAAGAAATATCAGCTTAAATCATCTTCAGGCTTTGCCCCTTCGATAGATTACTCTTCCTATCTCAATGATGAGCAGCTTGCTGCCGTGACCTCTGAGGATGGGGCTTCACTGGTCATCGCCGGTGCGGGTTCAGGAAAAACAAGGGTTGTGACATATCGTGTCGCTTACCTCATTGAAAAGGGGGTAGATCCTTCAAGGATACTGCTCCTCACCTTTACAAACAAGGCTGCGAGAGAAATGATTCACCGCGTGGAGCTCCTTATCAAGGGAGAGGCCCGTCGGGTCTGGGGAGGGACATTTCATCATATTGGAAATCTGATCCTGAGAAAATACGGGAGCGCAATCGATCTGAGCTCCAGTTTTACTATCATGGACAGGGAAGATTCCAAAGAGCTTATTGAATCCTGTGTGGCTGAGCTGAAATTAAGGGCGGACAAGATGTTCCCCAAAGGGAATGTCCTCATGGATGTCATCGGCTATGCTGTCGGGACAGAAAGGACCGTCGCTGACGAAATAGAAGAGCAGTATCCCCATCTTGCCCTCTATACTGATGAGATAGAGGCAGTGAAAAAAAGCTATGAATTAAAAAAGAGGGAAATGAACCTGGCTGACTTCGATGACCTTTTATTCCTCTGGAAAAAAATCCTCGTTGATGTACCTGCAATCAGGGAGAAACTTTCCTCCCGTTTCCTCCATGTCCTCGTCGATGAATACCAGGACACGAATAGAATTCAGGCAGAGATTGTGGACCTTATGGCCTCAACCCATAAAAGTCTGATGGTGGTTGGTGATGACTCTCAGGCCATCTACTCCTTCAGGGGGGCCTGTTTTGACAACATTATTGAATTCCCCGAGCGATATCACGACACAAAAACGTTCCAGCTTACCACGAACTACCGCAGCACCGATGAAATACTTGGCCTGGCAAATGAAAGCATTGCGTTCAACAGCCGGCAGTTTACAAAGGTCCTGAATTCGCTCAACAGAAAGGGTTCATTGCCGGCGCTCATTCCCCTGAAGAACCTTGGCCAGCAGGCTGAGTTTATTGCCCAGAGAATACTGGACCTTGTGGATGAAGGGGTGCCCATGAAGGAGATAGCCGTACTGTACCGGTCCCATTATCAATCAATGGACCTGCAAATGGAATTAACCAGGAGGCGGATCCCCTATGAAATTCGCTCGGGACTGAGATTTTTTGAACAGGCTCATATAAAGGACATGATTTCCTACCTGCGGGCCATTCTCAACCCAATGGATGAAATATCATGGATGAGGATTCTGAAGCTCACTCCGGGGATCGGCAGTGTTACGGCGAAAAAGATATGGGAAAGGGTAAAGACTTCGGATCATCCTCTTGAGTCGATCATGTCAGATGATTTAAAAAAAGTACTGCCCAAAAGAGGAAAAGAAAACTGGGAAAGCTTTCAATGCAGTATGCAGGGGCTTGATGAGGAAAATGTTGAACACAACCCTGCGGAAACAATCAGACAGATCGTGCAAAACGGATATGACATGTATCTTATGAAGAGCTTTGAAAACTACGAAGAGCGAAAGGAAGACATCGAGCAGCTTTCAAACTATTCAAATAATTTCAGGACTACACAGGAATTCCTGAGTGACCTTGCCCTGTTAACGAACGTTCAGGCTGAAGATATTATCGAGGATGATGAAGAGGGTGAGGCGATCGTATTATCTACGGTCCACCGGGCGAAGGGCCTGGAGTGGTCAAGGGTCTTCATTCTCGGTCTCACCGACGGAGGATTCCCGTCATCGAAATCAATGGGAGACCTGGAAAAAGAAGAGGAGGAAAGAAGGGTTTTCTATGTTGCACTCACAAGGGCGAAGGATGAACTGTATCTCTGTTATCCCATCATGGACAACCGTTGGTATGATGGCGCCATCGTAAAACGTCCTTCCCTGTTTATACAGGAACTTCCTGAGTATACTTATGAAAAGTGGGAGATAGAAGAATGAAACGACAGGCGAGAGGCTATAGGCTACAAAAAAAGGCGAGGGGTGAGAGGCTAGAGGCAATAGGTTTGAGGATCGAAGTTACACGTCTTTTGTTTTTTTATAGCCCCTGGCCCCTGGCCTCTCGCCCTTCTCTTAGCAAAGATTTATGCATTTAGTGAAAAGAATCATGCAGGTAACAATATAATGCTCATCGACACACATATCCACACAAAAAGATATTCCGGATGCAGTAACCTCGATCCCGTCGACATTGTTCGCAGGGCCGAAGAGCTCAACCTGTCCGGCATT
>CALZGI010000172.1 GCA_945786855.1 Thermodesulfovibrionia bacterium | reverse complement strand
CACGGGGAAACTATTATGCTGCAATAATGGGGATCGATAATCATTATATCGAGGTTCAACCTCGATATGGAAATGCCTGCCCTCTTGATATTCAATCCCGGCATTGTTTATCGAGTATCCCAGCAATCCGGTCCAGAGCGATTTTGCAGATATACCCATAAGGGGCCGCGAGAAGGGGAATCTCGAAGGTCAGTTGGCAGGACCCGTCGTCCAGTGGTTCAACGCGATGTCCCGTTGCAGGGATGCCGGCAACGTTCCAGGACCAGAAACGTCCCTCTTCATATCCGGTAATACGAAAAGGCAGCCAGATTCCAACAGCTGTTTTGATCCTTCCTTCAGTTCCCTTTGCAATAACAGGATCCCTGCATTCTACTGCCTTTACAGAAGGCCCCCATTGGGGCCATGTGGTCGTATCAGTCAGCAATTCCCATATCTGAATACACGGCCCTTTGAATGTGCGGCTTATTTCTGCGTTGGGATATGATATGTCAAACATGTACCCCCTCCCTCTATCTATTATGTATCAGCAGAAAGATGCACTGTCAATCAATATCTGGTATATAATTAGTGAGGCATATGCAAAAGTTACTGGGACTGATATTCATAGCTGTGGGAGCATTCGGCACCGCTGTGTACTTGGGAAGAGGAACGCTCATAACCACAGATGAAAAGATTGCCATGCTCCTCGGTTTTTTTATGATATTGATCGGTGTCATTATAATATATTCAGACATGAAGAAAAAGGCGGCCAGAAATCACGAGTCGAACAGAGGAGATAAATGATGGAAAAAAAGATTGTTGACTTCAGCTCTCCTGATGAGAAGGAGCGGTGGGAGATTATTAACGATACTGTTATGGGAGGGGTCTCTGAAAGCCGCACCTCAATAACAGACAATAAAACTGCCCTGTTTCAGGGGGTTTTGTCCCTTGAGAATTCCGGCGGTTTTTCATCAATGCGTACTCATGGGGGGGGTTTTGATCTTTCAGGATACAAAGGTTTAATGGTCAGAGCGAAAGGCGACGGGAAGGATTACCGGCTCCGAGCAAGAATGGATTCGAGCTATGAAGGCATCGCATACCAGGCACATTTTTCTGCGGAACAGGATACATGGATAACTGCCCGGCTTCCTTTTGACGCATTCCGGCCTGTGTTCCGCGGAAGGATAGTTGAAGATGCACCTCAACTGGACCTGTCGGGAATACAGAGCATAGGATTTATGATCGCGGACAAACAGGCCGGGCCGTTCAGGCTCGAGATAGAGTGGGTAAAGGCCTATGCATAAATTTCTCAATTGAATCAACCAGTTATTGAAGTTGAACTTCGATAATTACTCGATAATTACATCCCTGACCTCATTGAGCAGGTGTTCACTGTCTGCATGCTGTAACCGTTCAAGCGTATATTCTTTGTATTTCTCAGGACCTCCGAAGATATCAAGAATAAAGTCCTTCTTTGTCACACGAGGAAAATTCCTCTTACCCATATAATCCGGAAAACTACTCCACCGGTATCCTTCCAGAAAATCTATCGATGCAGGGGCGTATTGCAATACTCCCCTATATCGATAATTCAGGTCCAGCGGGTTCGTATGGATGTAATGGGGGAGGTGGATAAGGTGTGACTTCCTGCCTATTTCAACGGCCTTGAACCTTCCCTGAAACAGCCCGCCCACGCGCTCGTATTTCTTGTTGAAATAATTGGTATACCCTGTGCCGAGCTTCTGCATGAACCTTACAATACCGTTGTCACTTGTCTGCCTGAGAAGCAGGTGGTAATGGTTGGGCATCAGGGTAAAGACCAGGATCTGCACGAGCAGTTTTCTCAGATCCCTGTCTCTCTTCAGAGACCGCTTCTCAACACTCCTGGTTTTTGAATTAAAATAATAATTAAGGTTGACAACCTGTTTTTCATTGTTAAACTCATAAAGGCCATGAATAAACCGCACGTAGTCCCTCTCATCCATATAAATATCCCGCTTCTCGACCCCCCGATTGAAAATATGATAAATATGATCATTTAAAAACACGGGTTTCTTCATAATCAGAATTCTATTGAAGTTGAACTTCGATAGAGCCGGTACGTCTGGTGGTATCTGTCAGAATTATCAGGCAGAAAACCATGTCCCCTTTGATATTAAAAGAAAGTATACCATATTATCGAAGTTCAACTTCGATAGAAGTGATCAGGTATAATGTATTAATAATAGTATGGTGATTTGCGGAGGATTCGATAAGAATGGACCATATCTTAGAATTGAAACAGATGATTGCAGATCTCTTTTCGGCACAGAAGCTGGCCGTGCTCTCGTCATTCGGGAATGAACAGCCCTATGCCAGCCTCGTGGCCTTTGCTGCAACGGATGACCTGAAATATATTATTTTTGCCACGACCCGTGCGACCCGGAAATATGCAAATCTCTCTTCTGAATCAAAGGTTGCCCTGCTGATTGACAACAGGACGAATAAGGAGAGAGACTTCTCCCATGCCGTGGCAGCAACCGCTCTTGGCAGGGCAAGAGAAGTGAAGGCTCCTGAGAAAGAATCATTTCTCGAGATTTATCTCGAAAAGCACCCCCATCTGAAAGAGTTCGTATCATCCCCTTCATGCGCCCTCCTGACCGTGAAGGCTGAGAAGTACTATGTGGTGAACAGATTTCAGAATGTACAGGAACTCCACATACAATGAACGTTGTCCTTCCTCTGTCAGACATACATGAAGATGACCGGCACCGTGTCGGCGGAAAGGCATATGCCCTGAACGTGATGACCCGTACAGGGATGAACGTCCCGGGGGCAATCGCTATTACCACCGATGCCTATGATACCTATGTGACTGCTACAGGTCTGCGCACAGGAATCATGATGGAGCTCAACAGAAAAACCTTTGACGATATCAGGTGGGAAGAATTGTGGGACCTTTCTCTGAGAATACGGAACATGTTCGTCACAACGCCTCTTCCCCCGGAGCTCCATGAGAGTATGAGGGAACCAGTGGGAACATATTTTGCCGGCAAGTCAGTTGTGGTGCGTTCTTCAGCACCGGGGGAGGACACATCGGAGACGTCCTTTGCAGGGCTCCATGATTCCTATGTGAATGTGACCGGCACCGAATCCATTCTGGAGCATATTAAACTGGTCTGGGCATCACTCTGGTCTGACGCCTCTCTTCTCTATCGGAAGGAACTAGGACTGGACGAGAGCAGAAGCTCCATGGCGGTTGTGGTGCAGGAGATCGTCTCCGGCGAAGTATCGGGGATCGGATTCGGCCAGAATCCGAATGATCCCGATCAATGTGTCATCGAGGCCGTATACGGTCTGAACCAGGGACTTGTGGACGGGACCCTCGAGCCGGACCGCTGGATACTGGACAGGGCGGAAGGGACTGTTCTCTCCCATACCCCTGCTGAGAGAAACCAGGGGCTCTATCCCTCTGAAAGCGGAACCGCGTTCGCTTCCCTGCCGCCTGAACTGCAGAACAGACCGCCCCTCTCTGAAGGGAACGTGAAAAAGGTCTACCGTCTCGTCATGGATGCGGAAGGCATATTCGGCCTTCCCCAGGATGTGGAGTGGACAGTTGAAAAGAATGCGGTGTACGTACTTCAGTCAAGACCGATCACCACCCTTTCCGGAGAAGAGAAGGATGACAAACGGGGATGGTACCTCAGCCTGAGACGGAGTTTCGATAACCTGAAGACCATGAAGGACATAATCGAGGAGGAATTAATTCCGGCCCTGCAGAGGGAAACGGAAGACCTTGAACAGGCGGACCTGTCGCTCCTGTCCGATCAGGAGATCACCGATGAACGTGCACGAAGAGGAGAAATATTCGAAAAATGGAAGAAAATCTACTGGGATTATTTCATACCCTTTGCCCATGGTATGCGTCTTTTCGGGTCAGTGTACAATGACACGATCCACCCGTCAGACCCCTACGAATTTTTGACACTGCTGAGTACAGGTGATATGGTGAGCATTCAGCGAAATGACATCCTTCAGGAGATGGCTTCACAGGTGCGCGTCAATGAGAGGCTCACCCATGATCTCAAAGAAGGCCGGTATTCCGATCCGGCATTCCACAGCCTGCTGCAACAGTTCATTACGTCACACGGTGATCTCTTCTGCAGGTCCCGGCACTGTAAGGAAGAAACACCGGACATTGTGAAGATGGTAATCGAAATGGCATCTGCCTCCGGGACACTCAGGGATGATAAAGGGGAAGTGCAGGAAATGGAGCAGAGGTTCCTTTCCTGTTTTACCGGGCAAAAGAAAGAGGATGCCGTAGAAATGCTCGACATTGCACGGGCAAGCTACAGGATGAGGGACAATGACAACATATACATGGGAAGACTGAAGGCCCGTGTTCTGGATGCTGAAGAGGAGGTATCACACCGCTCCGGGAATTCTGCCGGAAAGCCCTCTTCAGCAGATCATTTTGACTCTCTCAGTTTAGCCGGCCATGAGCCTGTATCTGCAGGGGTGTCTGAAGATATCGGTGAGGGTTTGAAGGTACAGGACCGGCAGATCACCGGACAGCCGGCAGGTCCGGGAATCGCAACGGGACCCGCCCGTGTAATAAGAAATGCATCGGACCTGATGAATTTCAAAAAAGGTGAGGTCCTTGTCTGCGATTCCATTGATCCCAATATGACCTTTGTGGTACCCCTGGCCAGTGCCATAATTGAGCGAAGGGGAGGCATGCTGATCCATGGCGCGATTATCGCCCGGGAATACGGGCTGCCCTGTGTAACTGGGATCTCAAGGGCAACGGAAGTAATGAAAACGGGAGACAGGATCACTGTTGACGGGTACCTCGGGATTGTTATTATCGATGCTTCAGAGGAAATGAAATAAAGGATATCACACTCATATATCCCCATCAGCTCTTCAAAAACCATCCGGCTGTTCATAAAAACCGCCATGCTGCGCTCATCGAAGACCCCTTTTTTTTCGGCGGAAAGGGCAATCCCCTGAAGTTTCATAAGCATAAACTCGTTCTCCACCGTGCCACAATGAAGATGTATGCATCCCATCTAAAAAAAAGGAGGATAACCGTCAGGTATTGTGAATACAGCCCGAAGAAATCATCGGCTGATCTGCTGAAAGACTTCGTAAAAGAGGGGTATGATGAGTTTCACTATGCCCATGTCTCGGACCATCGATTACAGAGAGAAATGAAAAAGGCCGCCGGAAAAAACAAGGTCTCCCTGAAAGAGTATGAAACTCCCATGTTTTTAACTCCCGGGGATTTTCGGGCAGACTTTTTTTCAGAAAAGAAACACTTTCTCATGGCCTCCTTCTACCAGGCACAGAGGAAACGGCTGAATATTCTCATTCATGATGCAAAGCCTTTGGGAGGCAAGTGGAGTTACGATGCCGAAAACCGGAAAAAAATACCCACGGGCCTTCATATCCCCTCAGTGCCAAAAGCGGGTTCTTCAAAATTTGTCAGTGAGGCCTTCGCCTACGTGGAGAAACACTTCCCCAATAATTACGGAGACGCCGAAAACTTCTGGTATCCTGTAACACATAAAGAATCCCGGGCATGGCTCAAAGACTTTCTTGAAAAGCGTCTCTCCCTGTTTGGCGATTATGAAGACGCCATCCTTTCGACTGAGAGCGTCCTGTTTCACTCGGTGCTGACACCGGCCCTGAATATCGGTCTCCTGACCCCTGAAGAAATCGTCGATGACACTATGAAATTCTCTAAGGAAGAAAAAATCCCCCTCAACTCCCTGGAGGGCTTCATCCGTCAGGTCATCGGGTGGCGCGAGTTCATCTATGTCATGTATGAACGGGTGGGAGAAAAGCAGCGTGCGGGAAATTCCTGGAACCATACGCGGCCACTGCCGGGTTCCCATGTTTTACATGCCCTTTGCAGAGAACAACTACACCCTCTGTTTCAGCTGCCACGAGAAGACCCTCGTGCTCGAACCGGAAACAACGCAACTGACGAACTTCAGGAACGGGAACCAGAACCTCCATTTCACACACGTGAACAAGCCGGTCAAAGGCAGGACATGCCGCGCATGCCATGAAACCCACGGGAGTAATTACCCGAAGCACATACGGGAAGCAGTCCCCTTCGGTTCATGGGAGCTGCCGGTTATCTTTGAGAAGACCGGGACAGGAGGAAGCTGCACCACAGGCTGCCATCAGGAGAAGAAATATGACAGAGTAAACAGGGAACTGAATGGACGGGATCCGAAATCTTAATTAATGCGATCAGGTCGGCACATTCGGGGGAAGGGTTATACACCCCTTCCCGAATCCGCCATGCCGCTCATCACCTGTTCCTGATCACTGAGGCAGCTTCATTGCTTTGTCTCCCCAGATTTCTTTCAGCCGTGCATCGCGGCCGCAGCTCCAGCGGTAGATCCTGTAGCGGACCGGGGTTTTTTTGTAATAATCCTGGTGGTGAATTTCACCACCCTTGATGGGATAAAAGGGGGAAGCGCTTAAAATCTTCGTTGCCACTTTTTTACCGGGGAACTGCTCTGTAACAGCTTTTTTTGACTCTTCGGCAATGTTTCTTTCTCTTTCGTTTGCTACGAAAATGGCGGTCAGGTATTCGTGGCCTTTATCGCAAAACTGACCTCTGTCATCAAAGGGATCGATATTGACCCAGTAATAATCCAGCAGCTGTTTGTAGCTTATCCTGTCAGGATCATAGGTGATTTCGACGGCTTCATAATGGCCTTCATGGTTGCCGTAATAGGTAGGATTTTCCAGTGTTCCTCCCGTAAACCCTGAGATCACATCGGTAACACCTTCAAGTTTTTCATAGTCCGCCTCCATGCACCAGAAACACCCGCCGGCCAGTATTGCCTTTTCAGCTGCGGCGCGGGATGGGATGAACACCAGGGCCGGGAACAGAATAATTATCATCATGACGTTTTTCATACCTCTCCTCTTCACTTTTAGTATATCAACTTTTCAGTTTCGCAGAGGGACAACATGAGAACATGTGCGCCTATATGCGATGGCAGTTCCACGGTGGAGGATGAATGATATCCTCCCCGCTCCGGCCTGCGATTGAGAGAGGCAGAACCAGAGGCTTCACAGGAAAAGAACGAAGAAATGAAGAGCCGGAGCATAGGTAAGCTGCCCCGGCTCTTCTGTGCACTTTACTGCTGAATACTCTCAGCGCACCTGTTCTTCACTCTTCAGCAAACATGGGAACTTCAGTCGTCCTCTTCATCTTCGTCATCATCGTCGTGGTCATCATCGTCGTGGTCATCATCGTCGTGGTCATCATCGTCGTAGTCATCATCGTCGTAGTCATCATCGTCGTAGTCATCATCGTCATAGTCCAGCATCATCAGATAATATCCAATATCATGAATATCATCAGGGGTATAGAGGAGACATTTCAGAAAGTACATGGGATCCTCATCCTGT
>CALZGI010000171.1 GCA_945786855.1 Thermodesulfovibrionia bacterium | reverse complement strand
TTTCCAGTCGTGCTCCTTCAGCCGCTCGGACACCTCTCCAGTTTAGCTACAGGCTGTTCGCGATCAGCTCTAAGCTAAAGAAACAAAACAATAATGTGACATACAACGCTAATCAGTCTTATAGACTCGAATTTACGTAACCTATTACTTTATAACTTTAGCCATTCAAGTTTCAACTATCCCGGCTTTTTTGTCATGACAGATGGATGGATCCATACCGTGCCCATAAATCTGATCCCTTGACCCCTGGATCCCTTACCCTTGGACCCTTTGCGATCTACTTTTTACGCCGCATCCATGCCCTTACATATTTTGCTTCTTCGTAGCTGACAGAGCCATTAAAGTGCTCGATAACAGGTTTGAGCTGCCATGACTGAAGAGACAGGAATATCTTTTCTATTTTCTCCTGCCTTGATCGCTCAACAAGGAGGTCCATATCTATCTCACGTCCGTCCATTATTAACTGTTCGATATGTCCCGCTATGGTTGATTCAGCCAGATTACGGTTCTCTGCAATTTTCTCTATTGAAAATCCCTGAGATAAAAGCTCAAATGTCTTCTCAATTGTCTCTCCTGTTATCTTTTTCCGGACCGGACTGACAGGGGAAGCACATGAGGGCTTTGCAGTGGTGAGAACTTCCGGATTTTCAGATGTATATGTACTGACCGCCTTTATGAATTCTTCTCCATAGCGCTCAAGCTTGGCAGCGCCGACACCGGTGATCTCTGCCATATCAGATAGAGTTACAGGATAGCGCCGACACATATCATGCAGGGTCCTGTCCGAGAAGATGATGAAGGGAGGAACATGCTGCTGATCAGCAAGGCCTTTGCGAAGGACACGGAGCTTTTCAAAAAGAGCTGTATCATAGGCTTTGAATTCTATACCATCTTCTGCGCGGCTCTTCTTTTTGGGCTCCTCTTTTTTCAGGGCGCTTACCTTTTCATTGCCAAAAAGGACTTTTTTCCCCTTCTCAGTGATTTTAAGTACAGGATACCTGTCACCGTCCTGATGTATGATTTCCTGGGCAAGCAGTTCATCTACGATAAAACGCCAGTGGTGTCTGTCCCTGTCTCTTCCTGCACCGTATGTCTTGATTTTGTCATGCCCCAGCTCCCGCACCCGCTTTGTATTGGCTCCGGTAACAATTTCAATTATGTGCATGATACCAAAACGCTGGCCTGTCCTTGATATGGCTGACATGAGTTTCCGGGCATCGATGGTGACATCAACTTTTTCAATATTCCCGGTGCATATGTCACAGTTCTTACAGTTGTCATCCGTATAATCTTCATCGAAATATCCGAGCAGCTGCCTGCGTCTGCAGACATTATGCGATGCATACTTCACGACCTGATACAGTTTTTCCAGAGCAACTTCCCGTTCCTTTTGATCTTCTGTCCTGTCAATGAAATATCTTATTTTCGGGATATCACCCCTGCCGAAAAAGAGAATGCATTCCGCAGGTTCTCCGTCACGTCCTGATCGTCCGGTTTCCTGATAATACCCTTCGATATTTTTTGGCAGATCAGCATGGATAATAAAACGGACATTTGATTTGTCAATGCCCATGCCAAAGGCAATCGTCGCTACCATAACATGCACTTCATCTCTGTTAAAGGAATCCTGATTTGTCTTGCGCTCTTCCTGTGTCAGTCCTGCGTGATAGGGCAGCGCCTTTATCCCGTTGTCCTGCAACATCCCGGCCATGGCAGTAACAGAATCACGGGTCGTGCGGTAAATAATTCCGGGTTCACCGGGATATTTTCTGAGCATATTGAGAACCTGTGTCTTTAATTCCCTTTTGCTTTCTACCCGATAGAAAAGATTATGCCGGTTAAATGAAGCCCTTATCGTAAACGGGGACCTGAGTCTGGTTTTCCTGATAATATCATTCTGGACCTTCTGCGTGGCAGTTGCTGTAAAGGCCGCGACAGGGACCCCTGAAAAGGTTTCGGTAATATGTGAAAGACTGAGATAATCAGGCCTGAAGTCATGGCCCCACTCTGATATGCAGTGTGCTTCATCTATGGCAAAAAGGGCTATGGGTACATTTTGCAATGTCTTCAGAAAGTCCGGCATGGCAAAACGTTCAGGCGCAATGTATAGCAGATCAAGCGAATTGTTTCTCAGCGAGCGGAATACCGACGAAGTCTCCTGCGGCATCAAAGAGCTGTTTATAAAGGCAGCGGAGATGCCGTTTTCCCGTGCAGCGTCTACCTGGTCCTTCATCAGGGAAATGAGGGGACTGATAACAACCGTCGTGCCCTTCATTATTTTGGCAGGGAGCTGGTAGCAGAGCGATTTCCCGCCGCCTGTAGGCATAACTGCAAAGACGTCCTTGCGGTTTAGTAAGCTGGATATAATCTCTTCCTGGTTAGGACGAAAGGACTGAAACCCGAAGACCTTTTTTAGTGTATCAAGCACATCCATCCTGTCATGTGTGATTTTTTTTCCCATGTACATCCTCCATGTCCCCTCATATTAATACGAATAATTAATTATACACGCTCTGTCAGTACAAAAGATTAGTCATGCACCCTGTGTAATCCACTGGCGAGCCATGTACTACTGAGAGTTCACGGAAAGCCATATACTACAGAGAGTGAATGGCACGCCATGTACACAACGTGGTACATGGCGGAGAGGCAGGGATTCGAACCCTGGGTACCTTTCGGCACAACGGTTTTCGAGACCGCCCCGTTCGACCACTCCGGCACCTCTCCATGTAACGCTATCAGTTTTCAGCAGGCAGCTCTAAGCAATAACAGGGCGGGGTTACCTCACCCCTGCTTAAACGCCTCATCTTCGCAGTTCAAAAAACTTCTTTAAAACCTCTGCGCATTGACTTTCAAAAACACCTGAAACCACCCGGACCTGATGATTCAGGCCAGGATCATGAAGCAGCTGATGGCAGCTATTTACCGCACCAAACCTTTCGTCGTTGCATCCATATACAAGCTTTCCGACTCTGGCATTGATCATTGCGCCTGCACACATGACACATGGCTCCTTTGTTACATAAAGAGTTGCATCGTGCAACCGCCAGTCTCCTGTTTTTATGGCCCCTTCCCTGACGACCAGCAGCTCGGCATGAGAAGTTGGATCGCCGAAGGTTTGCTTGTTATTATGTGCAGATGCTACTACACTGCCATCAATCACAAGGACAGCTCCAACAGGCACCTCGCCTTTATCAAACGCAAGGCCCGCTTCCTTCAATGCCATTTGCATAAAGTGTTCTTCTTTATTCATCTTTGCCGGAAGGTTTTGGAAAACAGACTGGACAGTACAGTTCTCCGTAGTCACGGCTGCAGATATGGCCGCACTCAGCACAGCATTCGCACTTGTCCAAAGTTTTTTCACAGATCTCACAGATTTTGGTTTTGCCTGTCATGCTCTTAAAGAGTTATCGTGTTTCATTAGCTTAACGCAGCTATTTCCAGCAAAGCAACCTGGATAAAATCAGTACCCGTAGCATGCATATTTATATATACAATGTATTATTTACGATAGTGTATATTGTACAACTTACCCCGGAATTGTGTTACAATGAAGCTAATTTGAATTTAAGGAGAAGCTCTTTTTGGCTAAGACCGTTGCGGTCAGTTTTGAAGGCAATGAAGTAAAAGTTCTTCACTCCTCTCTTAAGGGGAATACCCTCTCCATCCTCAAGTCAGAAATCATTGCT
>CALZGI010000170.1 GCA_945786855.1 Thermodesulfovibrionia bacterium | reverse complement strand
GTTCGACGCCTGCGACGACGGACTTTACGATAGGCACAGACGGTGCAGGGCAAACGGTGAGTACGGTAGTGGTAGCGGGGAGCACGGTGACATTGACGCTCACGCCCGGAGTGGCTAACGGCGACACGGTGACGGTGAGCTACACGGCGGGTGCCAGCCCGATTCAGGATGTGGCGGGCAATGATGCAGCCGGCCTGACCGATCAAGCGGTGACGAACAACACACCGGATACGACAGCGCCGACGGTGGATACCTTTACGGCAACAAGCCCGTCAGGGAGTGTGGTGCCAATCACGGACTTTACGGCGAGTGACGCAGTGGGAGTAACGGGGTATCTGATAACAGAGAATGAGACGCCGCCCTCAGCAGGAGACCCCGGTTGGACGGGAACAGCGCCAACGACGTATACAGTAAGCGGAGGTGAGGGTAGCTATATGCTGTATCCGTGGGCAAAGGATGGAGCGGGGAATGTGTCGGCAGCATATGGATCACCGGCAACAGTAGTGGTGGGAAAGGTATGGGATGGAGGAGGAAGTAACTCCTCTGCATCAACTGCACAAAACTGGGTAGATGATGCAATACCTCAGAACGGTAGTAATGTGTTTTTTAATGGTACTTCTTCAAATGATTGTAATTGGGATCTTACGGAGTCTCTTTCGTCATTCAATATCAATTCAGGGTATCAGGGAACAGTAACAATAAATTCTGATATTACTGTCACCGGTGATATTGTGATTGAAGATGGCATATTAATCATTCAAAGTGGAAATATTAACAATTAAGGCAATACAAACTACTCATTGAGAGTCACTGGCCAGTAGTGCGGAATATCTGAAAGAATAAGATAAGAATATTATATAAAAAAAGCAATTTGGTAATACCGATAAAATATAAAATTTCCTCTCAAGGTACAAACTTCATCACAAGATCCATTGCTGCGTCAAGCTGTTCGTAAGAGGTATAAAAATGAGGAGAAAAACGTACCCCTCCAGAACGTGGAGCGCAGAGCACTCTGTTTTTCATAAGATATTCATAAAGAGCAACGTTATCAACGTCATTTCTTTTAAAGGTAACAATTCCAGCATAACGGCCTGACTCATGTGAAGTTATAAGTTCAAGCTCCGGCGAGGATTTGATTCTATCGAAAAGGTACTCCGACCTCTTTAAAACTTCCCTTTCAACAGTATCCATTCCCACTTCGAGGAAAAGTGAGAGACTTGCACTAAGGGCATGAATGCCAAGGATATTGGGGCTTCCGCATTCAAAGCGCCTCGCCGAATTGGCGGCAGTCCATTCCCTGCGGTCAAAATCTCCGACGGTCTCAACCATATGCCAGCCGTACTGATGAAGCTTTAAACGATCTCGTGCATCTGGATGACAATAGAAGAGGGCCAGTCCTTCCGGTCCGAGCATCCATTTGTGGCCGTCAGCCATGACAAAATCAGCATTGATATTCTGAACATCAAAGTGAAGGGCACCTACACTCTGTATCGCGTCAACGCAGAAAAGAAGACCACGATCTTTACAAAATTTGCCAATACGTTCAAGGTCCATCTTCAATCCCGTTGAAAACTGAACAGAGCTGACAGTTATCATCCTGGTGTTATCATCAACAAGAGAGAAGAGGGAGTCTTCAGGCGATCCGGCCATAGTGAGATCTGCTTCACGAAATTCTACGCCCTTTTCTGAAAGTGATTCCCACACGATCCGGTTTGAAGGGAATTCCTGATCGCTGCTTACGATATTATCGCCCTTACTCCAGTCCAGTCCGTAGGCAACGACTGAAAGCGCCTCAGATGTATTCTTGAGGAGTGCGATGTCATCAATGGTTGGTGCATTGATAATCTTTTGCAGTTGTCTTCGCAGGGTTGTTTCAACGTTTAACCACTCAGGGTAGCGGGATGATCCCATCACGGCATTTTCCTCGGCAAACGCCTGAACAACATGTAATGTTCTCACCGGCCATGGTGAAACACCGGCATGGTTGAGATGAATCAGGTCTGTTTGAAGGTTGAACTCATTACGGATGATATCATTGTCCATCAGACTCATTGATTATTCTGTCAACATCTTCACGGTCGAGCACCTCTTCTTTCATAAGAGCCTCAGCCAGATTATCGAGGACATTCCTCTTTGCAGTTAATATTTCCTCGGCCTTTGCTTCTGACTCGACGATCATTCTGTGAATTTCCTGGTCCATCAGCCACGCCATGTCTTCACTGTAACGCTTCGGCTGCGACAACTCCCGTCCAAGAAAGGGATGTTCCTCTCCCCGTCCGAGGCTCACGGGGCCAACCTTATCACTCATTCCCCACTGGGCAACCATCTTTTCTGCAAGTGATGATGCTTCTTTCAGATCGTTCTGGGAACCTGTGCTGACATCATCAAAAACAATTTTTTCTGCAATCCTGCCCCCGAGCATTACAGCCAGTCTGTTCATTAAATATTTCTTGGGATAAAAATGCCTGTCTTCTTCAGGAATCTGCTGGGTAACCCCCATAGCCATTCCCCGGGGAATAATGCTTACCTTGTGAATTGGATCGGTACCGGGGAGTGCCCGTGCAACGAGCGTATGGCCTGATTCATGATAGGCGGTTATTTTTCTCTCAAGATCATTGATCGTTTCCTCTCTTACTGCGCCCATGAGGATTTTATCACGTGCTTCTTCGAAATCGCTGTTTTCAATTGTTTCTTTATTTTCCCTCGTTGCTATGAGGGCCGCCTCGTTTGTGAGATTCTCGAGATCGGCACCGGTCATGCCGGGAGAACCCTTGGCTATTTTCTCGAGATCGACATCGCCCGACAGCTTCTTGTCTTTCACGTGAACTTCGAGAATTGCCTTCCTGTCTTTCCATCCGGGACGGTCGATAATGATGTGCCTGTCAAAACGGCCTGGCCTGAGCAGGGCGGGGTCGAGAACATCGGGCCTGTTCGTTGCCGCCATAACGATTACTTCTTCGTGAGGCTCAAAGCCGTCAAGTTCACTCAATAGCTGATTCAGAGTCTGTTCCCGTTCGTCACTACCACCTCCCAGGCCGGTACCGCGTGTGCGCCCAACTGAGTCAATTTCGTCGATAAATATAATGCTCGGTTGAGATGCTCGTGCCTTCTGAAACATGTCTCTCACCCTTGAAGCACCAACACCGACAAACATCTCAATAAATTCGGAAGCACTGATACTGTAGAAAGGTACATCAGCCTCACCGGCTACTGCCCTGGCAAGGAGCGTCTTTCCTGTTCCGGGAGGGCCGAACAGAAGTATCCCTCTTGGAACTTTTGCCCCGAGTAATTTGAACTTTGACGGGTCTTTCAGGAAGTCGATGGTTTCCTGAAGATCCTTTTTGGCATTCTGCATTCCAGCAACATTGTCGAAGGTTACGGTCGTTTTCTGAACATCGTGAAGCTTCGCTTTACTTGCGCCGAATGAAAAAAGACCTCCGGGGCCCCCCTGCACCCTCTGGGCTCCCCTCATGATGAGCACCCATATGCCGATTATTAAAACCCATGGCAGGAGGCCGACAACAAACTGCCAGAAGGGGGACAATTGTTCTGCCGGTTCTACAGTAATCAATACGTTCTTTTCTTTCAATGCCGTGATCAATCCCTCTCCCTGAAAAGAGGGCAGATAGGTTTTGAAAATTCTGACCGGCACGGAAGTATTCTGTTCCCCCAGATACATCACTGTTTCTTCCCTGAAGTCGCCTCTGAGTGCAAGGTTCTTTATAGTCACAGAGTTCACGTTCTTTGAGTTGAGCTGTTCAAGGAACTGACTGTAGCTAATGGTATGCCGTATCGGTCCTCCCAGATTCTGAGTCAGGCTCCATGACATAAGAATAATAAACGTCGAGACGATAACCAGGCCAAGCCTCCATTGAGGACTCTTCATCTTTTCTACTACGTTCTTTTTGAAATCTGACTGGTCAGGCATTTTTGGATTTCCGCTCATTCAGAAGCTGTCCCCTTTCGTGGCATAACTTACGTACCGTAAGCATACTCTTTTGCGCATACTTCCATATCAATAGGTGCGCTACTTGAACTCAATGCATTATTGATTCTGTAAGTAATTAATATATCAAATTTCCCGGAAAACATCTTCTCTCTTGCTAAATCGATGGCATCCTGGTGTTGGACCGAACTTTTTCTCAAGGAGAGGGCCCAGGAATTTATACCTTGAAAATAGGCTTCTGCCTTTCTTATGATAGGTACATCCATTGATCTTGAAGGCTTCGGAAATAATGACACCACACGACCTTATGAAATTCAGGAGATTTGTTCTCAACCGCATCGAAGATGAGAGTGGAGTGTCCGGTACGGGAATAATTGCAGAAGGAGTCCAATTTTCAAATAACAAGAGCATCATATCCTGGATATCGGATACCCCCTCTGTTGAAGTCTACGACAGTGTTGAAGAAGTTGAACGTATTCACGGCCATAACGGAAAAACTGCTATCAGATGGATTGATGAAATAAGCTGAGCGGGGGTGCTTTATCCGGTGTGAACAATTTCTGCTTTTGGGTGCCATACAGGGGAATTTTTTTCTAACAGCGGCTTAAAGGTTTCTACAAGGTCACCAATCTTTGCACCTTTGAAATCTTTTATTTTAATACCTGCCTGCTGACCTATGGTTGCTTTCTGTACATTATGATTTTCTATGTGCAGCGATTCAATCAAACCGCTGTACACAGGACCCATGGCTGAGATGATGCGAAAATGCTGACCTACAGAGAAATGTCCGCTCAGAATTTCACACCCGACAATGATTCCCTTCCGGGTACTTTTAAAAAGAGCAATGACCCTGGCCGATCCGATGATATCTTCCTGTATATCAGGAGGGGCAATTCTTTCCGCAATATTTATGATATCAGCTGTTAACCGGTAAATTACATTGTACAGGCGTATCTCTACAGTAAATTCTTTCAGGTTATTTTCTATTTCCGGCAGCACATCAACCTGAAAACCAATGATAAGCCTGTTCCCTGTTTCAGCCATCAAAACATCGGAACGGTTGATGCTTCCAACTCCGCTGTGAATAATAACTATTTCTGTGCTGGAAATGGATATTGACTGAATCGCCGCTGTTGCGGCTTCCAGACTTCCAACTGAATCGCATTTAATCACTATTTCAAGTTTAGGGGTTTGTCT
>CALZGI010000169.1 GCA_945786855.1 Thermodesulfovibrionia bacterium | reverse complement strand
CGGAAACAATGAAACAGATAAAAGTGCCCGGCTCTCCTTCTTTGAAAACAAAGGATTCTGCAGGATATTTTTTCAGCTCAAAAAAGGGCGATATGAGCTCTATTTCCTGATCGGTCATTTCATTGAAAATTTCGGATTTTTCCTTCATGAACGACATTGCCTGCTGAATGTTTTCTGTCATTCTTTTTTCCTTCCCGATCCGGTTTTCGGGCCGATCGAGCCTTTGCAGTTTATGGAATTACAAATCATATCGTACTGACGTTCATGTTTCATCTTTCAACTCAGAACAGCCTTTTTCATAACGGGCTTGAGGGTTCCCCGGGCATCATCACCGGCTTATTGTAACTCTTCAGGCGTTTCCTCACCTGACAAAAGTATATCATGTTTGTGTGTGCGTTCCCGGCAAGATATTAAAAATATGTGTGTGAAATCCTGAGTCCCTGAACCTGCTTTTTTTGCTTCAGGGGTATTTTTCAACTTGATTTCGTATATCAGGTGGACTCCTTCTCCTTCACGGCAACATTTAATGGAGGTGACTGGCCCTGCTTATCTTCTCCCATGTAAATAGTCCTGTGCGGGAAGGGGATTTCGATCCCAAGCTCATCGAATTTCTTTTTCATTCGTTTGTTAAACTCCCGCCCCACCATCCACTGCTTGAGCGGGATTGTCTTTAGCCGGGCTTTGATAACAACCGCTGAGTCACCAAAGGAGTCCAGGCCGGCCACATCAAGAGGGTCTTTGATGAACGGGCCGTACACCTCGTCCTTCTGCAGCCCGGCCCCGATCTGTTCCAATACCTCAATAACCTCGTCTATGTTTTCCCGGTACGCGACACCGACCTCGAAGACATAGTAGGAGAACTCCTTGGTCATGTTGCTGACAGTATTGATGGAGCTGTAGGGAATCACATGAACGACACCGGCGAAGTCCCTCAGGCGTACACTGCGAATAGAGACTGCCTCGACCAGTCCACCCTTATCAGCCACATTGACCACATCGTCAACGGCGATCTGATCTTCCACGAGAATAAAAACCCCTGTGACAACATCCTGTACAAGCTTTTGCGCGCCGAATCCGATGGCAAGACCGAGGACCCCGGCACCCGCAAGGAGAGGGCCGATATTCACACCAAGCTCGGAGAGTATCATCATTGAGGAGACCACAAGAAGGAGCACGAACAGCGCCTTACGCGCTACTCCCTGAATTGTCCGGTTCCTTGCGCTTTCGGCCAAGACGTTCCCCTTAGTGTCTTTGTCGGGAAGATAGACTGCTATCAGGCTGTTGGTGATCTCCCATATGAGAAAGGTCATTACGATGATTGCGATAACCGTGGCAATAGCACCAAGAAGATCTCTGCCGGTCTCACTTGCAAGCCACCCCACCGTATCAGCACCCCATGCCTGCAGAACAGCAAGGGCCATCACGATCCAGATGACTGCCCGGATACCTTTTTTCACCGTTGAAAGATAACGGTTTGCCCTCTCTTCCAGAGCGGGGAAACGTGTTTTCAGATCTTCATTTACTTTGAATCCGTGACGAAAAAGCGTATTTATAAATCCCAGAGCAGTTCGTGCCAGCAAAAGGACAATGATTGTAATCACTGTCGCACGAATCAAAAACAGGAACCCTCCTTCGATTTTCATAAACCACACTCCATACAGGAGGATGACATACACAGCAGCAATCAGATGCCATGTCCGGGCTAAACGGTTTAAATGCACATTACGGCTGCCTTCCCGGGGTGCCTGCTCGGGCTTTCGGCCCCGAAGAAAGTCAGCCACGGCGCTCTGGTTCTGCATGATCACCACAATGACGAAAACAGTCACCACCAGGCCGAGCAGTTTCAGGAGCGTCTCGTATGTTGCAGGCGGGAGACCAAGAAATACGAGAGCCTGCAGACCGAAATATCCGTAAACGGCAAATATCAAAAGACGGTGGATCCATATATCGAGATAGTTTGCTGTCTCATCCCTGAGACTCACTATCCTGAGTTGAGGATGGGCTGGCACAAGCAGAACGCGAAAGACGGCAACAGTGAGCCAGACAATAATAAAGGCATTGACCCACGCAAGAATAACGAGGCGCGTATTTTCCCGCGGATCTACGAACCCCAGGAGGGCATAGGCTGCAAAGGCAAATGCAGCAACAGGCAGTATGTCCAGTATGAGGAGTCCAAGAAGCCGAAAAAACCGCATCATGAAGCCCTCCAATGCCTGACTGGCCAGTGAACGGCGAAATCGGCCGAGAAGAAGCCGCACAAGGAAAAAAATGATATACCCCAACCCGATCACCGTAACGACTTTGGTGAACACCTCAGTCCAGAAAGCCCGCGACTCAGATTCAGTAAACTGCAGTTTTATCCAGGCAATAACGTCCGGAGACTTGCTGATTCCCCCTCCAATCTGCGCAACTGCTCTGGAGAAAATCTTGACCCGGTCTGAAATCTTCAATAAAATCCGGCCCGCAAGCCCTTGCACAGCCTTTTTCTCTTCAGGGGGCTCCTGTGCCTGGGCCAGAACTTCCAATTGCCGGATCAACCTGTCCCGCGCTGCAGGGTCCTTTAACGTCTGAATTACCGACTCTACCTCTTCAGGCGGTACCGGCTTTTGGGCGGACGTGCTCTCGGCAAAAGCAATGGGACTGGAGAGAGCGAGCAGAAAACTCAGGAAGAAAATTATAATCAGTGCATTCCGTACTATTTTTCCATACATTTTCTCTCCTCCTTACATCCATGAAGTAAAGTTCAGTTATATTCCCCTTTGCAGCAACCGGGTTATATTATAGCTGCAAAGCATGTTCAGTATTACAGTACAGATATGTCTGTTTCAGCGTATCTTGATATTCAATGGGCAGGTGTAGTTTATGTCAAAGCTGCATCATTTTCCCAGATATTCATATAATGTGTCCTGCCACTCGGGAAGCCCTGTTTTTTCAAGAAGCACCTGGTTTATGTTTTCCCTCAGCG
>CALZGI010000168.1 GCA_945786855.1 Thermodesulfovibrionia bacterium | reverse complement strand
CAGTATATTTATTCCAATCGTCTTAACATAGGAAAGCTCAGGACGGAAGAGAATATTCTCTGGAGTTTTGCCCCCCATGACATTTCGGTCATTCTTTCACTGATCGGGGAGGACCCTGTCAGTGTTTCAGCCTATGGAGGTGATTATCTGAGCCCGGGAGTGTACGATACAACCATGACGGCCCTGAAGTTCAGGAACGGAGTGAAAAGCCACATCTTTGTCAGCTGGCTCCATCCTTTTAAAGAGCAGAAACTTGTTGTGGTGGGCTCAAAGGCAATGGCTGTATTTGATGACGTGAGCAAGGAGAAGTTGTTTGTCTATCCCCATAAGATAGAGTGGCAGAACGGGAAAATCCCCGTTGCCCAGAAGGCTGATTTTCATGTCGTTGAGATTGGCGCCAGTGAGCCTCTTAAGGAAGAACTGAGGCATTTTTCTGACTGTGTCCGGCAGAGAACTGCTCCATTGACTGACGGCAGGGAAGGTCTGGCAGTTTTAAAGGTGCTGGAACAGGCTGAAGAAGGACTGTCAACGAAAGACAGCAAAGAACCTTTCAGTCCGGCAGCCGGAAAATCACAGGTTCACGAGACTGCCGTTATTGATGACAATGTCGTTATTGGAGAGGGTACAAAAATCTGGCATTTTTCCCACGTCCTTCCCGGTTCGAAAGTTGGTGAAAACTGTAATATTGGACAGAATGTTTCGATAGGGCCTGCCGTTACTATCGGGGACAACTGCAAGGTCCAGAATAATGTATCACTTTACAACGGAGTCACCCTGGAAGAGGGGGTTTTCTGCGGACCCTCATGTGTATTTACAAATGTGTACAATCCGCGTGCCTTTGTGGAGAGAAAAAGCGAATTCAGGGAGACCCTCGTCAAGAAGGGCGCAACAATCGGCGCCAACGCTACAATTGTCTGCGGTGCCACTGTCGGAAGATACTCATTGATCGGCGCCGGTGCAGTCGTTAAGGATGATGTGCGGGACTATGCGGTTGTGGCCGGTGTGCCGGCGAAACAGATCGGCTGGGCCTGTATCTGCGGAGAGCCGCTCAAGCATAAAAGCCAGAAGGCGAAGTGTAAAAACTGCGGGAGCAAATATAAACTGGAGAAAAAACAGCTCGTTGTTGTGAAGGAGGAGATCTGAGAATGAAGCAGATACCGATGCTCGATTTAAAACTTGAATACGATTATATGAAAAAGGATATTGATGGTGCTATTCAGACATGCCTTGACCACCAGAGGTGGATTTTCGGCCCTGAAGTCAAAGCCCTTGAAGACAGGATAGCGGAATATCTTGGCGCAAAGCACTGCATTGGCGCCTGCTCGGGCACAGAATCTCTCGTTTTGTCGTTGCGGGCCCTTGCAATTAAAATCAAAGGCGAGGAGTTTTTTGATAAGAGCGATGAGATACTGACCACCTCTTTTACATTTACTGCAACAGGGGACGCAATATTGAGGTCAGGAGCAACGCCTGTATTTGTTGACATTGATCCAGAGACCTATAATATTGACACAGGGAAAATTGCAGAGTATTGTGCTGCCAATACAAACGTTGTGGGCATAATGCCCGTCCACCTTTACGGCCAGACCTGTGATATGACTGCCATAATGGAACTTGCGGGGAAACACAACCTTTTCATTGTGGAAGATGTTGCCCAGGCATTCGGCGGAGGATGGAAGGACAAAAAGCTGGGTACAATTGGAGATGCCGGAGCTTTCAGCTTCTTCCCCTCCAAAAACCTCGGGGGATTTGGTGACGGGGGTGTTGTTGCAACAAATGATGATACTACAGCAGAAGTGCTCCGCATGCTCATAAAACACGGCGGCAAAGACAAATACAACGTTGACCACGTCGGATATAACGCCAGACTCGATACCCTTCAGGCAGCTATTGTAGGGGCAAAGCTCAAATATATCGATGAATTTAACGGGAGAAGGAAAAAGATAGCCGAAGCGTACACCGTAGGATTGAAAGATGTCGCGGGAATTGTACTTCCGGAGAAAATCGCCGATGCTGACCACGTGTTTCATCAGTATACCGTCAGGGTGCTCGACGGCAAAAGAGATGAACTGCAGAGTGCGTTGAAGGAAAAAGGTGTCAGCACGATGATTTACTATCCCTTCCCGTTACACAAAATGAAGGTTTTCGGGAGCGGGCGGAGTAAATCATTCGGGAGTCTTGAAAACTCTGAAGCTGCGACACAGAGTGTGTTGAGCCTGCCTATGGAACCGCTTCAATCAGAGGAAAGTACACGGTATGTGATAAGTAATGTGCAGGAGCATTTGGCGTAAGCAATGACCTCTGGTTGTTTGGATAATAATTCAAATAAACAATGGTTGACTTATGAAATGGGTTTTGCAAAAACTTATTATTTAAGATCCTGTTCTTATTATTAATACTTTCGTTTTAATTATTCAAGCGCACATAATATGTCTATGTAAGAATAGTGGATACAAAATGATATGGGATTTAATTTTCTGAGAAGGTGGGTTGGGCAATGATGAAAAAGACCCCGATAATTTGCATGTTTGTTTTAAATCCCTGTATAAACGATACGAGAGTATTGAAAGAAGCTCATACACTTGGCAAGGCCGGATATGACGTACGGATTATCGCTGTTGTTTCTGAAGACAGGCCTGATTTCATAGAGGAAAAGGATAGTTTCAGGATCTACCGCGTTCAACCCCGATCAGCCCTTTTTTACCTGAAAAAAATTCATTATTTTCTCAAAAAAACATTAAACATATTGTATGTCAAAAAATTTATCAAATACGTGAAAGACTATTTGGAAGTTATCAAGGAAAGGATTCATGGTAAAGCAATCCGGGATAAAGCAATGCTGTCAGCAACAGGCGACCCGAGTATTTTTTTAAAATTATTGTTAGCACCGCTTGTTGTTTTTGTGCGGGTAAGTAAACTTGTACTATCCAACGCCCTGATAATATTAATCATTATTTGCAGAACAGTAAAAGAAGTGATCTGTGAAGTTTTGCTGTACCCCTTTATAGAATTTTGGAAGGCAATAAAAAAGCATACTAAAAATATCCTGTGGAAATATCACCGGATCAGTACCTATATCTCATACTGGTTAACAGCGGGAAAACTTGCCTGTGGCTTCAGGGCGGATGTCTATCATGCACATGACCTGAATACACTTGTCCCTGCGTACTGGGCTGCGAGGAAAACAGAGGCGAAAGCTATTTATGACTCCCACGAGTTGTATCGGGAAAGGAATAAACTTGTTCCTGAAAGTGCATTCTATAAGTGGATAAAAAAAACGGTGGAAGCTTTTTTAGTCAGAAGAGTCGACGCTGTCATTACCGTCAATAATTCAATAGCAGAAGAACTTTCAAGACTCTATAATGTTCCCGTTCCCTATGTTGTCATGAACTGTCCTGAATATCGTCTGGGCACAAAAAACAATATATTGAGAGGAATTACCCATATAAACGGGAATCGACAGATAATACTGTATCTTGGTGCAATAACCTTTAACAGGGGACTGGAAGAGGCCATAGAAGCGATACAGAAAGTGGACAACGGTGTTTTAGCTGTCATGGGATACGGGAAACCTGAATACATATCGGATTTAAAAGAACGTGTCTCAAGGCTGGGGGTAGAAGAGAAAGTATATTTTGTCCCGCCCGTTGCGCCCCATGAAGTCGTAAAATATGCAGCTTCTGCGGACATAGGACTTGTCCCCATACAGAATGCATGCAAGAGCTATTATTACTGTTCTCCGAATAAGCTCTTTGAGTCAATGATGGCAGGACTGCCTGTGGCCGCGAGTGATTTCCCCGAGTTGAGCCGGATCATTCAGGAAACAAACTGCGGCCGCATGTTTGATTCTGCCAATCCCGATGATATTGCTGGTGTCTTGAATGAAATGATCAGCAATAGAGAAGCAACAGAGAAAATGGGACATAATGCTCTGCAGCATGCCCACAAATACTCATGGGAAGAGGAAAGTAAGAAGCTCATATCTCTATACGATAATCTGCTTTCTGGCCAGTAGTCATATTTTCATGTCAATCAGCCCTGACTATTTTAAATACCTCGATCATTTCAGCAATACTGTAACAGTCAGAGAATTATTTGAGAGTCCAAACACACGTGATGCGATCGCTTTGCGGCATGACGTGGACTATGATCTTGATCTGGCCCTGGAGATGAGTTACTGGGAAAACCGGCGCGGTATCCGCTCTACCTACTATCTTCTGCACAGCGCTGAATACTGGGATGATCCACGGCTCATTGATAAATGTCTTCAATTGCAGGACTTCGGTCATGAAGTCGGTCTTCATCTGAACATTCTGACAGACTGGATGACGGCCAAAGTGAATGATGTAGAGCAGGCACTCAATGACTTGGTTGTGCCACTTCGTGATGCAGGGGTAAGGTTGACAGGTATCTCTTCCCATGGGGACCCTCTTTGTTATAAACATCAATTTATCAATTACTGGTGTTTTGCAGAGCTGAAGCCGCCTGATCCGGTATCAGCAGAGTCTGGACTGTCGGCTGAAGGGATAGGGGTAAAAGAACATGAATTCCAGATCATCTATCCTGCATCCCATCAACTTGTCCGCCAGGATGGAGAGATAGTAAATCTCTGGTCTGCTTCAATGAATAAACTGGGCCTGGAATACGATGCTATCCATGTGCAGCATGATTCATATTTTACCGATTCAGGAGGCAGCTGGCATCGATCTGATGACCCGATAAAACAGGAGATGAGAACGGGCCGCCATCAGGTCCTTATGCACCCCATTTACTGGCGCGGCAATCAGAAAATATATTTTTTTCTGTCAACGGCAAGATCGGGATCAAAATGGCTTGTAAACTTTCTTCAACAGGCAACCCCCCTGAAGGCACAGCATGAATTTTCGCTTAACCACTACTTTAGAAGTGAGGAGCTTATTGCAGAGAAACGAACCGCAGAAGGATTTACCGCATTGGTTGACAAACCGGATGAAGTGAGAAAACTGTTGATTGATGCCAGAACCTGGATCGAAGAATTACCGGAAGATTATGCTGAAGCAAATGTCTATCTTGAGAGGTTTCTTCCCCTGATGAAAGAGATTTTCCCTGATGCAGCTTTTGTTCATTTGCACAGGAATCCGAGAGACGTTGTCCGCTCCATCATAAATCGTGACTGGTATGACACCCCGGAAGACAGCAGGCATCCAATAATGACCGGCGTGGGCTGGGAGAGTCTCAGTCAGTTTGAAAAGGCGTGCCTGTATGTTAAGATGACGAACTATTCACTGCTGAGGGAGTGTGACTATCAGATTATCTTTGAGCGAATGGTCACCGATACCGGCTATTTATATGAAAAACTCCTGTCTTTAGGTATTCCAGTATTCCCCCGATTGGCGAAGTCTGAATATGATAAAAAAATTAACAAAAACTACAATTATGAATTCCCCGATTATGAAAAGTGGACAGGAGGACAGAAAGCATTATTTCATTCAATGTGTGACATGGTGATGAAAGACCTTGGATATGAATCGCAGTCCAGTATGATTCATAAATACAAAGTGTCCTTCATGAAATTCCTTCAACTGAAATTCAAGACATTATTTCAGAAAAAGAAACCTGAAGTTATTTTTCACACTTTCTTTAACATATCTGAACGAGACCCCTTTACTTTAAAGGGTTGTACAATGAAAGTTGTGAACGAAGGAATGAAAGTTGTCCCCGAGGGCGAGAAACATTCACACGTGCTGTTTGGCGGGGGAAAATGGCAT
>CALZGI010000167.1 GCA_945786855.1 Thermodesulfovibrionia bacterium | reverse complement strand
CGCTTCTCACGGAAACCCAGTTTTCATCCCTCATTTTAATGGCTTTCTTAACAACCATGATGGCCCCCATTACTCTAAAGTGGTCTATTATGAAGGCATGCAGTTCTGATGAAAAGGCATCTTTCTGCATGTTGTGGAACAACGAAAAAACCCCGTAAACCAATGTGTTGTCAGCACCTACCCATGCTCTAATTCCTTATTTTCCTGCACCTTACCTTGAATGAAAAACAACATTTCTGACTGTGACCCCGCTCACGGTCGCGAGAGCGGTCAATAGCGGATACTAGTTCTGAGAGTGAACAGACACATCCACCTTCGTGGAAACTCAAGAATCGCTGAATGAATGACGATAAGAACGAAGATTAATCGGCATTGATACTATTCAAAGGAGAATGAATGGATACCATTATTGACGTTTTCAAAAAAGTTCTTGCAAAGGGTGTAGAGATGAAGACTTCCGACATTCACCTCTGTGTCGGCTCAACATGGAAATACAGAATCGACGGACACATAACACCGCTCAATATACCGGCCCTTGAAATGGAAGAATGTGAATCAATTGTACGGCATATATTGTCAGATTCTCCCAGTTTCAACGATGACGCTGTTGAGAAGACTCTCAAAAACCTTCAGGACCTTGACTGCTCCTATATGCTTCCGGGCGTTTCACGTTTCCGAGTAAATATATGCCGGCAGAGAGGCTCTTTCTCAGTCGTCCTGAGAGTGGTCCCTTTTACAATCCCTTCCTCAGAGGAGCTCGGGCTCCCTGTCGTCGTCAATGATATCTCGCTTGAAGAAAGGGGGTTAATTCTGGTAACAGGTATTACAGGCAGCGGCAAGTCCACGACACTGGCATCAATGATTAATATAATAAACCGGAAAAAGCCCTGCAAGATCGTTACGATCGAAGACCCTATCGAATACCTGCATAAGGAGCAAAAAGCCTCCATTATTCAGCGTGAAGTCGGGCTTGATACAGAAAGTTTCTCTATCGCGCTGCGTGCAGCACTTCGCCAGGACCCTGATGTCATCCTCGTCGGCGAAATGAGAGATCCCCTTACTATCGAAATTGCACTGAAAGCATCTGAAACAGGCCACTTGGTTTTGTCGACTCTCCACACACAAGACGCTCCGAAGACAATCCACAGGATCATCAGTGCCTTTGAATTGAGCGAACAGCAGGCAATCCGGATACGGCTGGCCGAGGCGCTGAAGGCTGTCATCTCTCAAAGGCTGCTCCGCCGGAAAGATAACGCAGGCCGGGTTGCAGTATGCGAAATAATGCGGAATACGCTTACAGTAAAAGAGTGTATTGAAAACCCGGAGAAGACGGCCGCCTTAAAGGACTACATGAGTTCCGGAAGGGACCAGTACGGTATGCAGACTTTTGATCAGCATTTGATGGATCTGTTCACCGCGGGCGTTATAGACATAGATACAGCAAAGGTTGCCGCCACAAGCGCCGCTGATTTTGAACGGAACGTACTCTTCAATTAGTCAGAAAAATGCTGGTATTGCGAGAGTAAATAGTTTTCGGTCACAGGAGACACCCTGTAGTCAGCGGTATACTTCAATATAATCAATGTATGAAACAGCGCTCTCTTTCGTATTATCGGTGTCGCTCATAATTGCCAGACTTGCAAAGGACGGCGGGTCTTCTCCGAAAGCCCTGTGGTAATCTTCAATAATATTGATTCCCTCGTCAACCCACTGCCCCACCTTTTCTGTCCCTGATTGAAGAATTATCATTTTTGCTTCAGATGCGTAGGCATTCGGAATAATATGTTCATCATGATGCCTGTTTGCCCAAATGTAATTAATACTGCTGTGGGGCGGGTATTCACCGTATATCTGTTTTGCCAGCCCGTACTTGATTTTCTGCCCGAAGGTAGCATTCTCCGGATCATATTTAAAGATAATATACATCCTCAACGGGTAATCATCTCCTGATTTCTCCCGGGCGTTCCCCTTTTTAAAGACATTGCTGACTTTCCACCGCCACCGCACTTTCGAAAATTCGAAAACATTAAATTCCCTTTTATAGACAATCCCTGACGCAGAGGCATTGCTTTCAACCTTCAGCAGAGCAGTGCTCCCCTCATTTTCAATGGAGTAGTTTGTATGCTCGCTTATTTTCGGGAAATGCAGCGGCTTCCAGTTATCAAGCATATGAAAATCATCACGAAAAAGAATACTTCCGTCTTCTGTCTCTCCCTGATGAACAGGAAAGATGACGACAAAAAATAGTAGAAACAGTATGCCCCTTCGCACAGCTATCCTCCAGTTTTCAATATCATTCTCATATCAGCAGCAGGCCCCGCCGCTTTCATCTTCACTGTTCCGTTTTTCATGGGCCGGGGCACAGTCAAAAGGCCCGAAGTGGACAGATCTGTCTCCCGTCACTGTAAAGTGCTTTGCAAAACGTGTCTCTCCCAGCATTGATGCTGTATTACCGCATACAAGCATCGGTTTCCCCTTGATGAATCTGTGGTGATCATCCAGGTCAAAGAAATGGGGATAGCCCGGGACAGTTCCGTGATAAACTGCTACCTGCCCATAGTCCTCACAGATATCTTCAAGACCATCCAGTTTAAAGGCACGGACAGTCTTTGAATAGAAATCCACCATCCCAACCCTGACTTCTATCTTCGGGTTGCCAATATTTATTTTGTGCTTTGCCGCCACCCGGTAATCGGGGCAACCTATATCTTTCATGAGCCGCCGGAAATCCTCTATATACAGTGCACCACCCAGACATTCACTATGCAGCAATGGATCGTTCTGCAGATCTTCCGGGACCCTCCTGCCCGTAAACACATCTGAGAAGTAAAGCTCTCCCCCGGGTTTCAGGACTCGAAATATCTCGGAAAAGACCTTCTTTTTGTCTGATGAGAGATTAACGACGCAGTTTGACATGACAACATCTATGGAATTGTCTTCAATGCCGATCTCTTTTAAGTCCTCAATATATCCTTTCCTGAACTCAACATTCGGTTTTTTATAGCCGAACTTTTCCATTTGTGATTCAACATGTCTTTCGGCAACATCAATCTGTTCATCTGTCATGTCAACACCGAAAACGAATCCTTCTTCTCCAACGAGACGGGATGCAATAAACGCATCCTTCCCTGTACCGCACCCGAGATCCAGAACAACAGAACCCTCAAGGGCAGGAGGAATCGGAGAGCCGCACCCGTAAAATTTCGTCAGAATTTCATTATCAAGCTGGCTCTCGATATCCCGGATAGCTGGATGGAGAATCTCGTCGCTGCAGCAGCAGGCAGCAGTCTTGAGGTCCTGTGTCCCTTGCAGCACCTGACCATAATATTTTTTCACATAATCCGTCTTCTCTGTAGTACCGTCCATTTACTTCCTCCTTCAACGCACGTTTTATTATCATTTAGTTTATATAGTATATCAATTCTTTATCGAGTTAATTATTTAATTGAACAATATCTGCTTTTACCGGATAAATACCTCATGATGATTATACCAACTTTTTTGAGCATTATTGAGCAAAATCATAATTATCAGCGGTTCAGATTCCAGTCATAATAAATATAATGAAGACTCCCCGCTGCAAGCAGACGGGGTATCAACTACGGTCATTCCCGAGGCCTGCCTGCCGGTAGGCAGGTCTGTTAATCGGGTCGGAGCGACTCTCGCGGAGACTCGCATCGAGAATCCATGTTTTTGACAACTCTGGATTCCGGCTCAAAAGACTACCGGAATGACAAACGTGGCAAGCCACGGGGAATAATACCCCAAGTGATTT
>CALZGI010000166.1 GCA_945786855.1 Thermodesulfovibrionia bacterium | reverse complement strand
AGCAGGTACAGATATTCATACCATTGCCGTCGACATGGTCATCGGTCATGTATTTCACGGAGCAGGATCCCTTTACAGGGAATAAATTATTCGTAGAAAAAAAGGGCGGCGGCCGGGATCGTCAGAAGCAAATAGCGGTTAGTCCGTAGAATGGAGGCTCGCATGGGTATTCGCGGGAAGGCGACAGGAAAAGCCGGCAGGGGAGGCGACGCCGTTAGCTGATTATTGTTGACATGGGGTTCTGCCCCAAACCCCGCCTATCCCGGGGGAGTCACTTTTAACTCCCTATGGCCGTTTCAATGTAAGGGAGGTCTTATTACCTGTAGGCGGTGTCAGCCCGTCCATTCTTCAGATTTTCCTATGAAATCATCACCGATAGCATCAAAAACTAAATTGCAGCTTTTAGTCTAAAAGTCGCACAATCTATCAGCTTTTCATGAATGATTACTTCAGGCACAGAGTGTGCTGTACGGAGAAGGATTTAATCCTCCGGCAATGCTCACTGCTCATACATCACTTTCCCCATATCACGCACATCATACCCGCCAAGGGAGATGACTGACTCTTTAAATTCATCATCAGAGGTGATAAGATCAATCAATGCCTGCATCATGGGGGTTCCCATATGTTCCTCTCTTATGATTAGATCATACCTTTCCTGTGCAACAGGGATAAACTCAAGATCGAGTGCGATGGCTGCCGTTAGAATGCCCATGCCCGTATCCGCCGCACCTGAGACGACCGCAGAAGCAATACCCATATGAGTAAATTCTTCTTTTTCATACCCCTTAATATTCCGTTGATCAATCTCCTTGTCCCTCAGACACTTGTCAGTTAACAGTCTCGTCCCGGAGCCGGGCTGCCGGTTGATAAAAGCAATATCACCTCTTCTGAGGTCATCCAGACTTTTAATGTTCTTCGGGTTCCCTTTCGGGATCATTAATCCCTGCTCCCGGTACACAAGGTTAATAAGCTTGAGGGGAACATCTTTCAGGAATCTCTGCACATAAGGGACATTATATTCACCGGTCTTTTCATCCAAAAGATGAGAGCCTCCGATATGGGCCTCTGCTTTTTTTATTGCCATTAATCCACCCATTGAACCCACATGGGCCGAAGACAGGCTGTAGGCAGGGAATTTTTTCTTGAGATGATTTGAGAGGACGTCAAGCGTGTTGTCATGACTGCCGATGCACACAACGGTATTGTTAATTTCCCTCTTTGATCGTATCAGCATGACGTTCACCTCTGATTCGGGAGCAATCCCCTCACTCAGTTCAGGTATCTGAATGATTCCGTCAGCACGCTGAAGTGTCATAAGGGCACCGGCCCCTCTGCCAACGGGAGTAGCGATAAGGCTGTCACCGACCTTCCCGACTTTCACCCTCAGAAATTCTTTCTGGCCGAGAGTGGATGCCACAGGGCGTGAGAGTTTTGCCATAACCTTTTCCGGCTGTTCCGGCTCAATACCAAGGAGGCGATATATGAGAGGTTTTCCAAACATTTCAAAAGTCATGTATGCGGCAACAGGGTATCCCGGCAGTCCGATAACAGGCCTCTCATTGATCATTCCGAGAAGAACCGGTTTGCCAGGCTTAATGCTTATTCCATGGACAAAGATTTTTCCCAGCTCATCTACGGCATTGGGGGTAAAATCCTTTGTCCCTGCTGATGCACCGGCCAATACGACGACCACGTCGCTCTCATTAGACGAATGCAGGATTCGTTGTTTCAAACGTTCCTTATTGTCGGGTACAACATCACTTCTGCTATATTCCGCGCCCCACTGATTCGCCAGTGCTCCGATCATATAACTGTTGGAATCAATTATATTACCGGTCTTCAGGGGCGTTCCAGGCTCAACGACTTCATTTCCGGTAGGAATAATGGTGACAACAGGTTTTCTTCTCACCCTGACTTCATAATTGCCGCTCGACAGCATTGCCCCAATATCAACAGGTCTGATCAGGTGATTTTCAGGAAGTATGAGTTCCGTCTGCACTATGTCCTCACCTACTGCTCTCACATGTTCATAGGGTGTAGACGGTGACAGTATCTCTACATAGTCGCCGGTTAAATTTACATCCTCAACCATAATGACTGCGTTAAAGCCTTCAGGAACCGGGTCGCCGGTGTTGAGCGGGACTGCCTGTTCATGAAGGATTAACTGAACAGGCGTCGTTTCCGATGCACCGAATGTTTCATGAAACCGGACAGCATACCCGTCCATGGCGGATGCATGATAAAAGGGAGATGAAACCTTTGCATGTATGGCCTCAGCGGTCACTCTGCCAAGGCCTTCATGAACCGGGACAACTTCGCTTTCAAGCGGATTCATGGTCTGAATGAAATCAAACCACACCCTGAGTGCATCATCAAGGTTTGTATTCGTCTGATATATCCTTCTGGTGAAAAGCAAAAAATCTCCTCGTAGGGGTTTGATTAATCAAAACCCTACATGCATCCTTATTTAAATAATCTTACCTCTACCTCTTCTCCTTCATAGATACCGGACTTGGTCATGGGAATAATGACAATGCCGTCTGCCTGCACGAGGGTCCTGACAAGCCCGGATTTTCCCAGCACCGGCACGGCCCAGAGAGCACCGTTCCTCTTTTCGACTGAAACTCTGATGTGCTCCTCTCTTCCCGTGGAAGAGGCCAGGTTTCTGCTGAAAAGGGCCTTGAGTTTCCGTCTTGATGGAATGTGAAGAAAAGGCCTTTCCCCGGACATCCTCATCAGAAGAGGATCAATAAAGGTCTCAAAACTTACTGTTATTGCTGCCGGATGACCGGGCAGCCCGAACAGGGGCACCCCGTTCACTATCCCGCCGATCAACGGTTTCCCGGGCTTCATGGCTACCCCGTGAAAGAGGACTCCCGGCTCGCCAAGTTCATCAATGACCTGTGCCGTATAGTCTTTTGTGCCGACAGAACTTCCTCCTGTAATAAGAACCATGTCCGATTGTGAGATTGACTCTTTCACAGCGTTTCTCAATTTCTGCAAATCATCTTTGATTATCCCCTTTTTTAGAGGGACAGCATTACAGCCCGCAATCAGTCCGGCAAGGTTATATGAGTTTATGTCCCTCACCTTACCAATCGACAAAGGTTTATCAGGAGGGACCACTTCGTCCCCGGTCCCGATTATGGAGACCACCGGCTTTTTAAATACATCCACCTCAAGAATCCCCAGTCCCGCAAGGGCTCCCACATCCTGGGGCCGCAGCCGCCGCCCGCCTTGAAAAACCATCTCTCCCTTCTTCACGTCCTCATCAGCGCGGATAATGTTTTCATTGGGTGAAAGGGTCTTCATTACTTCAACTATAGAACCATCAACCATGTTCGTATACTCGAACATAACGACAGAATCAGACCCGGCCGGCAGCATCCCCCCCGTCGGGATCTGGACAGCCTCTCCTCTCTGTACTGATATGCGGGGTTTCTCGCCCATCAGGACCTGCCCTTTCACTTCGAGATATACCGGCATGGTATCGGAAGCTCCGAAGGTATCTGCAGAGTGTACGGCAAATCCGTCCATTGTGGAACGGTTAAAACCAGGCAGGTCCTCCGGAGAAGTTATCTCTCTCGACAAAACCCGTCCGTACGAGTCATCTATTGAAACTGATTCAGCCTCAGGCTCTCTCAGGTTCTGTTTCAGAAAAAGCTCCCGGGCTTCATTCACTTTTACCGCTTCATCTCGACCGAGCAGATCTTTCATACTGGTACGTTGTCCTCACTGTCCTTTTTATAAATATTTTTTTTATTCGATTTGCAATCCCCTCCCGTCAGGGAGAGGTGAGGTTTTGATCATAACATCTTCATTAAACCCACAGGATTGGGGGCCCGTCTGTTGAATCCTTTCTCCTGTGCAATAATATCTAATGGTATACTCAAAATATCAAGATATTCAATAGAATGGTCGGCTATCATTGAACTCTCGAAAGTCTTGCAGTAGCTCTTACACCTGTCGCACAGGTCCCCCCGCATTCCTTCTTCTCCCTCCAGGGTAATAATGTTGATGTCCTGAGGATTTTCGCTTAAGCAGGAGGGACAGCCTATTCTCATATAATACCCCTCGTTTCCACAGACAGAACAGTCGTACTTCCTCTGGGATTCTTTTTCAATAAGGGAAAGGGACGGCTTCGCACCGCATACGGAACAGCTGCCGTCGGGCCAGAACATATTGTCCATATTCATGGTGTTCTTCATTGACTTAAAAAAAGGCCTGCTTATGATATAAAGGAGCTGAAAATCATCTTCGGACATTTTTCCGTTGTCACTCGTCAGGTCCATAAAATCGATCTTTCCTGAAGACAATGCTTCTTTGATCTTCCCCACTTCTTCGGCCGTAAAATCAAGAGGCCCTGACAATGCCTCTGCAACAGTCTCTATATCCTCTTTTCTGTAGTGATGGGCCTGCTCCAGGGGACTGTAGGTGTACCTCAGTTGGACTCCAGACTCAAATTCATGAATCTTTTTGTAGAGATCAGCCATTTCTTTCAAATAGGGTTTTAATTCACTGCTCATGGCACCTCCGGCATGCTGATTATATTCAGGTCACCCTTTAGCGCTTCTTTCAGAAAAACCTCGAGTGTCAGTTTTTCATCATCCGTTAAATGTAAAGGTTTCAGTAAGGGAGATTTCCCGGGATCATCACCGCCGCCCTTATTGAAAAATTCTATCACATCCTCCAGTTCCTTAAAAACACCGTTATGCATATAAGGTCCCGTCAGGCTGACCTCTCTCACCGTCGGTGTCTTGAATGCCTTCCAGTCTTTCCGTTCTTTTGTTACCAGATACCTGCCCGGATCTTCGGTAAGGGTCCGATAGGCTTTGTAACCCGACACCTTGGCAGTAAACCTTCGCGTTGCCGATACCCGCGGGTCCTTTTCAACCGCAATGTTTTCAGGAACCCCCAGATTATAAAACTTGTTGTCCGTCAGATTGGGGCCATTATGACATGCTATACAGTTGCCCTTTCCCGTGAAAACATCAAACCCTTCTTTCTGGACAGCCGTCAAAGCCTTCTGGTCGCCTTGCAGATATTTATCAAGGGGGGAATTTTTCGAGACCAATGTCTTTTGAAAGGCTGCCAGCGCCATGCCTACCCGCTCCCGTGTTATCTCTCCTCCAAATACATTCTGAAATTCTGTAACATACCCGGGAACTTCTTTCAGCTCCTCTTCCAGGAAGTCGAGGTTCTGGTTCATCTCAAAGGCACTCATGATGGGAAAGAGCGCCTGCTCTTCCACCGTAGTCGCACGGCCGTCCCAGAAAAAAACGTCGTTATACGCAAGGTTAATGAGTGAAGATGCATTGCGCCAGTTTCTCGTCGTTGGATAACTCAGGGATATTGCCAGACCATCGGTGTATCCTGTTTCCGGGTTATGACATGTGGCACATGCCATGGTCCCGTCACCGGACAGCCTCCTGTCGAAAAAGAGCTTCTTTCCCAGTTCTACCTTTCCAGGGGTGAGGGGATTTTCAGGCGATATGGGTAGAGGAGGCAATATTTCAAGCGCTCCCGCATGTGCATGCAGAGAGAGACAGGGTGCCATCAACACGGCAAAAAACAGTAATGAGAATATGCAGGCAACAGGATTGAAGGTATTTCTCATTTCCTGATTATTATGTTTACCCTTTTTCATTCTTCAATAAACCTCCCCTTGTTGTCCGGCCAATCTTTCGAGCTCTTTATCAATAATCATCTTGAAACTCTCATAGGGCCTGTTCCCCACAGCTTTCATGCCGTTAATAAAAAAAGCAGGCGTGCTGTAAAGGTCAAGGTCCTTCGAAAGCTCCAAATCCTCTTTTATATGCTTCATATGCTTCATGCTGTTCAGGTCGTTCATAAACCTCTTTCTGTCGAGTCCCAATTCTTCGGCATAGCTGATGAGTGAGTCCCTGTCCAGTTTTGGAAATTTCTCATGAAGGAGCCAGTGCATTTCCCAGAACTTCCCCTGATCACCTGCGGCAAGGGTGGCTTCAGCTGATATGAATGCAAAATCCCGGTATTTATAGGGCATGTGTTTGATAATAAACCGGACTTTTCCCTCATAATTTTGGAGTATCTGTTTCACGGCCGGACCGGCCGCGTTGCAGTGCGGTCATTGATAGTCAATAAACTCGATAATGGTCAGGGGTGCATTTTCAGGTCCCAGAGAAGGACAATCACCGGGGGGCACCTCGTAGCGGTCCGCTGCACCGATTGAAAACGATAGCAGGAAAAACAATAAGGGTACAGCATATGCACATCTCATCACGATTTTCATAAGAATCAATAATTAAAGATAAAAGAGCAAAATCTAAATATAAAGTCCTGCCATACGTTCTATTGATATTGATTTATCTTTGATATTTTATTTATCATTTTGCTCTTTTATTTTGATATATTAGCTCAGCTGTATAGTCAGCTTGATCAATCAGCAGTGGTGAGGCACTCTATTGAGGCCCCACCCCGATGAGTATTCCTACGCTCCTATTTCCTTCACCCATTTCGGATGCTTTTTCTTTGCCCAGTACAGGGGGACATCTCCTCTGGTCATAATCCTGAATGTGCCGGGATTCGCCGCAGTTGCCAGGTAGATATGAACAGGAACAATGACGGAAAAGATCAGGGCACAGACGTTATGAATCAGCACCCATACAGGAGTGGGGGTAGCCAGCCAGATTATCAGACCCGATACGCTGATGAGTATGCCGCTGACAAACACCATTATTCCCGCTATTTTCTGACCTGCGTTAATCTTGCCCTGAGGAGGTAATTCTTTGGCCTTTTCCTTGGAAAGATATCCGCCGGCCATGCCGAGCCACTTGCTGTCATCACTGGACCACTTGAGACATTCCGGGACCCATGTGCCGAGAGAAAGGACAAGAGAGACGGCAAAAACAATCCCTCCCCAGTTATGGACTAACCTCGCCGCGTGGACTCCCCCGAATAGTGTATTCAGCCACCCAAGACTGTCCTTGTAGAGAAAACCCAGTCCTGTAAGGAGGAGGGCCAGACAGCTCAGGGCCAGGAGCCAGTGAACAATTCTTTCAAATGCCGTTGATTTCTGAATCATTTTAGCCATGATCATTCCCCTCCCTTCTTTGATTCGTCGTCAGGCTCTACTTCTTTGGGACCGATGGTAATATAATGCAGCAGCGCACCTGCCGCAACTGCTCCCAGGCCAAGGACCGTCAGAGGTCTGATCAGGGTGTCCCAGAGGGCAATGCTTGCGTTGTACTGAGGTTTCGGAAGATCATATTCCGCCGGCTCCTCCTTTAATGCAAACATCACGCCCATTCCCGCCAGGGCGGTCTCTCCATACAGGTTGTAACCTGCTGTAGTCGCTTTGCCGATTAAATCATCCCTGTTCCCGAACTTTATCGCCCCTGTGGGGCAGCCCTTGGCACAGGCCGTTGAAAGACCGTTCGATATCCTGTCGGAGCAGAGTGTACATTTGGAAATTTTGTCATTTTCATCATACCGGGGAACATCAAAGGGGCATGCTGCAGCACAGAGCTTGCATCCGATACACTTTTCCTTGTCAAATCCAACAGCTCCCTCCTTCGTCCTGAAGAGAGCCCCCGGTGCCGGGCAGATATCCATACACCCCGCCTCTCCACAGTGCATGCAGGCACGCCTCACAAACAGCCACTCTATCCCCACATCCATGGGCTTCTCTATAAAGTGGATCTGGTTATAGAGATTCGGTGTCAGGTTCGGCGGATTTTCATGGGTTCCGGTGTTGGTCGTTTTGTCACCAGGCAGTTTATTCCACTGCTTGCAGGCTGTCTGACATCCCCGGCAGGCAATACAGAGATCAGGAGTGATCATGAGCCCTTTTCTTTGCTTCACTAAATCAGTGCCGCTCATTTTATCTTTCGTGCTCGCATTCGGCATCGTTTATCACCCCCCTTATACTTTCTCTATATTGACCATAAAGGCCTTGGTTTCCGGTATCATGGTATTTGCATCACCAATGGATGCCGTAAGCAGGTTCGAGCTGTCACCGCCGCCTCCACCTACGGGAGTTTTCCATCCAAAACACCATGGCAGTCCTACTTCGTGCACCGTCGTGTTCATAATCTTGAAGGGTTTAAACCTGTCGGTAACAACAGCAATTGCCCAGAGACCGCCCCGTGCAGAGGAAACGTTCACTTTTTCTCCTGATTTAATACCCTTTTCCTGAGCAAGTTCTCTGCTCATCTCTACAAATATCTGGGGCATCATTTCAAGCTGCCAGGGCTGGTTTCTTGTCATGACACCGGTCTGCCAGTGCTCCGTTACACGGTATGTTGTTGCGACAAAAGGGAAGCGTGTATCACAGGTAGCAAAGACATCTTCAGGGAGTCCACCCTTTTCCCTCGGCTTCTGGCCTTTGGCAACAACTTCAAAGAAGAGTTTTGACGTCGGGTTTATCCTGTGCTTCTTGGAAAGGGGATTTTCCTGCAGGGGGCATTCAAGAGGTTCGTAATGTTCAGGGAATGGTCCATCGGCACGGCCGGGCCCAAAGATATGTGCGACCCCGTGAGGTTTCATGATAAAGGCAAGCCTTGTCTTTTCCCTGTTTGCCATTGGAGGCCAGCCGCCGTCAGGCACATCACCGACCCACTTGCTTCCGTTCCAGGAAACGACAGGCCGTTTCGGGTTTCTCGGCTTTCCATTTTCATCAACTGATGCACGGTTATAAATTATCCGTCTGTTTACAGGCCAGCACCATGACCATTCAGGATAGAGGCCGATCCCCGATGGGTCTTTCTTTGATCTTCGGGCCATCATATTGCCTTTTTCATTGTATGACTGACTGTACAGCCAGTTGCCCGATGATGTCGATCCATCGGCCTGAAGAAACCCGAAGCTCGGAACAAGGGTCCCTTTTTTGTAGAGCTTCCCTTTAATCTCCCTGTCTTCAAGGAAGTATCCGTTAATCTCTTTGGCAATGGCATGAGCATCTATATGCTTTACTTTACCACTGAGGTCCTTCGGGCCATAGTCCCATGCGAGTTTTGTAATCGCTTCGGGATACACACCGCCTTCGTTTTCATACAGCTTTTTAACACGCCAGAACAGTTCATTCATTATTTCCGAGTCAGGTAATGCCTGTCCCGGCGGGTCAACAGCTTTATATCTCCATTGCGCCCACCTGCCTGAATTGGTAATGCTGCCTTCCTTCTCGACGGAGGCTGCACAGGGGAGCTGGAAGACCTCTGTCTTGATGTCCGCCGGGTTGAGATCCGGTCCCTTCCAGAATGAACCTGTTTCACTATCAAAGAGGTTCACATTAACCATCCAGTCGAGTTTTGCCATGGCTTTCCTTACTTTGCCTGCGTTTGAGCCGGAGCAGGCCGGATTCTGCCCCCATACAAAGAAGCCTTTGAAGTTGCCCTGGATCATCTGATCAAAGATCATGAGCCATGACGCATTCTGCCCGTCATCCAGTTTGGGCAGCCAGTTATACCCGAAGTCATTCTCTTTCGTCGCAGCAGATCCATAGTGAGCTTTCAGCAGACTGACTGAGTATTTTGGATAGTTGCCCCACCAGTTGGCACTCATGGGCTCTTTGGTTTTTGGCGTCCATTTGTCATTGTACTCCTGAAGCGTCTGCGTTGATGCCCTTGGTGTCTTAAGGTAACCGGGCAGGATATGAAACAGCAGGCAGTGATCGGTAGAGCCCTGCACATTGCTTTCACCTCTCAGTGCATTCACTCCGCCGCCTGCTATCCCCATATTTCCGAGCATCAGCTGTATCATCGCCATCGTCCGTATTGTCTGTGTACCAGTGGTATGCTGTGTCCAGCCCATCGCATACATGATGGTTGCTGCCCTGTCAGGGCCTCCTGTTGAAGCATAGGCCTTGTAAATCTCCATGATTTTATCTTTTGGTGTCCCCGTGATCATTTCAACAGTGTCAATGTCGTAGCGTGACACATGTTTTTTCAGAAGCTGGAATACCGAGAAGGGGTTTGTGAGACTCATGTCCTTTTTCACTACACCGTCACTGTCAGTCTGGAATGCCCAGGCCTTTTTATTGTATTTCCTGTTTTTCGCATCATATCCCGAGAACACGCCGTCAAGATCGCCGGGCATCCTGAAATCTTCATTTACGAGGAAGGGGGAGTTGGTGTAGTTCTTGATGTAAAAATCATCGTACAGCTTGTTATCGATGATATGCTTGAGCAGACCGTTCAGAAATACAATATCACTCCCTGAACGGATAGGGGCATACACATCAGCCTTTGAGGAAGTCCTGGTAAAACGGGGGTCAACACTGATAAGCTTTGCACCCCTTTCCTTTGCCTTCATGACCCATTTGAAACTGATGGGATGATTCTCGGCAGCATTACTTCCCATAATCAGGATGACATCAGAGTTTCTGATGTCTATCCAGTGGTTTGTCATTGCACCGCGACCAAACGACTCTGCCAGAGCCGCTACCGTTGCGGAGTGTCATATTCGGGCCTGATGTTCAATATACACAAGTCCAAGGGACCGCAGCCATTTCTGGAAGATATAACATTCCTCATTATCCAGTGCAGCACTGCCGACAGAGGCAAGACCGTCACAGCGGTTGACAACCTGACCTTTACTGTTCTTTTTCACGAATGTTTCGTCTCTCGCCGATTTTACCTTTTTGGCAATTTCATTGAGGGCCCAGTCCCATTCTACCTCTTTCCAATCACTGGCTCCCGGCGCACGGTAACGGGGCTTTGTAAGCCTGGCCGGATTGTTGGCAATCTGATAGAGAGAAGCACCTTTTGAACAGAGAGACCCTTCGTTGATAGGATGGTCCGGGTCCCCTTCCGTATTGATGACCTTCCCGTTCTGTGAGTGGACAATAATTCCGCATCCGACAGCACAATAAGGGCAAATAGTCAGGGTTTCTTTTGCGTAGCGGATTGGAAGTGACTGAGCATAGGAACGGGCCGGCTGGAGATTGATTCCGAGGGTGCCCAGGAGCAGGCCCCCCCCTGTGGCTTTAAGAAAGTTTCGTCTCGATACATCCATAAAAACCTCCCCTCTTCAATGGGTTACAGGGTTAAAAATATGTATGTTGAGAAATATTGTTCTAGAGCCGATCACCTAAAAAAAGCTGCTTAAATTACAATTGCACGATTGAAATTACGAACATGAATTCGTATACGAGTGATTATATCACCATGAATTACTTTGTCAATAAAAAAAAGCACTTAATAGAATTCACCAAAAACAAACTTTCGGGCAAGTACTGTGGAAGGATTTTCAAAAAAATGTTTCCCATCAGAAAATTCCTCGATTTTACCCTTATACATAAATATGACACGGTCAGAAAGGGCCCTTGCCTGAGGAAGACTATGGGTGACAATAACAATAATTTTATCAGGTTTGAGCCGCCAGTCAGCTATAATGTTCTCAATTGTTTTTGTATTCTCCGGATCGAGTGACGATGTAGGTTCGTCAAGAAAGAGAACATCAGGATCAATGGCAAAGGCACGCGCGAGGGCCAGCCGCTGGGCTTCGCCCGACGAGAGTTCACGGGCATTCATTTTTTCTTTCCCATTGAGTCCTACATCACGGAGTACGTTCATTACCCGCTCTCTGATCTCATGCCTGCCGGTATTTCTCAACTTCAGGCCATAGGCAGCGTTCTCAAATACTGTTTCATTGAAAAGACCTGCCTTTGTGGGAACAAGCACTGCCTTCCTGCGATAATTCATAATGTCATGCAGGCATGAAACAGATTCCCCGTTATTGCAATAGAGAACAGACCCGCTGTCCGGGCGCTCTAAAAGACCCAATATCCTCAAAAGTGTCGACTTGCCGCTGCCGTTCGGACCAACTATTGTATAGAGCAATCCGCTTTGAATTTCGAGTGAGCACTCAAGGGCAAACCGTGAGTTATACTGCTTCCGTATGTCATGGGCCTTTATTTTTTCAATCATTCTCATGCTTCTTTTTTCTGAAAATAATATAAGGTTCCGTTCAGAATAAATGATATGAGAAGGAGGATCATGCCGAGGGCAACAGCCAGTTCAAAGTCACCTTTATCCGCTTCAAGGGCTATAGCTGTGGTCATCACCCGCGTATAGCCGGCAATATTTCCGCCGACGACCAGCACAGCGCCAACTTCTGCCATTACCCTGCCGAGCCCAGCAAGAATGGATGCCAGTATGGCATATCGAGTATTCCTGATTATCTTCAGTGATGCCTGGAAGGGTGTTGCGCCAAGAGTCAATGCGGTAAACCGTATGGCCGGGTCCGCGGATACAATTGCAGCATAGCTGAGACCGGCGATTATCGGCGTCGCCAGGACGACCTGTGCAAGAACCATTGCGGCCGGAGTGTACAGGAGATGCAGAAAACCCAGGGGGCCTGATCTTGAAAGGAGCAGGTAGAGGACCAGCCCTGCCACTACAGGAGGGAATCCCATACAGGTATTGATTATCGTGACCGCTATATTCTTCCCGCTGAAGTCTCTTAAATCGAGAATAAACGTTATGGAGAGGCCGATTGCCGTTGCAATGATAATGGCAATTCCCGAGACTTTCAGAGAAAGCAGGACAATGCCCATGAGATCGGGATCAAGGGACAGGATAAGGAGGGAAGCCTTGCTTAGTGCGTTTATAAGGAAGTCCATACCATTCAATGCCAAATTACAGGCTCCAAATCCCAAATAATTCCCAAAACACAATCAGCAAAACTTATGCAATGTTCATATAGTCCTTATTGTCTGGATATTTCGTCATTGAAATTTATTTGGGATTTGTTATTTGAGTTTTGAAATTTATAAAGTGTATAACGACATATTTAAGCTTCGTCATTTGAAAATCCAGAATCAATTCGCATTCGGATAAAATAACCGGTTCCCCTTTTCATCTTTAAAAGAGGCAATCGCTCTTTGTCCTTGATCAGAGGTGAGCCAGGCAATAAATTCCAGTACTTCTTTATACTTTACATGGGAATGCTTTGCGGGATTTACAGCCATTACACCGTACTGATTAAAAAGATCAGGGGCTCCCTCAACGACGATTTCAAGTTCAAGTTCCTCCCTGTCTTCTAATGAAAGATAGGTCCCCCTGTCAGTCAGAGTGTATGCCTGTTTTTGACCTGCTATTCTCAGGGTCTTTGCCATTCCCTGCCCTGCCTCAAGGTACCAGCCATTCTTTT
>CALZGI010000165.1 GCA_945786855.1 Thermodesulfovibrionia bacterium | reverse complement strand
CCGGCAAGGATGACCATTACTTTCGCAATCTTTCCGAACCGGTGCTCCACCCCCTGAAACAAAAGAACCATTTCCAGTGACTTGTCCATACGGAGAATCATGGGGAACGTAACCATTGTCACAAATGCTACCCCCCCGATCCAGATTACTATGGATAATACGTGGATAATTAGGGCAATGACGTATAGCATGGGAATCTCTCCTTTTAATTAAAAAAATCTCAAGTTCCAAACATCAAATTACAAATAAATCACAAATCACAATGACCGAAGTTATAAACGAGTGAAGGATGAGTTTGTACTTAGAAATTGGTGTTTGGAATTTATTTGTAATTTGTTATTTGTCATTTGAAATTTCTTTTCTCACATTCTCTCAGGAGCACTGACCCCAAGAATCTTCAATCCTTCTTCAAGCACTATTTTAACTCCCTCACAGAGGGTAAGCCTGGCAAGAGTCATTTCCAGATCATCGCTTATTATTCTGTGCTTGTAGTAATATGAGTGAAACACTCCTGCCAGTTCCTGAAGATAGTATGTTATCCGGTGAGGCTCATAGGCACATGCCGCCCCCTCAAAAACTATGGGATACTGAAGAAGTTTTTTTATCAGGGAAAGATCATCTTCTCCCTCCAGTCGTGTAAGATCTGCTCCCCTTGCTCCTTGCCCCTTGCCGCTCACCCCTTTTTCATCAGCCTGCCTGAACAGGCTCGAAATTCTCGCAAATGCGTACTGAACGTAAAAGACCGGGTTCTCCGCTGACTGTTCCTTCGCCACGTCAATGTCAAAATCGAGCTGACTGTCAGCCTTTCTCGTCAAAAAGATAAACTTGGTTATATCGGAGCCAACCTCATCAATGACTTCTCTGAGCGTAATAAAGGCCCCTGACCTTTTCGACATCTGGACCGGCTCTCCATGCCTGAGAAGACTGACCATCTGAATTAGGATAACCCTGAATTTATCCCTGGGCAAATCATAGGCCTCAAGGACAGACCCTATCCTTGGGATGTACCCGTGATGGTCTGCACCCCAAATATCGATAATGGTATCAAAGCCCCTGTCAAGCTTGTCCTTGTGGTAACATATGTCCGATGCAAAATAGGTATATTCACCATCCTGCTTTTTTACCACCCTGTCCTTGTTATCTTCAAAGCGGGATGAGCTGAACCACATCGCGCCGTCCTTTTCATAAATGAGGTCCTTTGACCGGAGAGCACCCAGGGCTTCCTCGACTTTTCCCTGCCTGTGAAGGTCCCTTTCACTCTGCCACCTGTCAAATATCACCCCGAAATCTTTCAGATCTTTTGCGAGGTTTTTCAGCATCATTTTATAGGAGTAGTCCGTAAAGAAATCTCCGCACTCACCAAATGTCCTGCTCAGATATTTATCGCCTTCCCGTTCCTGAATATCCTTTGCTATCGATTCGATGTACTCCCCTTTATAGCCGTCCTCCGGAAAGGGAACATCATTTCCCAGCAGCTGCTGATATCTCGCCAATACAGATTGCCCAAGAAGCTTTACCTGCAGGCCTGCATCATTTATGTAGAACTCCCTCTCCACGTCATACCCAGCAGCCTTCAGTATATTGCAGAGGGCATTCCCGACAGCAGCCCCTCTGCCGTGACCAATATGCAATGGTCCCGTCGGGTTGGCGCTCACAAACTCAACCTGGATTTTCTGTCCTTTGCCGATATCAGTGCGAAGGGCGGAATGCTTTTCTGCAAGGAGTCCACGGAGCGCCTGATGAAAGAATTGCTTTTTGAACCTGAAATTAATAAACCCGGGGCCCGCAATCTCAATTTTTTCATATATATCAGAATCGTGATCCTGTAGCTGCTCAATAATATCTTCAGCTATCTGCCGGGGCGCCTTCTTGAGCACTTTTGAAAGCCTCATGGCTACAGGGGTCGAGAAATCCCCCATGTCCTCATTTTTTGGTACTTCCACTTCAACATCAGGGATATCCTCAATCCCCCACCTTTTTTTAAGGCTTTCCAGGGACTTCTGAACTGCTTCGATTGTTTCCTGTTTCATGATCAATAAGTTAAAGGATACGGAACGGCTTAGTCAACATATAAGCCAAATCTGATGAGGAACCTACAAATAATATATTATTTTCTTGTAGTTACTAATGGATAGTTGGTATCATGAAAAAACACCCCGTTTGAATTAGATTTCATTTAGTGCAGGAATTATTATTTTCTGAATAGTGAACCATCAACGGTTAATACTCATGGAGGATTGATAAGAAAACAGACATGAATCTCAAGGCACTGCTCTCTATAGATACCAAATATATTGATGATATCCGGAAACTTCTCATAGATGAAAAAATTGAAGTTTTTGCCCTTACTGAAAAAGAAAATATTCTTGATGAATTAGTCAAAGGGTATCTGGATATTTTATTTCTTGGTTACTCAAGCACTTTCAACAATGAAGACGTCGCACATACTATTAAAAAAATCAAAAAACTGGACCCTCGCCTCGAAATTATATGTCTCGGTTCCAAAGAAGATGAATCCAGGGCCATCGAGGTAATTAAGTGCGGTGCTTCAGCCTTTCTCGGGACCCCTCCTGATCATGGACAACTAAGAGAAGTCATGAACAAAATAAAAGACCATGCCCTGGACCGCCGGGAAATCTACCAGATTGAAACAGCGCTCCATGAAAAATATATATTTGCGGATATGGTCAGTAAAACTCCTGCTATGCTGGACATTTTCAACCTGATCAAGCGTGTCGCTCAATACTACAGAACTATGCTCATTTTGGGAGATACAGGAACGGGGAAAGAAGTCATGGCAAAAGCCGTCCACAAATTAAGCCCCGTATCGAGTGAACCTTTCATTGTATGCAATTGCAGCGGACTGGTCGAAAACCTTATAGAAAGTGAGCTCTTCGGGCATGTAAAAGGGGCTTTTACCGGCGCCGTATCTGACAAAAAAGGGCTCTTCGAAGTTGCCGGCAACGGCACCATATTTCTTGATGAAATCGGTGACATGCCGCTCAGCTTTCAGCCCCATCTTCTCAGGGTACTTCAGGATGGTGAGTTCAGGCCTGTAGGAAGCACAGAGACAAAGAAGGCCGGCTGCAGGATAATTGCCGCTACAAATGCTGACTTGCAAGAGAAAGTGAAAACCGGAAAATTTCGTGAAGATCTTTTTTTCAGGCTTGCCGTGATAACTATTGAAGTGCCTTCCCTGAGAGAAAGAAAAGAAGACATCCCTCTTTTGTGCCGGTTTTTTTTAAACAAATTAAACAATAAAATCGGGAAAGAAATACGCGGCATAACAATGGATGCCAAGCGAATAATTATGGCCTATGACTGGCCCGGGAATATACGGGAACTTGAGAATATCATTGAAAGGGCAGTACTTGTTACAACAGTAAATTTCATACGATCACAGGACCTTCCTGTGCTTGTTCTTGATACCGGTAATAAAGATTCCGGCTCCGTGCTTTCACTTGAGGAACTGGAAAAAAACCATATCCGACATGTATTAAATAAAGCAGGGGGGAATAAATCAAAATCTGCATCTCTCCTGGGTATCAGCAGAAAAGCATTATTCAGAAGAATTATTAAATATGGACTGGGGTAGTCAGAACCGTGGCAACGTTTGCGCCCACGTGCGCCCAAAAGCGCCCACTTCATTATTCATGGATACATTCAATTATTAGTATTTAGAATTAATAAGTTATCATCCTAGCATAAAATATTTCACTACTACCCATGATATTTTCCCTTATGCCAAAAGCGCCCACTATATTATCAATGAATATTTATTTTCTTATAAATTAGGCAGTTAGCGCCTGGCATGAATATCGCTATGTATTGATACAGGAAACATGAACAGGTTAATAAAAATAAGGCCCCTCATTATAGCAATTCTGATATTTCTCGTGACTCCAGGCCAAACAATTGCTGGAACGGGATCACGTGCGCTGAACATCAGCACCAGAGTAGTTCATTTCTTAAAATACAGTATTCTGCATCAGGAAATTAATCTTGTACTAGGAGAAGCTGACATAGAGAGGGGATATGTAGACATCAGCAGGGGAATGGTTCTCTCCGTTCGTTCAAATTCAAACAATGGATATCTGGTATGGTTTTCCACGGATAGTGCGCTCCTGGGTGACGTCACCGTATTCAGTGAAAACAATGCATACAGGTTGTCCCGATCAGGGAATGAAGTACACATGCCTTTCCAGGGTAATAATTTTTCACAAAAAGAGTTAAGTTTCAGGTTCCATCTCTCGGAAGACGCCGTCCCCGGAACCTATCAATGGCCTGTGGCAGTTATGCTAACTACCATATAATTAATGCTTTTCTTGCTATCTACCTTGTACTATCGACTACGACTTTCCCGTCTTAACATATTCAGCAAAGCAATGAACTATTCCCTTCCTGCAGATACATAGGATTATCCCCTATTTCAATAGAATTAATTCCCCCATAAAGTTTTCCTGAAATATGCCGATACGTTTAATTACGCGCTGGAAAATAGGGGAACACCCTATAGGATGAAGTGGTGTACACATTATGCTCAATTTCGACAGGAACAAAGAGACATGTGAAAAGAGGGGGGTGATCAAACAGACAAGTGAAAAAAACTGGACTTTAAAAGTATTTATCTAAAAACAGGAGGGTAAGAATGAAAAAAAGTATTTTATTTATCACGGCGCTATCGCTCATTGTCTTTGCTGCAGGAGCGATGGCAGCTACCGACACAAACCAGCTGGATGTTCAGGCGAATGTGAATAATCTGTGCAATATTCAGAGCGTCACCGATGTGGACTTTGTTGACTATGATCCAACAAGCGGGACACCCGATGATGACGGCACAGGGAATGTAACCTTTGCATGCACAAAAAACACGAGCTATGACCTATATATTACCGGGGCACGGACAATAACAGACGGATCGGACACAATCAGTTACGAGCTTTATACTGACGTGGGAAGAAGCAGCCTTTTCCCGAGTGCCATACCGGGAGTACAGGGACCTGCTCTGGACAATAATCCCATATCCCAGGATATCTTTGGAAGAATCCCTGCAGGACAGGATGTACAGGCAGGGCTCTATGTCGGCCAGGTGACAATCACTGTCGAATACTAAAGTCTTTTTCACAAAGCGGGAAATGGATCAGGGGAGCGGGGGATGCTCCCCTGAACTCAAAAGAACAACAAAAAATCTCATACTGGATTTAATTAAACTTTACAGGATTAGACAGATGATAGAACCAGACTGTTCACGATTAGGATTTTCAGAAGGATCGCCTGATGTCCGTCAAGTCAGAACATTGATGTTCAGGTGTGTGTTGGTGATGGGCCTTTTTCTCTCTATGTTTTTTCTTCTTCCGAAGAATGCGCACTCAGTAAACTTTTCCATTAATCCGGTCAGGATATTCCTTGACAGTCAGAGTAAGACAAATGTTATGAAGATTATGAATCAGTCTGATGAAGAGCTCTCACTGCAGATCAGGTCCTATTCGTGGTCCCATGACATCAATGGGGAAAACATATATGAACCAACAAAGGAAATCATATTTTTCCCGAAGATCTTTTCGATCGGAAAAGGAGAAGAAAAACTCATAAGAATAGGAACATTACTCCAGCAGGGGGGGCAGGAAAAGACCTATCGTCTGTTCATAGAAGAGATTCCTGCACCAACCCCTGAAAAAGCTGCGGCAGTCAGGATGATTATGAAAGTCGGGACGCCTGTCTTTATATCACCCATTCAGCCTGACTCGGAAGGGGAACTTGCATCAGCTGAGGTCAGACGCGGGGATGTTCATCTCAATCTGATCAACAGAGGGAATGTCCATTTCATTGTCAACTCTATATCGCTCGAGGGGCAGGACAAATCAGGCAAAGAAATATACAGGTCAGAAACAGGCGGATGGTATATTCACGGGGGACATGCAAAGGAATATGTGATCGGAATTCCGGAAGAGCAATGCCACAAAATTCATACCCTGAATGTCGATATATCGACCGATAAAAACCTCTCATTTCATGAAGAACTGAATGTTACGAAAGAGATGTGCGCACCATAGAATTATTATTTTGGTCATAATGGCTTGTCTCCTGAGCACAGCAAAACCGGCACGCTCCCAGGAATATATAGTATTACAGATAATCCTGAACAGCGAGGGGAAAGGAGAACGCTTCTGTCTTTTATCCTCTGAAAAGAAACTATGGCTGAGGAGGGCTGACCTGACGGAAATGGGCCTTATTGATAACCTTGGGGAAGAGATCCAGTTTAATCGGGAAGTGTATACGCTCATCGGGTCAGTTCCGGATCTTGAATATATCATCAACGAAGATAAGGTCTCTCTGGAAATAACAGCAGCTCCGCATCTGTTCAGAAAACAGTACATCGATGCCCGTTACAGGGAATCAGACAGAATGCAGCATACCGGGACAGGTTCTGCATTCTTCAATTACGCCGGGACATATATTGATGAGTATGGTGAGTCCTCTTTTGATATATCAGGTGAACTGGGAATAAGTCTTAATGATTACTTCGGAAGGTCAACCTTCACGTATCAAAAAACAAATTATGAAGATAGTGCGATACGGCTGGAAACCAGCCTTACAATAAATGACAGGGAAAATCTCGTAACAACCACCTTCGGTGATGTTCCTGCGTTTTCAGGCATCCTGGGTACGGGCACGCTCCTCGGCGGATTCAATGTATCAAAAAATTTCTCAATTGACCCCTATTATATTCGATTCCCATCACTCGACCTTACAGGGACGCTTGATACACCGTCGGATGTAGAGGTATATATGGACGGCCTGCTCGTAAAAAGAGAGCGATTATCACCGGGAGAATTCGTATTTCATGACATCCCGTCAACTGTCGGACTTGGTTCCGCGGAAGTAATCATACATGATGCATACGGCAGGGAACGGATTATCACGACACCCTATTATTACAGTGACGGTCTCCTGAAGAAGGGTCTCCATGAGTACAGTTACAGCGTTGGATTTATCCGGGAAGAGTATGGAGAGAAAAGCTTTTCCTATGGAAAAGCGGCATTTCTCGGTTTTCACAACTATGGTCTCCGGAATAATTTCACCATAGGATATTCAGCCGAAGCGTCCGATAATGTTATAAACGCCGGCCCCCGTGTGTCCTTTCTTGTTTCAAAAGCAGGCATTGTTAATGCTGCCCTGTCAGTAAGCAGTGCACGTGGGGAAAAGGGCCTGAGCGGGTTCCTGAGTTATGCTTTTCAATCCAGATATGTGAACGCACGAATGAGCGTACGGTCTGATTCTGCAGAATACTCAAATCTTTTTCTTGAGCCATCAGATGACAGGGCAAAAGTCCAGTTTGATACAGCAGTGGGATTTGGACTGAAGAAGGCGGGATCAGTAACGGTCGCATATTCCATGTCCGACATGTATAGAGAAGGGGAAACATCACGAACTTCCATTTCCTATAACAGAGCCCTCACGACACAGTCCACATTATTTATCACTGCCAGTGAAACAATAGACAATGATACCGTGCATGAAATACTTGCGGGACTTCACGTCTACTTTGGAAGGGACATTTCAGCAAACTTCAGCTATAGGGGAAGCAAGGACGTTGATGACAAAAGTGTTCGTGTACAGAAGAGTCTGCCCGTTGGCACAGGGTATGGTTTCAGAACTGAATTTGAAAACACCCGCCATGGGAACAATTATGGAGGAAGCCTGCAGTATCAGAATGATTACGGCATCTATGAAGTCGGATACAGCGACAGGATGGGTCGTGAGAAATCACGGGTGTCTGTGTCAGGCGGAATTGGATACATCGATACATCAATATTCCTGAGCAGGCCCATAATCGACAGCTTTGCAAAGGTCAAGGTTGGTGAACTTGAAGGGGTGAGGACCTATTATTACGGCAATGAGGTGGGGAAAACAGATAATTCGGGTGAAATCATAGTACCCAATGTGCACTCATTTTATGAAAATAAGATAGATATAGAAGTAGGGGACATTCCCCTGAATTTCTCCATTCCATCAAACAGCACATCCTTCTCTCCCCCCTTCAGGAGCGGTTCTTTGATTCATTTTGATGTGAAAAAGGTCCAGGGAATTTCAGGCAGTCTCTTCTACCGGGACAACGGGGAAGAGTTTCCTGTTGAATCAGCAGTCATTCACATAAAAACCGGGCGAGAAGCGGTAAGAGGGCTGGTCGGAACGGAAGGTGAGTTTTATGTTGAAAATGTCATCCCCGGAAATCACCCGGCGCAGGTACGGATCGGAGAGAAAAGATGCCTGTTTACCATACATATCCCCGATAGTGATGAGATGTTCCTGGATTTGGGGAAAAACACCTGTGAGGTCCCGGAATGAAAAAAATATTCACGGTATGGTGCATGACAGCTGTCATAAATATCCTTTCAGCAGGTGCTGCTTTAGAAACGTGGGGAGCATGCAGCGTATCTGCTACACCGATCAACTTCGGAAGTTACAATGTATTTTCAGCAGCACCCCTCAATGCCTCGGGCACCGTAACGGTTCAGTGCGATGAAAGACCGCACCCCAGGGCGACAGCGTCAATCGGACCAAGCCCTCGTTCAGGTAGTTTTGACCCAAGACAAATGAAACATCTGACAGGACCGGACCTGTTGAATTACACCCTTTATACAAACAGTACCAGGACAAACATATGGGGTGACGGGAGCGGAAACACATTTACACAGAACGCCAAGGTTAAACATAAAAAGCCGACAGTCTGGACAGTCTACGGCCGCATTCCTCCCCTGCAGGATGTCTCTGCAGGAAACTACAGTGATACGCTTACAGTAACGATAACATGGTAAATCATTGTGAATATGCTTGCCAATGATTATTTCCCTGAATATTTCTGTAATGAAATTGAGATATATGGTCTTTTGAAAAAATCCCCTACTTGTTCATCATATCAAGGAATTCCTTGTTGTTCTTTGTTCCCTTGATTTTGTCGAGCAGGAATTCCATACTCTCAACAGTGCTGAGCGAGTGCAGTACTTTTCTTAATATCCACATTCTCTGCAGCGTATTCTTGTCCACGAGGAGTTCTTCCTTTCTGGTACCGGAAGCATTCATGTTGATTGTGGGGAATATTCTTTTGTCCACGAGTTTTCTGTCGAGGTGGAGTTCCATGTTGCCCGTTCCCTTGAACTCTTCAAAAATAACATCGTCCATCCTGCTTCCAGTATCCACAAGGGCCGTGGCAATAATCGTCAGGCTGCCGCCGTCTTCAATGTTCCTTGCTGTTCCAAAAAACCGTTTCGGCTTCTGCAGAGCATTGGAATCGAGACCGCCGGAAAGGACTTTCCCGCTTGCCGGTATTACCGCATTGTATGCCCGCGCAAGCCTCGTTATGGAGTCAAGAAGAATAACAACATGCTTGTTCGTCTCCACAAGTCTTTTTGAACGTTCAATGACCATTTCCGCAACCTGAAGGTGCCTCTGCGGCGGCTCATCGAAGGTGGAACTGATTATCTCAGCGTCAACCTGCCTCTTCCAGTCAGTGACTTCCTCCGGCCTTTCATCGATAAGAAGAACAATAAGATGGATTTCATTATGGTTTTTCTTTATTGCCTTGGCAATGGACTGAAGCAGCATGGTCTTACCAGTCCTCGGCGCTGCAACGACCATACCTCTCTGCCCCATTCCGATAGGGGTGACAAGTCCCATGATCCGCGTGGAGTAGTCAGACTTGTGATGTTCAAGATTTATTGCTTCAGTTGGATAGTAGGGGACAAGGTTGTCAAAAAAAGGTCTTTCAACGCTGTCATCAGGGGATTCATGGTTTACGGCCTCGACTTTCAAAAGGGCAAAGTATCGTTCACTCTCCTTCGGAGGCCGTATCTGGCCGGTTACGAGGTCTCCCGTGCGGAGGTTAAACCTTCTTATCTGAGACGGTGAGACATATATATCATCGGGACCCGGCAGATAACTGTAATTTGGAGAGCGGAGGAAACCAAATCCGTCAGGCAAAATCTCGAGAACACCTTCTCCGAAAATCAGCCCTGTTTTTTCAGTCTGCGCCTGCAGTATTGCAAAGATCAGATCCTGTTTCCTCAGTCCTCTCGCGCCTTCAACGCTCAGTCCTTTTGCCATCTTAGTCAGTTCATCAATAGTCTTCTCTTTGAGATCTATTATATTCATGCCATCTCCTTGATTCTTTCTTTTGTTTGCCATGGGACTATACTTCCTCTTTTAAGTGGGAATGGATATTATGAAAAAAATGCGTTTGGAGGTTTTAACCTTTCAACTTCACACGGGATTGTTAAAAGAAGATTTGTTATAAAAAATAGTATACCAGTTTTCTGTTTTTGTCAATACCATAATATAGATCACGGTCATTTTTGTCGTGCTCCTTCCATCACAGAGCATACACATGAATTATTCATCCCCGGGAATTAAGCTTTGAAGGATACAGACATTCTGACAGTTCTTCTCCTTTCAGAACACACTCACCAGTTTATTCATTGCCTTCGGAATTTCACCGGGACCTGAATTGCTTTTTTTCTTTTGGCACAGCAAAATATATATCGAATATGCCAAAGAGCATGAACAAAGAAGAAATAATAATTTTTATCACAGCGCCAAGTGAAGATGAGGCAGCCCGCATTGCCCGCACACTGGTTGAAGCCAGATTAGCGGCGTGCGTTAATATTATAAAAAATATTCGCTCAATTTATGCGTGGCAGGGGAACATTGAAGATGATACGGAAGTCCTGATGATCGTCAAGACACGGAAAAGCATCTTTGATGCCCTGTCCATAAAAGTAAGGGAACTGCACAGCTATGATGTGCCGGAAATTATAGCGCTGCCGATAACTGAAGGATCTGAAGAATATCTCAACTGGATTAAACAGTCAACAAGTTTGTAAGAGATGGAGGGCATGGGTATGGAAGAGAACAGCAATGAAAATCTCGAAGAGTCCCTGGAAGGATACAAGAAAGAAATACTTGAGGTAAACAAGGGCTCACTGGAATGGGAGAAAGACCTCATATTCAACGCGCGGACTCAGATGGGCTATGAAGTCGAGTTTGACGCCAATTTGCAGTGGGGCTGTTCCCCGACAGAAACCCTTTTAATGAGTGTTGCCGGCTGTATGGCAATTGATGTATTTTTCTTTCTCAAGAAAATGAGGGCAGACATCAGCAGTTTCAAAATCGACTTTGAGGGAACGAGAAAACCCGACCCGCCGCAATACTATAAATCCATTGACCTCAATATAAAAGTAACAGGCAAAAGCCTTACCCCCAAAAAGCTCGATCGTGCAATATCTCTTTCACACGACAAGTACTGCTCCGTATATAACGCGTTGCGAAACGACATTGAAGTAAAGGTGAATTACGATATTCAGGAAGACAAAGACTAGGACAGGCCGAATTCTTTTTTGAGCCAGCCCTCGAGTTTTTCTGTCAGGGGATACATTCCTCCGATACAGTCGGTATCCGTACAATGCATGGCTTCCCTCAATAATTCCCCGGGAATGTCAAAAACGTAGCCGACGGTCTTGCTCGTGAGAGGCCTCAACTGCATAATAACGAGCGCCGGTTTGTCATCGATCACATCAACATACAGCATGTACCCGTATGTCATATCAACAGCGTTCTCTGAAGCATCAGGAACAGAAGAGGGGTTGAAAAATATTTTTGGAGTCACCTCCCATCGAATATCCTCAATAATTAACGGGCTCTCTTTGAACACTTTCAGGCTGATCAGTTCCATGGGCCTATTATAATAAAAAAAGATTCTTTTTGTTTATAATTAAAATCAAAAAGGAGAGGAGCCTATGGACTGCCTGTTTTGCAAAATAGTGAAAAAAGATATCCCTGCAAAAATAGTTTTCGAAAATGATAAGGTCCTTGCATTTGAAGACCTGACCCCCCAGGCCCCCGTTCATATTCTTGTGATACCGAAGAAACATATAGCCACATCACTCGACATCAGCAGAGAAGATAATTCGCTCATCGGGGAGTTATATCAGGCTGCAAATGCTATTGCAAAGGAGAAAGGCGTCGCCGAAAAGGGTTTCCGGCTTGTTATGAACTGTAACAGGGAAGCGGGGCAGACGGTCTTTCACATACACCTCCACCTTCTTGCAGGAAGGGCAATGAACTGGCCGCCGGGATAAAAGAATAATTTCCAAATTATAAATTTCAAATCCCAAATAATGAACAAAATCCAATGACCAAAAGAAATAAGAATGCTTGGAAATTTGGTGTTTGGAATTTATTTGTTATTTGGTGCTTGTTATTTGAGATTTAGATTGATGCACAGGGGGACGAACTATAGGAAAACTTTATTAGAACTGTACGATATCCTCCTCACTCACTTCGGCCCCCAGCACTGGTGGCCAGGCGAAACCCCCTTTGAAATAGCAGTCGGAGCCATTCTTACACAGAACACAAACTGGGGAAATGTTGAAAAGGCGATATGTAATTTAAAAAAAGAGGGGGTATTACATGCCGGGAGCATGCACAAAATGCCTCATGACAGACTTGCATCTTTAATCAGGCCTGCCGGTTATTTTAATGTCAAAACCAGAAGATTAAAAAATTTCCTCACATTTTTCACAAATCATTACAGGGGCAGTATGACGAGGATGAAAAAAGAAGGTCTCCCCGCTCTGAGAGAACACCTCCTCAGCGTGAATGGAATAGGCCCTGAGACGGCAGATTCCATTCTGCTCTATGGACTTGGGAAACCTGTTTTTGTTATTGATGCCTATACACATAGAGTTCTCCGGAGACATAAGATCGTGCGGGCTGGAGCACCATACCACGAAATGCAGGACCTGTTTCATACATATCTGCCTTCAGACGCTGATATGTTTAACGAATATCACGCCCTGTTCGTAATGCTCGGCAAACATTACTGTAAACCAAAGCCGAAATGCAGCAGGTGCCCTCTTGAGAGCCTGGCCCACTCAGTAGAGGAATAGAAAATTTTATAATGAGTAGTTATTATACAGGCATGGCGAAAGTCGAGAAGACAGTAGCACTGTTTCATAACGGTCTGAACTGAACGCAGGCGCTCCTGGCAGCTCATGGAACTGAGCTGGGGCTGGATTACGAAACAGCCGTGAGGTTGGGAAGTGCATTCGGCGGAGGTATGGGGAAGACAGGAGAGACATGCGGGGCTGTAACAGGGGCTTTAATGATAATCAGCCTGAAAGAGGGGATCGTCGAGAAAGAAGACAGCCCATCGAAGGATGGTGCCGCTGCCCTCGCAGAGAAGTTCATGAAAGAATTTAAAACACGGAATACTTCAGTTGTCTGCAGAGAGCTTCTGGGCTTTCAGATCGGACCCGACAGCGGCGCAGATGAATATCGTATTATATCCGAAAAATGCCCCCGATTTGTCCGGGTTGCAGCAGAGATTATAGAAGATATTCTAAAATAAAAAAATGCCGAAAGGAAAAAGCGGGACCACAAAAAAACTGACGCACATTGACAAGGAAGGGAAAGCTTCAATGGTTGATGTGAGCAACAAGCCTGAAACGGTGAGGGAAGCTGTTGCAAGGGGTTGCGTGCACATGCAGAAAGAGACCCTCACCCTGATCAGGGGCAACAAAGTAGCGAAGGGCAATGTATTTGAAACTGCGAGACTTGCCGGAATCATGGCGGCAAAAAAGACCTTCGAACTTATCCCCTTATGCCATCAGCTGAATCTCTCATCTGTTGCAATTGACTTTACGGTAAACATAAAAGCGGCCACCATTGAAATCGAAGCAACAGCAAAATGTCCCGGACAGACAGGAGTTGAAATGGAGGCGTTGACGGCAGTTTCGGTGTCAGCACTTACCATATATGACATGTGCAAAGCCGTTGACAGGGCAATGATTATTTCTGATATCAGGCTCATGGGAAAAAAGGGTGGGAAAAGCGGCGAGTGGAAGAGACCCTAACAAGGCGATGGGGATGATTACGGGGCTTCCGGTCTGGGGACACTTTGCGAATAATTGTTGGATAAAACTAATTCCCTAAGGTTCATATACTCTCTCGAATAAGTTTTTTTTGCCTGAAGATGCTTGATCTGTCTCAGAAGCTCAATTTTTTCTTTCTTGAAATCAGCTCTCCTTTCAAGTGCTTCCTGTTCTATTGTTGCAAGTTCTCTCTTTAACATAAATGTGTATCCGCCGAAAAAGAGGAGACTTATAATCAGCGCAACCAGTAATGTTTTTACGTTGACTGAAGTTTTGAATTTCTCATGGCGTTCAATGTCAAACTCAAGAGGGGTTTTGTCATGCATTTTATTTATACCTCTTTACCTGAAATCTGAAGAGTTCAATATCCTCTCCCTCATATATTCCCGCCTTCATGGAGGCTATACTGACCTGTTCGTCAGCTGAATTTACTCCCGCAAGGGCAGGAAGGAGAAGGCCCTTCCTGTCTCCGCTTTTTACAATTACACCATACTTTTCAGGGTCAAGTTCTTTCCTGTCCGACACTTTTTCAGGTTCCCCGAGGACATCGACTGAATATTCAAGGCTGTCGAGCTCCGATGAGTTCACCGGAGGGAACCTCGGATCCCGGGTCGCTGCGCTTACGGCATTTTGAATGATCTCGGAAGCAATATTTTCTGTCGTCGGCTGAAAAGTACCTATGCAGCCCCTTAATTCTCCATTCATTTTAATAGACACAAAAGTACCCGCTTTTTCCTTCATTTCAGCAATAGGGTCAAGGGGTAAGTTCATGAGCTCTCCGCCGGTTATATACTTTTCTACTGTGTCTTTCGCGAGTTGCACAAGAGGATGCATAATTTGAAAAATTCCAAATTACAAATGTTTCATTCAAGAATTCAGAATTATCTGAATTATATAAAAAATTCTTCTCACTTTCCGCTCAAACCGTAATCCTTCATCCTATTTCTTCCTGGTCAGGACATAGTCTGAAATGGTGAGGAGAGAGTTCTTTTCCATGGAATCTTTAAAAATATCAAGTTCACTTTTTGCTTCATGAATAAGCGAAGCAGCTTTATTGTACGATTTTTCTATGGAGTTGTGTTTATCGAAAAGGTCCTGGATATCGGCAAGGTCTTTTTCTGCGATTGTATCAGCGGCGATTATCTCTTTCACCCTGTCCAGCTCACCATCGTCGGCATCTCGCAGCAGGTTTATGAGTGGAAGGGTCACTTTCCCCTCTTCCAGGTCCTTGCCGAGATTCTTTCCGAACACTTTTTCCTCTGCCCGGTAATCAAGGATATCATCTGATATCTGGAAGGCATAACCGAACTTCAGACCAAAGGTGGCCAGGGCCTGCTCCTGCTCCTTCGCTGCATCGCCGAGTACCGCTCCGCCCTGACAGGCTGCCGACATCAGAATGGCAGTTTTGCCGCGGATTATTTTCAGATAGTCCTCTTCTGACATATCAGGATTACCCGTTTTGCTAAGCTGTATCAGTTCCCCTTCGCTCATTTTTGCCGTAGCCGTACAGAGTGCGTCCATGACAGTCTGTCGCTTGAGAAGGTTTGCGAGCCTTAATGCATTGGCGTACAGAAAATCGCCGACAAGGACCACAACCTGATTACCCCAGATCGAGTGGGCAGATGGCTTTCCTCTCCTGAGATGTGCCCCGTCAACTACGTCGTCATGAATCAATGATGCGGCGTGTATGAACTCCACACTGCTTGCAAGGGTACTGACATCTCCTCCGCGGGCACCGAAGATCCCTGCGGAAAGGATGGCAAGAAAGGGGCGGATACGCTTTCCACCGGCTGAGAAGATATGATTTCCGACCGCAGAAATTGCCGGGGCAACCGTTTCAAGAATTGCGGACATCCTGTCCTCGGCTGAGGTAAGGTCATCTTTGTAATACTCCCATATTTCTTTAATGGTCATTTGCCCCATAGCATATACTCCTGCATCTTAAGACATACAGTGTAACATTTTTCCGGTCCCCTTGAGCAGGCTCCCGGCACACGTCGATTCAGACCGGGAAAAATCGCTTCAAATCTTGATGTGCTCCTTTAGATTCAGACTTTCAGCAGTATTGATTCCAGATCCGCCCCCGGTTCATTGAGCGTGTGCAGATCTTCCGGCCTGAACACCCCTTTTTCAGTGATTATGCCTGTTACATATTTTGCAGGAGTAACATCAAATGCAATATTTCTGACCTTAACCCCCTCAGGCGCTATATGACATCCAAAAACATGGGTCACTTCTTCAGGGCCTCTCTCTTCAATGGGAATCAGGTCTCCCGTCGGTATGGAAAAGTCAATACTGCTTAACGGGGCTGCCACATAAAAGGGCACTCCGTTTTCTTTACATAAGACGGCAAGAGAGTATGTCCCTATCTTGTTTGCAACATCACCGTTTGCGACGGTTCTGTCTGTTCCCACAATAGCAAGATTGATTTCCCCTTTCCGCAATATGGCACCGGCACTGTTGTCGGTGATCAGCGTGACAGGGATGTTGTCCTCCATGAGTTCCCATGATGTCAGCCGGCATCCCTGCAGAACCGGCCTCGTCTCATCAGCATAGACATGTATGTTCTTCCCCTGCTCCACGGCTACCCTGATCGGGCCGGTGGCTGTCCCGTATCCTCCTGTTGCGAGTGACCCGGCATTGCAGTGTGTGATAATGGTGTCACCGTCTTTTATAAACTGTGATCCCCACTTCCCGATTGTTTTATTAATTTCTATATCACTCTCGAGCACCCTGTTTGCCTCTTCATTCAGAAAGGTTTTCAGGGCATCAACAGGTTCATTCTTTCTCGCATCCAGCAGCTTTCTCGTCCTGTCCACGGCCCACTGAATATTGACCGCCGTCGGCCGTGTCTCCAGCAGGGTCTGAAAAACAGGTTCCAGGCCGGCAATGAAATCATGATAATTATCTGTCTTTATTTCCTGCGCCCCTATGGCTATCCCCATGGATGCCGCAATGCCTATTGCCGGTGCACCCCGTATCCAGAGGTCCTTTATCCCCTTGGCTACCATACGATAGTCTTTGCAATCCACATACACAACTTCCCGCGGCAGTTTTGTCTGATCGAGCATTTTTACTACTCCGTCAACCAGTTCAATTGTTTTGACCATTCTTTCTCCTTCTGTAATTTATTTCAAAGATAATATTTCCTTATTCCCGTTGCCCATGATATATAATTATGCCCTTTTAAGTGAATAAAATCTCCCATAATTTATTTATGATAAAGACAGTCTGACAAAAGACAGGCACGAGGCAAGGGGCTATGGGCTATAGGAAAAAAATTAAAATCCAGAATCCCATTGCCTCTCGCCTATGGCCTGTTTTTTCCATAGCCTCTAGCCTATAGCCCCCCGCCGGTCTTTTCTCCTTTTTTTTTCTTCTATTTTCTTAATTATCAACCTCGTCACAATTCCGTTAAACGTGCCCGTTAACAGACCGGCAGCAAGAATAAAAGGACTGATTATAAGGATGGCATCAATCTGACGAACAAAGAGTATGTATGCCAGGAAAAGCTGTACGATGTTGTGGGTTAACGCCCCGAAGATGCTCACGACTACGGGACTGAAGAATCTCCTTGAGATCCCGTAAAGCCCCCACATGACCAGAGTACTCGTTACACCACCGCCGAGGCTCATGATAAAAGCAGGGCCGAGAAAGGTCCCCGCCAAAAGGCTTCGGATAATAATCCTCGTAAGAGTAACAATCATTCCCGCCTTCAATCCGTAGAGATACAGTGTGGTGAGGGTGATGATATTTGCGAGACCCAGCCTCAGCCAGGGTACGGGAGTTGGTATCAGGGCCTCTATGCTGTGAAGTCCGACTGCATAGGCCGAAAGAAGCGCTATATGAATGGTTTCGGGGCGAACTCTATCATCCGGTCCTCCCCCTCCAATATTGAATGTTGGCGAGGGGGCTTTTCTTTTTTCATCCATTAGGCCTTAAGTATAAAGCCGGCAGTCGGAAAAATGAAATAGAAAATGAAACCAGTACTGTACAGAACGGGTCAGTTAAAAAAAAGGGCGGGGCAAAGCCCCGCCACTTTAGCTGATATATACAATAATTACTGGAGAATCCCTCCAATAACTGCCGGTGCCTCGTCTACATTAGGCTGCCGCCCAAGATCGGGGTCCGCATAATCGCTGCCGTCGGGTAATTCATAGACTTCGATTTCAAGTCCCGATTCCGTGCACCTTGACTTACTGACAGATCTCATCCGCTCTTCCTTTTCGAGTGCTTTCACATAATACTTCCCACCCCTGGCAGCATCAGTTACGGATGTTTTGTCAGGAATCGTAAACTCCGGCACCCACCGTATGTACTTCTCGCTACCTTCATCCCAGCAGTCTGTTTCACGACCGGTGTCCATGTCCACGCACTTCCCGGGGATTCCGTGCATATCACCGAAGCCGTTGTACTCGAGGTAGAACTTCGATGTGCCCGAATCACTCCATCTATGGGTATATTCAACAGAGAGGGGAGGATCAAAACTGATGAAGGAATTTCCGTCCTGCAGTGCAGTCAGCCTGTTCCACTGCTGGGTACCTGTTTCCCAGGTATAGAATACATCGAGCTTGTCCCATACCTGCCAGACACAGGTACCGTGATTATTCCAGTCACAGGCAAGGAGTGCCAGGTTGTCTTCCGTGGGCTCAATGAGCGCCCCGCTCCATGAACCGTGTTCATTATTACTGTTATTTGTCATGACTACAGGAGTGGCCTGACCGTTCGTGTCGTTCAACACCATTGTTGCATTATCGGAGTTAGTGGCATGACCGTTCGTGTAGTTCAACTCCATTGTTGCATCATCGAAGGTATAGGGCACGTAGTTTGTTTCAGCAGCCAGTGCGTTGGGTGCAACTCCCTGGTTCAGTTCAGCATAGTTGCTCAGCACAACTCTCTGGATCAGTTCACCATAGTTGCTCAGCACAACTCCCTGGTTCAGTTCATCATTGTTGCCCGGTGTTTCCCATGTGCTCTTGGCAAAGTAGGGATTGTCCGTATTGATCGATGACGGGTCAAGACAGTTTTCAAAGCATGCTAAGTTTGCAGGAACACCTCTGTCACCGGGATACACCGTTTCCTGCAAATGAAAGAAGAGGGGAGTAGTGTTTGTCAACGTAATCTGGGCCGCACCCGTGGGATCCGTTGGATCCTTAAGATTAACGCGACCGCTTCCACCGAGGGAGTCTGAATAGAAGTTGAAATCCCATGCCTGCAGGTCAAAGACAACCTGCTCCGGAGGATTGATATCCTGCCATACCCATGTGTTCGTGTCCATTTCTGCCGTTTTGTAGAGCTTCTCATTGGACCGGTCCCATTCAAGCCGGTACTCGCTGCATCCCAGGTTCGTGCAGGTATGCCATTGGAGTGGAATGTTGGCTATCTCGCCCAGCGTGAGTGATTTTTTCGTATGCTTTATCAGCTTTCCACGAGCAACAAATACCGTGTAGGGTGTTTCTGACGAACCGTTGCCGTCATACTCCTGTTTGTACACGGTATCACCGTTTGATACTGATGCATCATCGGGCAGCCATATTCCGTGGTACCCGGCCCATCCATAGTATTTTTTGTATTTTATGGGGAACCCTGAGTTGACGGTTACCCTTTTTCCCGGGTTCCTGTGATTTTCGTCATTGTACATGCCGTATCTCCATGCCGATACGTCAGGGTTCTTCCTGTCGAGACATACTTCTTTGTCACCATCGGACCTGAAAAAATAGGAATCATTATAGGCAATGTCATAGGACGATCTCTCCGTTCCACGGGGATCATCATATACGGTGTAGGTGCTTCCCGCACCGGAAGTTCCTTCAGATGACCTCTTGAGAGTAACTTTTTCCTGCCCAAAATGTCCGTCACTGTAAAACTTGAGCAAAACGTCGCCGGAGGTGCTGTCAACTTCCGATTTCAGATACCCGGTCATAAGGGTTTTGCCGCTGTCAGGAGATGATGCTTTAAAGTCAAGGGTAAAGAGTCCGAAGGGGTTTTTTTCACTCACTCCCTCGATTATGGCAACCTTCACTTCAAAGGTCTGTGCAGGCTCTTCGTGTCCGTCCGGTCCGCCTGCTTCTCCTTCTTCGTCGAACCATACCTGTACTATATGGGGTGAATTGCTGTCAGCCCTCGAGGAGTTCACTGTCCAGAGATCGTATTCAGTCATGTTCGAACCTGACGACTGGTTCTGGGAGTCCTGACCGGCACTGGCCACATCGTCCCGCTCCTGTTCACACTGACCGACGTCTATCTGCGCCTGGTATTCACCCTTATTCAACATCAGATCATACCGGGTCTGTCCCATATAGCAGAGAATCTCGTTAATAATGCCGAAGGCCTCGGCTGAGCGTTCCTCCACATAGGTGCTGGACGGGTCCTGATGATAATCCGAACTGGACGGGAGGTCTGACACGGAAAGGGTGCCCAGATCGGGCAATGCATCGGAGCCGATACTCAGAGCGCCGACAGCCTGAACAAAAGAACCGCTATTGTTCACCTGAGCCGAGGAAGATGCCCCGTCAACTCCGCCGCCGTCTTCCTGCGCATCAACTACACTGACCCTGTCGGCAACTTTCAGTGCTGCAGCAGTTCCGCTGGCGCTGCTACCGGACCCGCTGCCGCCACTGCCTCCACAGCCGGCAACAATCAGAACAAGCGCACTTAAGGATAATAAAGTTAGTTTGATTCTCTGCATGTGATTCATAATGTTCCTCCTCAGAAATTAGTAATACACATACAAACGGAACATTAACCAGCAACTTTAGCATTATTATTCGAACTGTTGCATGATATTACAAGCATGCCCAACAAGAGTAAAACAATCTTACAGAAACAGATGTAACCAGAAAATGCATTATCGGGGTTACATTATAAATGGGGATAATTCAGCGACTAATCTGCCATGGTAAATGCAGGGTTGAGGATATTTATTTGTGCTGAGAGATTTTCTGTTACAACAATTTCTTTATCTGAATTAACCAGCACTCCATCAAGCCCCATTGACTGGAGCAACCGAATTCCCTTCCCTTCACCGAGAATAAAAACCGCCGTCGAAAGAGAATCAGAGAGGTATCCTTCAGTCGCTATCACGGTAACACTGATCAAACCCGAATCAGCAGAATATCCTGTTGCAGGATTAAGTATGTGATGATATCGCTTTCCATCTTTCATGAAAAACCTCTGGTAATCCCCCGACGTTGATATTGCCCTGTCTTCCAGGTGTAAAACAGCAAAGATATCCTCCCAGGGTTTTTCTGATTCCCTTTCAGGCCGAGGATTCTGAATGCCCACTTTCCATCCCTTCCCGGAGAGGTTCTTCCCGTACCCCCGGATGTCTCCGGCTATAGCTACGAGCGCAGATCTGATGCCTTTCGATTTCATTGCATCAAGGGCCTTATCCACCCCGTATCCTTTCGCGATCCCTCCAAGATCAATCTCCATCCCCTCTTTTTTGAGAAACACTTTCGAGGTTTCATCATCGATAATAATATTTCTGAAATCAACAAGTCCGAGCCGCTGCTTCACAACATTCGCAGAGGGAACCATTCTACCAGATGAATCTTTTGAAAATTTCCACAGCTGAATAACCGGTGCAATCGTCGCGTCAAATGCTCCGCCCGTCACTTCGGAGACAGCATATGTCTTTTTCAGCACTTCGAGGGTATCAGCGCTTACCCTCACAGGCCTGATCCCGGCGGCTTTATTGATAGCGGTAATTTCACTGTCCTCGGAAAAGTAATTCAGAAGTTTTTCGAGTTTTCTGATTTCTGCAAATCCTGCATCGATAGACTCCCTGGCCTTCACCTTTGAAGGACTGACAACCGTTATCGTGCAGTACGTATCCATGAGCATCCGGCTTTCCTTGAACATCTTGTCCTCGTTTGTGCAGCCGCCGAATAAGAATAAGCTCCACGAAAGAAGCAGTAAGCCGAACATGTGGTTTTTGTTTTTGCCGACCGCTGACCGTTGACCGCTGCCTTCCTCACTTCTGCACTTTTGCACTTTTGCACTTCCTTTCACGCTACCGCCTCTTCCATCCCAAGTTTTTCTTTCAGATATTTCCCTGTGTATGATTCCGGGTTCATACCCACTTCTTCCGGTGTACCTGTCGCTATTATTTCCCCGCCGCCTTCTCCGCTTTCAGGCCCCAGATCGATAATATGGTCCGCACTTTTTATTACATCAAGATTGTGCTCGATAACCACAACTGTGTTGCCGGCATTTACCAGTTCATTCAGAACATCAAGAAGTTTCTGGATATCAATAAAGTGAAGGCCCGTTGTAGGCTCGTCAAGGATATACATTGTTTTGCCGGTAGCTTTTTTACTCAGCTCACGCGATAGTTTTACCCTCTGGGCTTCACCTCCTGAGAGAGTCGTTGCAGGCTGTCCAAGCTGTATATAACCCAGCCCGACTTTGTCGAGAGTAGACAGTTTGCGTTTCAGGGGGGGGACGGAATCGAAGAATTCAAGCGCCTGTTTTACTGTCATGCCCAACACATCTGAAATGCTCCTGCCTTTATACTTTACTTCAAGCGTTTCCCTGTTATACCTGCTGCCTTTACATGCTTCACAAAGCACATAGACATCAGGGAGAAAATGCATTGACACCTTTATGAGCCCGTCCCCCTTACAGGCTTCACACCTGCCTCCCGCAATGTTGAAGCTGAACCTGCCCGGTTTGTACCCCCGCACGCGGGACTCCGGGAGTTGGGAAAACAGACTTCGCATGAGTGTAAAAATACCTGTATAGGTAGCAGGGTTTGATCGGGGGGTCCTTCCCAGCGGAGACTGGTCGATGTCAATAATTTTATCTATTTTTTCGATTCCCAGAATACATTCATGCTTGCCCGGAATGTCCTTCGAAGAGTACAGTTTCTTCGAAAGTGCCTTATAGAGAATTTCCACAATCAGGGTGCTCTTTCCCGAACCGGACACTCCTGTAACACAGGTGAGTACACCCAGGGGAATGAATGCGTCCACATTTTTGAGGTTAAATTCCTGCGCTCCTTTCACGGCAAGAAAATCATCTGAATCCCTCCTCTTCTTGGGAACAGGAATAGTCAGGGAGCCGCTCAGGTACTTACCGGTTAAGGACCTGTCATCATTTATTATGTGCTTCAGGCTCCCCTCTGATACTATGTGGCCGCCTTCCACTCCTGCCCTCGGCCCCATATCTATTATGTGGTCCGCCCTTTTCATTGTATCTTCATCATGTTCGACAACAATGACCGTATTGCCCATTTCTTTTAGTGCACAGAGGCTGTCAAGGAGTTTTCCGCAGTCCCTCTGATGCAGACCTATCGTCGGCTCATCAAATATATACAGCACTCCAGTGAGCGATGAGCCTATCTGTGTCGCAAGTTTAATTCTCTGGGCTTCACCGCTCGAGAGAGTAACAGCAGGTCGGTTCAGGGTGAGATAGCCAAGCCCTACCCTGTTAAGAAAGGAGAGACGTTCTTTTGTTTCCTTCAAAACTTTTGAAGCTATAGCCTGCTCCGTTCTGGTAAGCTCCAGTTTCCCGAGGAACTCGCTCACTTCGCTGACAGGCTTTGCCGACACTTCTCCAATGTTCAGTCCGTTGATCTTTACTGCAAGGGCTTCCTGTCGAAGCCGCATGCCATTGCACGCTGTACAGGTTGAAAGGCTTTGAAGGTCGTCATCATCGTCCTGCATAGTGTTATACCCCAGGCCGTTACACTTCGGGCATGCTCCGAAGGGGCTGTTAAAGGAAAAAAAACGCGGGCTGATTTCGGGATAATTCACACCGCAATTGGGGCATGCAAGTTTCGTACTGAAAAAAAGGTCCTTCCCTTCGTCTATGATATTTATGATTACCACGTCAGAAAAACCCATTGCATGGGTGATCGCTCTTGAAACATGCTTTTCAATCCCCTGCTTGATGATTAACCGGTCAATAACGATTTCGATGGTATGCCTTTTGTGCCTGTTCAGTTCGACCTCTTTCGTAATATCAACCATTTCACCGTCTATTCGTGCGCGAATGATGCCCTTCTTCCGCGCTTCATTGAGCTCTTTTTTATACAGCCCTTTCCTGCCGATAACAATAGGAGAAAGTATCTGTATGCGGGTCCTGAGAGGGAAGGTGGAAATAGAATCGATTATCTGCTGAACCCGCTGCGTTGCAATGGCACTGCCGCACTTATAGCATGACAGGTCACCAATCCTGGTATAGGCTACTCTCAGATAGTCATAGATCTCCGTAGTAGTGCCAACGGTTGAACGCAGGCTCCTTGATGTTGTCTTCTGTTCTATTGCAATGGATGGAGAAAGGCCTTCGATGGAATCCACATCAGGCTTCTGCAGTTGTTCAAGAAACTGCCGTGCATAGGCAGAAAGGCTTTCCACATAACGCCTCTGCCCTTCAGCATAGAGTGTGTCAAATGCGAGAGAGGACTTTCCCGAACCTGACGGGCCGGTAATAACCACAAGACTGTCGCGGGGTATTTTCAGGTCTATATTTTTAAGATTATGGACCCGTGCACCTTTAATTACTATATTATCCAGCATAGAATTGTCTGTAGGAAAAGCCGTTTTTTTACTATACCTTATGGGGATCACGTTCTGTCAAATGAGCTTTCATCGGCTTCAGTCCCACCTGCTGGATATTGATAAAAAGTGGAAATTAAGGGTAAAATATGACTTAATTTCTTTAACGGAGGCAACATATGAAAAATAGCAGTCACCTGTTCACATCTGAGTCCGTATCAGAAGGACATCCTGATAAAGTCGCAGATCAGATATCAGACGCAGTTCTTGATGCAATATTTAAAGAAGATCCTGCGGCACGTGTAGCATGCGAAACGATGGTCAATACCGGGATGGTCGTTATTTCAGGAGAAATAACGACATCGGCATGGGTTGATTTGCAGGAAGCAGTGCGGCAAACCATCAAACGTATCGGTTACAACCATTCAGATATGGGTTTTGACTGGGAGTCCTGCGCCGTGCTGACTTCAATCGACAAGCAATCGGCAGACATCGCCCAGGGCGTCGATGAAACCAACGATCATGAACAGGGGGCCGGCGACCAGGGATTAATGTTCGGATATGCTACAAACGAAACAGATGTCCTCATGCCTGCTCCAATTACGTTCGCTCACCGCCTCGTGCAGCGCCAGGCCCATGTGCGCAAGAACGGCACACTCCCCTGGCTCCGTCCTGACGCCAAGAGCCAGGTAACATTACGCTACGAAAATAATAAACCTGTGGGCATTGAAGCAGTTGTTCTTTCGACCCAGCATACCCCAGAGATAGAATACAAGGCCCTGAAAGAGGCAGTGATGGATGAAATTATCATGCCCGTCCTGCCGCCTGACTGGCTAAGCCCAAATACCAAGTTCCATATCAATCCAACAGGGCGTTTTGTCATTGGAGGCCCGGTAGGTGATTGCGGACTCACTGGACGGAAGATCATTGTAGATACCTACGGCGGCGCAGCCCGTCACGGCGGAGGAGCATTCTCCGGGAAAGATCCTTCCAAAGTGGACCGTTCCGCTGCATACGCGGCACGTTACGTAGCAAAAAATATTGTCGCTGCCGGTCTGGCGGACCGCTGCGAAATCCAGGTCTCCTATGCCATAGGGGTCGCAGAGCCTACGTCAATCAGTATTGAGACATTCGGGACGAGCGATTTTGATGAAGAAACTCTTGTCAACCTGGTGAGGGAGCACTTTGATCTGAGACCGAGGGGGCTTATTACAATGCTTGATCTGTTACGGCCTATTTATAGTCCGACAGCTGCATACGGCCACTTCGGAAGAGAAGAGGAAGGCTTCCCCTGGGAAAAGACTGATAAGGCTGAAGCTCTCAAGGACGCCGTAAAGAATAGTAAAACCGCCGTCAGTAACGCCTGATATTTGTGTAAGAGCGGGCAGTGGGAATATACCTCTGCCCGCCTTTTATATCTGTTCATTGCATATTACACCTGCCTCCTAAATGATTTTAACTGTCTCTTCACTGAGCACTATCACATCATTATCGAGAGGTTCTATTGCAAATATGCCTGAATTAAAGTTAGTATTATGATTAGGCTCTAAAGGAGCATTATGCCAATTAGCGCAAATAAATCAAGGGATTAGCCTGACATGTGCGTTAAGGGACAGCAATTACATTTCAAATCAAGGAGGTAGCAGAGATGTCAACAGCAGTCGATAATCAAACGAGCGATTACAAGGTCGCTGATATAAGCCTTGCCGAATGGGGAAGGAAAGAAATTGAGATAGCAGAAAAGGAAATGCCAGGGTTAGTATCAATACGGGAAAAGCACGCAGCGGAAAAGCCTTTGCAGGGCGTCAGGATTTCCGGGTCCCTTCATATGACAATACAGACTGCTGTTCTGATTGAGACGCTTGTTGCCCTCGGAGCAGATGTCCGGTGGGCAAGCTGCAATATATTTTCGACCCAGGACCATGCCGCGGCGGCGATAGCCGCAGCAGGAGTGCCGGTATTTGCCTGGAAAGGTGAAACACTTGAGGAGTACTGGTGGTGCACGAATGAGGCACTTACATTTCCAGGGGGCAAGGGGCCCCAGCTTATTGTAGATGACGGTGGTGACGCAACTCTCTTTATCCACAGGGGATATGATGCTGAGAAGGATGCGTCCATTCTTGATGAGCCGACTGACAATGCGGAACTGAAGATTATTAATGACCTTTTGAAAAAACTCCTGGCTGAAGATAACCGGAAGTGGCACAAGGTTGTTCCTGACTGGAAGGGTGTGAGTGAAGAAACCACAACAGGAGTTCATAGACTGTATGAAATGATGAACAAAGGGACTCTCCTCATTCCCGCAATCAATGTAAATGATTCTGTTACAAAATCCAAGTTTGATAACCTGTACGGATGCAGGGAGTCTCTTGCTGACGGCATAAAGCGGGCTACTGACGTTATGCTCGCCGGAAAGGTCTCCGTTGTCTGCGGATATGGAGATGTAGGCAAGGGATGTGCAAAGTCGCTGAAGGAATATGGCTCAAGGGTTATTGTTACTGAAGTTGATCCTATCTGCGCGCTACAGGCAGCAATGGAAGGGTACGAAATTGCAACAGTCGAAGACACGCTCGGTGAAGGTGATATTTATGTCACAACAACGGGCAACAAAGATATTATAAGGATAGAGCATATGGCCAAAATGAAGGACCAGGCCATTGTCTGCAACATCGGCCACTTTGATAATGAGATCCAGGTGGACAAGCTGAATGCATACAGTGGCATCAAACAGGTAAACATTAAACCTCAGGTTGATAAATATGTATTTCCGGAGGGACATTCAATATTCCTCCTTGCTGAAGGAAGGCTTGTAAACCTTGGCTGTGCAACAGGTCATCCTTCATTCGTCATGTCAAACAGTTTTACCAACCAGACTCTTGCTCAGATTGACCTGTGGCAAAACAAAGACAATTACGAGAAAAAAGTATACCGGCTTTCTAAACAGCTCGATGAGGAAGTGGCGAGGCTCCACCTTGAAAAAATCGGCGTCAGGCTGACGAAGCTCACTCAGGACCAGGCAGATTATATCGGGGTGCCCGTTGAAGGCCCCTATAAACCGGAACATTACCGGTATTAGGAAAGTAAGCGAATTCTATCAAAAGGGACAGGTTTTCTCATCTGTCCCTTTTTTTGTTTTACCAATAGTTCAAAGAAATAAAAAAACCCTCTCTCGTACAGGTAAAACCTGTAGAAAGAGGGTAGAGGGGGGAGAATGCTGTTAAAGAATTAAATTAGTAATCATGCACCCCTTATGCAATATAACCCCTGAGTGTTAATTAACTTTACTATATGTAAAGCAAATTTCCTGCCAAGACATAACTCTCTGTTTTTACATAATTTCGAAAAAATAAATCCAAACAATTGTTAATATTTTCGACACACATTGTGTGATATTTAGGGGAAAATTCGACAGCCGACATGTAAAGGCAAGTTTTTATTAGATATTTAGTTCGAGAAGAGATCGCTTAAGTGTATCATTTCTTTACATTTAGGCGGGGGCACTACTTATCAAGGATTGCCATCAACTCTTCAGAATATTGAGATCCTTTTTCATATAAATAAAGGGGGGGGTCGATTTTGAGCCATATGCCGGAGCCCTTTACCGCTTCGATTAATACCATTTTTGCCTCTTCCCCGGACCGTGAATGGACAAATCTCATTCTTTTTGGTTCAAGACGGGATCTGCGGAGCATTTCTATAAGCTCTGTCAGCCTGAAAGGGTGGTAGATTACGTAAAATTTTCCCGAGTGCTTAAGCAAATATGCAGCTGTTTCAATTAACTCCTGCAGGGTAATCTCTATCTCATGCCTTGCTACAGCACGTTCTTCATGTATGCTCATACGCCCTGTTTTGGGTTTTCTGAAAGGAGGGTTTGAAAACACAAAATCAAAGGAATTTGTCGAAAAATCTGTTTTCAGTGCTTTCATATCTTTTGACAGAACCTCTACCCTTCCCTCAAGTCCGTTCAGGATGATATTTCTCTTTGCACGCTCTGCAAGGGATTTCTGGATCTCTACTGTCATGATTTCCGGGTCTTTCAACCTTTGGGCAAGAAGAATGGAAATTATGCCCGATCCTGTCCCCAGCTCCATTCCCTTACCAAGCCTGCTGGCAGTTATAAAGTTCTCAAGAAGAAGGGCATCAACACTGAAACGGTAGCCGTTCTTCGCCTGGAACAGTCTGATATCTTTAATGCTGTCAAGGGTTTCACCTTGTTTCGGTTTTAAAGAGTTGTTCATATATTGCATCAACGTTGCAGGGGCAGATTTTAAACCTGCCCCTACAGGTTCGGAATCACATTCAGCAACTCGTCAAATCTGTTAATAATAAAATCTGCATCTTTCAAATATTCAATACTCCGAAAACCATAGGTAACGGCGATAACTTTTATTCCTGCTGCCTTACCTGCCTCCACATCATAATTGCTGTCGCCAATTAATGCCGCCTCATTATTCGTTACATTGAATTCTTTCAGAAGATCCAGCACGGGGACAGGGGAAGGTTTTTTTTCACGTACACTGTCGCTTCCCCGGATACTATCAAAATATTGAGCAAGCTCCAGTCCCTGAAGAATCTCTCTTGAGTAGTGCTCTCTTTTGTTTGAAAGAACGGCCCTTCTGTATGACGTGAAACTGGCAAGTGTTTCTTTTACTCCGGGATAGGCTATGGTCGTATCAAGAAGATGTTTGGAATAGTAATCAAGAAAACGATCAAGCACTTCCTTTTCCTTTTCATCGGGAATCCTGTCAGATTTTGACTCCCCGGGAATAAGAGAGCGGAGAAGCTTTGATATTCCTGACCCCACCATAGCCTTTGTCTCTGCAACAGAATATTCCTTCGATCCAAAGGGTTTCAGCGCATAGTTCAGAGCATTTGTAATATCACGCCCTGTATCTGCAAGTGTTCCGTCAAGATCAAATATTAAGAGTTTCAGCATGACTCATCAGGAGTATAAAAAAAGCCTCCTCCGTTCCTCAATAAAAGTTTCAATATGAAAACCTCCGTAGACATTATACTATCAATGAACCATTCCCGTAAAAGGTCACAGGAAATTTATCCCTTTTCTGCTGCGCCTCCCTCACAGTGCCAGGGGGTTTCACTGGTTCCCCCGATTCTGCTTGAAAGTCTGCTATAATTCGTTGAAAACACTACTATGCGAAAGCATATTATCATCTACATTTGTTTTTTCCTTACCGGAGCTTCCGCTCTTATTTACGAGATCCTCTGGACACGTTCTTTCAGCCTCACCTATGGGAATACAACATACGCAATTACAACGGTCCTGTCAGCGTTTATGGCGGGGCTTGCCTTCGGCAGCCTTGTTTTTGGCAGGATTGCAGACCGTGTACGGCATAGATTACGTCTCTACGGATTGATTGAAGTATGTATCGGGGTCTACGCTCTTATTTTTCCTTTTCTCGAAAATCTTTCATCCAGACTCTATCTTTATTTGATAAACACCGGTGACGCAGGCAATCCCGAAAAATTGCTTATTAAATTTATCCTCAGTTTCACGGTCATGCTGGTTCCCGCTTCACTTATGGGTGGAAGCCTTCCGGTCATAAGCAAATTCTTTATCGGGGAGCTCAAAAATCTGCCATCAAGGCTGGGCGTTCTCTATTCCATGAACACACTTGGCGCTGTGGCAGGGACCTATCTGGTCGGGTTTCATATGATTGCAATAATCGGGCTGCGTGCATCAATGCTGACAGCTGCATTTCTCAACATCGGAATTGGCATTGTGGTAGTGCTCTACGCGCTCCGGTTAAGCAAAGAGGAGGACATTCAGGACAGAGTTGAATCATCTCCAGAAGGGGCTCCCTCGAACACAAAGGAAAAAGGGTTAATTATATTCGCTGTTATTGCCTTTATGGTTTCGGGATTTGTCTCTCTCTCCCACGAAGTTGTGTGGACCCGCATCTTATCTCTGATTATTGGGAGTTCCACCTATGCCTTTACGATGATTCTTATCGGCTTCCTTGCGGGACTTGCACTGGGCAGTTTTCTGATAAGTCACACAGGCCTGATTCAACTCAGGCGGATCAACCTTGTGATGTTTTCCTGGATGCAGATCGGGATTGGAATTTCAGCATATCTCTTAATACCACTTTTTTCAAAACTTCCCGCTCTCATGATAAAGGCATTTCAGCTTAACCCTGACAGCTACACCTTTATCACATTCTATCAGTTTATACTTTCATTCCTCATCATGATCATACCGACTACTCTTATGGGCGCTACCCTGCCGGTTATCGGAAAGATAGTGTCCAGAGAAGTCGGCTCTGTAGGCACCTCCATTGGTAATATTTATTTTTTCAATACCTTTGGAGCGCTATTTGGTGCTTTTTTTGCGGGATTTATTTTTATCCCTTCCCTTGGAACACTGACAACCCTGAAGCTGGGAATATATATAAACATGCTCCTCGGGGTAACAGGTATTTTCATAACCGCCTATAATGACAATCGGAGAAT